>JAQAZZ010000147.1:0-7254 GCA_032127075.1 Micrococcales bacterium | reverse complement strand
ATCAACGCTCAATGCCGGGCCCTGATCGCAGCCCTGCGCGACGAGCTGAAACAGCATGGCCCCGATCTGCCGATCTACTGGGGAAATCGTAACTGGGATCCGCTGTTGGCCGACACCCTGCGCCAGATGAAAGACGATGGCGTGACGCGGGCCTTGGCGTATTTCACATCGACGTTCAGTTCCTATTCCGGCTGCCGGCAGTACCGGGAGGATCTGGCTGCGGGCCTCGCGGAGTCCGGTGCCACGATCGACCTCAGGGTGCTGCCGCGCTTCCACGACCACCCCCTGCTGGCTCAGATCTGGACCGACCGGCTGGCAGCCGCGTCCGACGGCGGCGGCCGCACCCGGGTGCTGTTCGTGACGCATTCCCTCCCGGTCGCGGCGGCGGACAAGTACCGGCCGCAGCACGAGGCGCTGGCCGCGCGGATCGCCGCCGCAACGGGTGCCGGCGACATCGATTGGCAGATGGCCTACCAGTCCCGATCGGGCCCGCCGTCCCAGCCATGGCTGGAGCCGGACATCGCCGATGTGGTGCGCCGCGCCGCAGAGGACGCGATCGAACAGGTGATCGTCGCGCCGATCGGGTTCTGTGCGGACAACCTGGAGATCAGGTGGGATCTCGATGTGACTGCTGGGGCGGTCGCGAGCGACGTCGGGGTGCGGTTCGTGCGGCTCGCCCCGCCGCAGGACGACCCCAGGTTCGTCGACATGGTCTACGACCTGCTCGCCGTCGGCGACGGGGTGCCCTGCCGTGTGGGCTGCTGCCGCAATCCGCGCGGCGATCTGCCCTCAGTGGGGGAGCGTTGACATGGGTGATGCGATATCGGCTGCCGCGCTGGGGGAACTCGCCCTGGTCGTGGGCCGCGAGGCGGCAGCACTGCTGCTCGACGGCTGGCGGGATGTGCGCCCCGTGGCGACGAAGTCGTCCCAGCATGACCTCGTCACGCAGATGGACCAGGCCAGCGAACGCCTCGTGCGCGAGCGGCTCGCTGCCGTGCGTCCCGACGATGTCGTGCTCGGCGAGGAGGAGGGCGGAGCCGACCTGCCGGTGGTCGGCGATCAGGTGCGGTGGATCGTCGATCCCCTCGACGGCACCGTCAACTACTTCTACGGGCAACGGGCGTGGGCGGTATCCATCGCCGCAGAGCGATCCGGCAGCGTGGTGGCCGGTGCCGTCGTCGCCCCGGCCATGGGGGAGGAGTACCTGGGGGTGGCCGGTTCCGGCGCCTGGTCGGTGTCGGGGGACCGGCGCGACCATCTGCGGGTCTCGTCGGTGGCAGCGCCGCAGGACGCGCTGGTGGCCACCGGGTTCGGCTACCGGCCTGAGCGAAGGGCCTGCCAGGGCGCCGTGGTGGCGCGGCTGCTGCCCGAAGTGCGCGACATCCGGCGGTTGGGGGCGGCTTCGGTTGATCTGTGCTGGACTGCTCGGGGCCGGTTCGACGCCTATTTCGAGCAGGGCCTGCACTATTGGGACTGGGCCGCCGGGGCCCTGATCGCGGCCGAGGCGGGCGCCCGGGTGGGCGACCTGACTGGCGCGGCGGTGTCGCAGCAGATGACTGTGGCCGCACCGCCGGACCTGTTCGAACCGCTCGTGGCCGTCCTGCGCCGGCTCGGAGCGGGCCAGTGCCCTTGAGGTCAGTCCAGGCGGCGCAGTTCGGCGTTGTACCAGTGAGCGTTGTGAACGTAGGTCTGCGCGGCGCGCGCGTGGGCGCCGGGCTCGAGCCGGTCGCGCAGGATCTTCGCCGGGACGCCCAACGCCATCGCCAGGGGCGGAACCTCGGTGCCGTTGGTCACCAGCGCCTGGGCGCCCACCAGCGCCCCGGAGCGGATGATCGCGCGGTGCAGCACCACTGAACCGGAACCGATCAGGGCATCGTCCTCTATGGTGCAGCCCTCCAGGTGCACCCGATGACCCACCACGCAGCGATCACCGATGACCGTGTCCAGCTCGGCGGTGCAGTGCACGACGGTGCCGTCCTGTATCGATGTCTGCGCACCGACCCGGATCGCCCCGTGGTCCCCCCGCAGCACGGCGGTGGGCCAGACCGTCGATTCCGGCCCGATGGTCACGTTTCCGATGACCACAGCGTCCGGGTGCACGAACGCGGCCGGGTCGATCGTGGGCTCTTGTTCGCCTATGGCGTAAAGGGGCATGCGGTCCTCCCAGGAGGGTGTTGGGTGTTGAGGATTTCACAAAGCGGTATGTCGCTTATGCACAACAGGGGTCCATGCGGCAGAATGCGCGGCGCGTGATCCCACAACGACTCACCACGGAAGAGAACAGATGGCGACCGACTACGATGCCCCCCGCAAGACCGACAACGACAGTGCAGACGAGAGCATCGAAGAGTTGAAGGCACGGCGCGGCGATCGCACGGCCGCGGCTGTCGATGTCGACGAGACGGAGATGGCGGAGTCACTGGAACTTCCCGGGGCCGACCTCTCCAAAGAGAGTATCGAAGTGCGGGTTGTGCCGAAACTGTCAGACGAGTTCACCTGCACCGAATGTTTCCTGGTGCACCACAAGAGCCAGTTGGCCGACCCGGAGAACATCATCTGCTCCGATTGCCTCGGCTGAGTGGTCAGGCCGCAGTGGTATCGCCCAACTGAGGTGCGGTGGCCCGGGCGATCTGGCGGGTGATGACCACGTTGACCACAGCCGCCACCATGGCGGCGCCTGCGGCGTACAGCAGCACCCGGCTCATGGGCGCTTCGGTGTCGTCGGCTTTCGGCGGCGAGGAGCCTGCTGCGGCGCGGTAGCCCCCTGAAAGAGCCTGCTGGGCCAACCAGACGCCACCGGCCGCCAGCAGGGGTGCCCCCATGCGGATCAGTTCTTTCTTGGTCACTGCGGTCCCTCTCTGCTATGGGCGCGGTCGCTGCGCTCCTTGTCCCCTTCTACCGCTAGCCGTAGGGCGGTGGCGACCTCCTGCGGGTGTTTCGCAGAAAAAAGCCAGTACGGGTGGGGGTCATCAGGGTCGACCACCTCCACCATCAGCGACATCGGGCATGTCGCGGTGCGCAGCAGCAGATAGGCACGGGGGTCCAGCCGCGTCGACCGCGCCTCTGCGCTGAGTTCGGCGTCCAGGACCAGTACCCGGCCCACGTGCGCCAGCGGCAATCTGGCCCTGCCGACGCGCAGCACCCGGTCGTCCACATGGACAACGGGTGCGGTGGCCAACAGCAGCCACACCGCCAGGGCCGTCCCGGCGCCGGCCATCAGCCAGCCAGCCGCGGATCCGAGCGCGGATCCGTAGGCCACGGACACCATGGCGATGACACCCAGGGCCGCGGCCCACAGCCACCACGACGGCAGCAGCCGTTCGGTATAGAAGCGGGTGTCGCCGTCGCGTCCCTCACGCCAAGGCATACCCGATGGTCGCATAGTCTGTGGTCGTGCCCGAGCCCCTCAAGCCGCATCCCGACGCCGCCGCACCGGGGACGCGGGTGCCGAGCCACAACCCGCTGTGCTTCGGCTGCGGATCCGATCACCCGGCCGGGTTGTGCCTGGTCATCGAAATCACGGGGGCGCTGGACGTCCAGGGACGTTTCACAGTCACCGACAAGCACCAAGGGGCGCCCGGGCTCATCCACGGCGGGTTGTTCGCCGCAGCGTTCGACGAGGTCCTGGGCGCGCTGAACTGGCTGCTGCTCGTGCCCGCGGTCACCGGGCGCCTGGAGACCAACTTCCGCCAACCCGTGCCGGTGGGCACCGAGGTTGTCATCGACGCGACCATCGAGTCGGTGTCCGGGCGCAAGGTGTGGTGCAGCGGGATCGGGCGCGTGCCCGACGGCTCGGTGGCGGGGAATGCCCGCGGGTTGTTCATCCAGGTCCCGATGGAACACTTCGAACGCCATGGGCGCCGTGCGCGCGCAGATGTCCCCGGCGGGAAGATGGAGTTGAACCCGTGACCGCTCCCGTGGACGTGCTGATCCTCAGGATCGACCCGGAAGTGCCGCTTCCCCGACCGGCTCACCCCGGCGATGCCGGATTCGACCTCGTCACCACACAAGCCTGTGTGGTGGCACCGGGGGAGCGGGTGCTGTTGCCGACCGGGATAGCGATCGCCCTGCCGGGCGGACATGTGGCCCTCGTCGTCCCCCGTTCGGGCCTGGCCGTGCGGCACGGGGTGTCTTTGGTCAATGCACCGGGTACTGTCGATGCCGGCTACCGGGGCGAGATCAAGGTCAGCCTGGTGAATCTGGACCCGCAGCAGCCGGTCACCTTCGAGCGTGGCGACCGGATCGCACAACTGATCGTGCAACAGGTTCCGCCGGTGCGGCTGCACGAGGTCCAGGCGCTGCCCGGCAGCCAACGCTCCGACGGCGGCTTCGGCTCCACCGGGGTCGCGACGAGGAAGGATCCGAGCCGATGATTCGACGCAAGGGGAAGCGGTCGCAACCGGACAAGCCGGCCGGCGACCAGCCCGACGAAGTTGCCGCCGGTGGCCCCGACAGCGCCGCCGACAGCGCCGCCGATGTCGCGGCCCATGGGGCAGATACCGCGCCGGGCGAACCCATGCCGGATCGCAGCGAAGGGCCGTTCGACATCTCCGAGGTCGCCGACCCGGACGCGTCTTCCGCCGGCAGGCTCGACTTGGGAGCGGTTCAGCTGACCCTGCTCGACGGGTTGGAGGTCCGCGTCGAGATGGACCCCGACTCTGGGGAGCCCGCCGCCGTGACCATCGTCCGCGGCGAAGGTGCGGTGCAGGTCCGGGTCTTCGCGGCACCAAGATCCGGCGGCGGTTGGCGGGAGGCCCGCGGCGAGATCCGCAGCTCCATCACCAGTGATGGTGGCACCGTCGACGAAGTCACCGGCCGTTTCGGCGTGGAACTGCACACCACCGCGTTCCTGACTGACGAGCAGGGCAACCCGGTGCAGCAGCGCATGAGGTTCGTCGGTGTCGACGGCCCGCGGTGGATGCTGCAGGGTGTGCTGCTCGGTTCCGGCGCGGTCCCCGAAACCTCGGATGCAGTGGAGGAAGCCTTCCGGTCCCTGACCGTCGTGCGCGGGGACACCGCGATGCCGCCGGGGGCGCCGCTGCAGTTGAGTCTGCCCGAGGATGTTCCCGGATCGGTGGAACAGGTGTCCGACGACGAATGACACCGCGCGCGGCCGCAGCCGGCGGGCATCACCAGGCGCGGCGCAGGGCCTGCCGGGCGCGGTCGGCGAAGACGGCTCGGTCGACAGCCGGCTCGCCGCGGGCCAGCACGCCCACGGCGCTGCGGGGTATCGCCGAATGCCAGGCCAGGGCCACCGACAAGGGGTGGAGCGGATCGTCGTCGAGGGCGAGGATCCCGACCGGCACCTGAATCCGTGCCAGCTGCGCCGCCGTCGGTGCCACCTGCCGGGCGGCCGACTCCAATTCGGCGGCCAGCGCGTCGGCTCCCCGGTCCCGCCACGCTTCGGCGAGTTCCCCGGCCACCCAGTCCGACGGGTCCAGGCCGTCGAGAACCCCCCGAATGCCGACGCGGGAGACCTCTGCCGCAGCCGATGCGGTCATGGCCGCGACCGCATCGGGGGCGCCGGTCCAGGCGGGCAGGCACACGAGGGAGCCCACGACGTTGTGGGGTGGATCGGGGGAGGCGAGGAGTTCGGCCGCGGCGTGCCCGCCCAGCGACACCCCTCCCACGATCAGCGGGCCGTGCAGCTGCTCGGCCGCGGTCCGCATCTGGTGCACGATCAGGTGCTGCGAGCCGCTGCGGTCGTCGAGGTAGCGGCACTCGGCGACGCCGAGGCGGGCGGCTGGGAACGCCCGGGACAGGAAACCAGCGGCGGATCCGGCGCCGTGGCCGAGCAGCGCCACGGTGCCCGGCGGCCACGGGTCGGCGGGTGTCACACGTCCATGGTGGCCGATTCGGGGATCCGATTCGTGTGTGCGCTTCAGTAGGTCTAGCCTTGCAGGGTGCGATTGTTGGACGCAGCGAGGCAACGGCGCAACAAGTTCGGGGGCTACTCCCGAAAAGCAGCCGAGGCCGAGGAACTGCAGGTAGAGGTCACCACCGTCGGGGCGACGCCGATCGACTGCTGCGAACGCGGCGACGTGGTCAGCGCCTGCGGTGTGCTGAGCAGTGTCACCGTCCGGCCGCTGGCAGGTGTCCCGGCGGTGGAGGCCGACCTGTACGACGGGTCGGGCCACCTTCGATTGGTGTGGCTCGGACGCCGGCACATCCTGGGCATCGAGGCGGGCCGCACCGTCACCGTCCACGGACGGATGACCTGCAACGGCGACACCTCCACCCTCTTCAACCCGCGCTACGAGCTCCGGCCCCGCGGAGAGACGTGACGGCACCGGAGGAATCCGCCGCCCCGACGGAAGAAGAGGATCCGTCGCGGGGGGCGTCCACCGAAATGACGGCCGCGATCGCCCAGGGCATCGGTGGCAGCAAGGGGTTGTTGGACTCGGGTCTGCCCACTGCCGTGTTCCTCGTCGTCTATCTGGTGTCGGGCAGCCAACTCCAGCCTTCGATCTGGGCGGCCGTGGGGACCGGAGTTGTCGTCGCCGTCATCCGCGGTGTGCGTGGGGAGTCGTTGCGGCACATCCTGACGGGCCTGCTGGGGTTGGGCATCGCCGCGCTGCTGGCCGCCAGAACGGGCCGCGCCGAGGACTTCTTCCTGCCGGGGATCCTGATCAACATCGCCTACGGGTCTGCCTTCGCGCTCAGCGCCCTGTTCCGCCGCCCGCTCGTGGGCTACGCGGCGGGGGCCGTCACCGGCGACCTTTCCTCATGGCGGAACAATGCCGAGGCCTTCCGGGGGGCGATGGCCGCCACCTGGGTGTGGGCGGCCATGTTCGCAACGCGCGTCGCGGTCCAGCTGCCGCTGTACCTGATCGGCGCCGTCGGCCCCCTCGGGGTGGCCAAACTCGCGCTGGGATGGCCGCTGTTCCTATTCGCCGGCTACCTGAGCTACCGGATCATGCGCCCCCGCATGGCGGCCGCGCAGCTGGATCAGTCTTCGTCGTCCACCTGACGGTGGGCATGGCCCGGTGCCAGGAGCTCTTCCAGCGCCGGTTCCTGGGCCGGGCTGCAGACGAACAGCAGTTCGTCGCCGGATTCCAGCGCATCATCCTGGGTGGGCGCCAGCACCCTGGTGCCCCGCACGATTGCCACGAGGGCCGTATCCACCGGCCAGTAGACATCCCCGATGCGGCTGCCCTCGATCTCGCTGTCGGCGGGAAGTGTCAGCTCCACGAGGTTCGCGTCGCCCTGGCGGAACGTGAAGAGGCGCACGAGGTCCCCGACCGTCACCGCTTC
>JAQAZZ010000146.1:0-9093 GCA_032127075.1 Micrococcales bacterium | reverse complement strand
CCAGGGCGGTGCTGGCGGAGTCGCTGCGGCTCTATCCGCCGGCATGGATGGTTGGCCGGCGGACACTGACCGACGTCAGCCACCAGGGGTGGACACTTCCCTCCGGGTCGATCGTCTTGGCGCCCCAATGGGTCATGCACCGGCACCTGCGCTACTGGGCCCACCCGCTGGCGTTCCGCCCGCAACGCTGGCTGGATGCCGCCGGTGACTTCAGCGAGAAGGCTCCCGGGCAGCCGCGCGGTGCGTGGTACCCCTTCGGGTGGGGCAATCGCCGGTGTATCGGCGACCAGTTCGCCTGGACCGAGGCGACGCTGGTTCTGGCGCTGCTGGCACGCGGGTGGGCGCCGCGGCTCGCTGATCCGGGTGCCGAAGTGATCCCGGAGGGCAACATCACGCTGAGGCCGAGAGGCGGGCTGTCCATGGTTCTGGTGCGCCGAGGCTGAACCCCCCACCGGGGCATTCTGCCCTGGGCGCTACCGTCGCTGCGTGCGCATCTACATCTGGCACGGCTACCTGTTGCGGGGCACCGGCTCGAACGAATACACCCAGGCTCTGGCGCGCACGCTTGCCCGGCAGGGCCACGATGTCACGGTGTTCTGCCAGGACGACGGTTCCGACCTGGACCTGGCGGGGGCTGCCGTGCGCCGACCTGCTGTGCCGGGTCGGCTGCCGGTGTTCGTGCTGGACGCCTATCAGGGGATGGATCCGGCGTTGCTGGGTGATTTCGCAGCCGACGAGATCGCAGCCTATGTGGCCGCCCAAGCCGCAGCGGTGCGTGCCGAGGGTCCGGCCGATCTGTTGATCGCCAACCATGTGCTGCTCGGCAGCCCGGTCGCGGCCGCAGCGGGCCTGCCGTTCGTGGTCAAGGCGCACGGCTCGGAACTCGAGTACGCCATGCGAGGCGACGCCACGCTGTGCGCCTGGGCGGCGGACTCGCTGGCAGCGGCCGCCGCAGTTGTCGCCGGTTCGGAGCACATCAGGTCGGTGGTACAGGAACTTGTCGGCTTCCCCGCGGACCGGATCGCCGTGATCCCACCCGGGGTCGATACCGCTGCTATGCGGCCGCGCCCCCGCGGCGACGCGCTGGCCGGCCTGATCGCGGAATCCCGGGTCGACCCGCCGAACCCGCCTGACGCCCATGACGAGCGCGCCCCGGACGGCGGCAATGCCGATCGGCTGGCGGCGTTCTTCGCCGAGGGCGACCCTGTCGTCACCTACGTGGGCAAGCTGAGCCGGGAGAAGGGCGTGGCACTGCTCATCGATGCCCTCGCCGACCTGCCCGCGCGTGCGGTGATCGTCGGCTTCGGGCCTGAGCGGGAAGCACTGGAAGAGCAGGCACAACGGCTGGGCGTAGCAGCGCTCTTCACCGGGCCGTTGCAGCACAGGCATCTGCGGCAGCTGTGGCCGTTGGCCGTGGCCAGCACGGCGCCGAGTGTGTTCCCCGAAGCCTTCGGGATGGTCGCCGCCGAAGCCGCCGCCTGCGGCTGCCCGCCGGTGGTGGCCCGGCACAGCGGGCTGGCGGAAGTCGCCGCCGGGCTCGACCGCTTCCTGCCCGACCAGTTGCGGCTCACATCCTTCGCCAGTGGCGATGCCGCCTCGCTGCACGCTCGCCTGGCGGCCATCCTAGGGCTGTCCGACACCGAACGGCAGACGCTGCAGGACGGTTGCCGGGCGGCGGCCGAGGCGCTGTGGAGCTGGGACAGCGTCGCGCGGCGGATTGTCGCGGCGGCACAAGACAAACCGGTCTGAAGGGCCGCTCGCCCACCCGATGGGACGCGCACGAACCGCGCACCGCCGCGGGATACCCACACACCTGTCACACCGACAGCGTCCACAGGGATGCCCGAGGCGTGGACACACACGTTCGCGGTGGGCAGAGTCGGGCCATGACCTTTCAGGGAATCCCTGCGGAAGCGTTCGACTTCTACGACGCGCTGGCAGCAGACAACAGCAAGACTTTCTGGACCGAGCACAAGGGTGACTACCAGGCCAACATCCGCGAACCCCTGGCGGCTCTCGGCAGCGAGTTGTCGCAAGAGTTCGGCGAGCCACACCTGTACCGGCCCTACCGGGATATCCGATTCAGCAAGGACAAGACCCCCTACAAAGACCATCAGGGCATGTTCGTCGAGATGCGCAACGGTCTCGGCTGGTACGTGCAGATCTCGGGCTCGGGGCTGATGGTCGCCGGCGGCTGGTACACCGCCACGCCCGATCAGGTCGCTGGCTACCGCGCGGCCGTGGACGACGACGCGGGTGAAGAACTGCCCGCCCTGGTCAAGACCCTGAAGCGCAAGGGCTACGACATCGGCGGCCAGCAGCTCAAGACCCGCCCCCGCGGCGTCAGCCCGGAGCATGTCCGGCTTGAATGGCTGCGCTACCGGTCGCTGTACGCCTCCCGGCTGTGGGAGCCGGCGGCGTGGATGGGCACACGAAGGGTCGTGTCCAAGGTCCGCGACTCGTGGCGCGCACTGACACCCATGATGGACTGGCTGGCCGACCATGTCGGCCCCGGCGAGGCCCCGGTAGGCTCACGCCGCGGCTGAACACTCCCGTTTCGTCGACGAAGAGAGATTTCGAGCGGCTGGCCTCACCTCAGGCAGGCCTTGATCTCGGCAACGAGTCGGCGTGGCCGTTCGACGAGGTCTTCCCACGTGAAGCGCAGCACGGTCCAGCCAGCGCGGACGAGGCGGTTCTGCCGGGAGCGGTCGGCCTGGAAGCGTTGCGGGTCGGTGTGCCAGGCCCGGCCGTCGATCTCCACGACCAGGCGGTGATCGGGGAACACGACATCCCCGCGGACCTCGCCGCCACCCAGGGGGATCGGATGGTTGACATGCCACCCGGAGATCCCGGCCCCGCGCAACAGTTCCACCAGCAGCCGCTCAGAGTCCGCGTGGCTGCCGGACGACAGATCGTGGAGCAACGACCGCAGCTGGCCGGCTCCCGCGCAGTGCTGCAACCGCCTGTGGTGCTCGGTCAGGCCCGCCACATCCAACAGGCCGATCTGCACCGTCCGGTACGCGACGGTGCGGGCGGAGTCGAGGGGGAGCAGCCGGAGCAAGTCGACCACCGCCAGGTCCCTGCGGGCGACACGCAAGCCATCCACCAGGCGGAAGTCCATGCCCGGGTGGGCGAGGAACCTGGCCGCCACCGCCGGCCGGTATCGGGCGACCAGCCACGGAAGCCCGCCGATGTCCACCCCTTCCCAGGGACCCCGACCGAGAAGGGCCGCCGCCGAGGGGCCGGTCAACACCGATCCCGGTACCCGCAGGGCAGCGACGCGGGACCTTGTCGCCAACGTGTCCTCAGTGCCGCGCCGGACGAGCACCGAGCGGCCGTGCGGGATCCACACGCCGTCCGCCACCCGCCGCGCGACCGTCCGCCTGCTGAGTCCCAGCGCGTACAACTGGTCGCGGGTGACGACCCCGCGCTGCCTGCCGAACAGATCCAGGACCGTGGTCGCGCGCACCCCCGCAGGCTGCAACGCGGCCGGTTGCCGTTGTAGGGGGAAGGGCCGCCCTGTGGACTTCCGGGCCTGCGCCACGGCGTTGGACCACCCGGGTCACCCCGCCAACTCTCATGAAACCCGCCTTCATTGGAACCGGCCACCGTCACCGATCCCGCCAACCCACACGTATCCCGCCAACTCTCACGGAACCTGCCGTATCTGGCGGGATAGATGAAGGTTGGCGGGATACGTGACAGTCGAAGGCACCGCGCCCGCCAACGCTGACCCTGCTATCGACGGGACAGCAGCTCCTCCGCCGCCGCCAGCGGCGACAACTCACCGGCGCGTACCCGCTCCCGCAGGTCGGGCAGGGCGGCCACGACCCCGGGGCGGCGGTTGAACTGGGTGATCAGCCGGTCCTGCACCGTTTCGAGCATCCACTCGACCTGCTGCTCGCCGCGCTGGCGCTCCAGCCCCCCGGTCTCGACCAGATGCGCGCGGTGGTCCAGCACCGCCTGCCACACCTCGGGCACGCCGGTTCCGGTCAGCCCGCTGCAAGTCAGCACCGGCACCCGCCACACCGACTCGTCGCCGTGGGACAGCAGGTGCAGCGCGCTGGACAGCTCCCGGGCGGCCTTCCTGGCCTCTGCGGCGTGGTCGTCGTCGGCCTTGTTGACCGCGATGACGTCCACCAGCTCCAGGATGCCCTTCTTGATCCCCTGCAGCTGGTCGCCGGTACGGGCCAGCGCGAGCAGCAGGAACGTGTCCACCATGCTCGCCACGGCCACCTCCGACTGCCCCACCCCGACGGTCTCCACCAGCACCACGTCGAACCCGGCGGCCTCCACGACCATCATCGCCGCGCGGGTGGAACGGGCCACCCCGCCCAAGGTGCCGGCGCTGGGCGAGGGGCGGATGAACGCCGAATCGCTGGCGGCCAGGCGCTCCATGCGGGTCTTGTCCCCCAGCACGCTGCCGCCGCTGCGCACGCTGGACGGGTCCACGGCCAGCACCGCCACCTTGCTGCCGCCCTGGGTCAGCTGCGTGCCGAGCTCGTCGATGAACGTGGACTTGCCGACCCCGGGGACCCCGGAGATACCCACCCGCACCGCCGTGCCGGTGCGGTCCTGCACCGCGTCCAGCAGCCGGGCGGCCAGCGCGGCGTCGTCGGCCCGGGAGGACTCCACCAGCGTGATCGCCCGGGCGACGCTGGCGCGGTCGGCGGCCACGACACCGTCGACGAGCACGGGGAGGTCGATGCGCCTGCTCACGGATCGCCGGGCCGGTCAGTCGCCGAGGTCGGCGAGCAGTTCCAGCGCCGCCTCGGCGATCACCGTGCCCGGCGGGAAGATCGCCGCAGCACCAGCGTCGCGCAGTGCGGCGAAGTCGTCGGGTGGGATCACCCCGCCGACCACGATCTTGATGTCGGGGCGACCGGCCGCCGCCAGCGACGACGCCCCCACGACATGGACATCGGCCTCGACTGCCTGGCGGGCGACCTCGGCCGGTGTGGCGAACAGCGGGCCGACATCGACGTCGAAGCCGAGGTCGGCGAACGCGGTGGCGATCACCTTCTGGCCCCGGTCGTGGCCGTCCTGACCCATCTTCGCCACCAGGATCCGCGGGCGGCGGCCGTGCTCCTCGGCGAAGCGGTCGGTGGCGGCGCGCGCTGCGGCGACACCGGACCCCTCGCCAGCCTCGTCGGAGTACACGCCTGAGATCGTACGGATCGCTGCCCGGTGCCGCCCGAAGACCTTCTCCATGGCCTCCGAGATCTCGCCCACCGTGGCGCGGACGCGGGCGGCGGCTACCGCCAGGGTCAGCAGGTTGTCGTCCAGGGAGTTGCCGCGGGTGCCGTCGGCGATACCTTCGGCGGCCTTGGTGATGGCGGCCAGCGCCGCATCGACCGCGTGCGGGTCCCGATCGGCGCGCAACCGCTCCAGCTTGGCCAGCTGGGCCGCGCGGACCGCGGTGTTGTCCACCTTCAGCACCTCGATGGGCCGGTCCGACTCTGGGCGGTAGCGGTTGACCCCCACCAGCGCCTGGGTGCCGGAATCGATGCGCGCCTGGGTGCGAGCGGCGGCCTCCTCGATGCGCATCTTGGGCAGACCCTCGTCGATGGCGCGGGCCATCCCGCCAGCCTGCTCGACCTCGGTGATGTGTTCCCACGCGCGGCGAGCGAGGTCGTGGGTGAGCCGTTCCACGAAATACGACCCGCCCCAGGGATCGATCACACCAGTCGTGCCGGATTCCTGTTGCAGCAGCAGCTGGGTGTTGCGCGCGATGCGGGCGGAGAAGTCCGTGGGCAGCGCCAGCGCCTCATCCAACGCGTTGGTGTGCAGCGACTGGGTGTGGCCCTGGGTGGCGGCCATCGCCTCGATGGTGGTGCGCATGACGTTGTTGAACACGTCCTGGGCGGTCAACGACCAGCCGGAGGTCTGGCAGTGGGTCCGCAGCGACAGCGACTTGCTGTTCTTCGGTTCGAACTGCCGGACCAGCCGCGCCCACAGCAGCCGGGCGGCGCGGAGTTTGGCCACCTCCATGAAGAAGTTCATGCCGACCGCCCAGAAGAACGACAGCCGCGGGGCGAACTTGTCGATGTCCAGCCCGGCGCCCAGGCCGGCGCGGATGTACTCCACCCCGTCAGCGAGGGTGTAGCCGAGCTCCAGGTCGGCGGTCGCCCCCGCCTCCTGCATGTGGTACCCGGAGATGGAGATGGAGTTGAAGCGCGGCATCTTGGCCGAGCTGTAGGCGAAGATGTCGGAGATGATCCGCATGCTGGGGGTGGGCGGGTAGATGTAGGTGTTGCGGACCATGAACTCCTTGAGGATGTCGTTCTGGATGGTCCCGGTCAGCTTCTCCGGTGCGACGCCCTGCTCCTCGCCCGCCACGATGTACAGCGCCATGATCGGCAGTACGGCACCGTTCATGGTCATCGACACACTCATCCGGTCCAGGGGGATTCCGTCGAACAGCGTCTGCATGTCCAGGATCGAGTCGATCGCCACCCCGGCCATACCGACGTCGCCGACCACGCGGGGATGGTCGCTGTCGTACCCGCGGTGGGTGGCAAGGTCGAAAGCCACCGAAAGCCCTTTCTGCCCCGCGGCCAGGTTGCGGCGGTAGAAGGCGTTCGACTCCTCGGCGGTGGAGAACCCGGCGTACTGCCTGACCGTCCACGGCTGCGCGGTGTACATGGTCGGGTAGGGGCCGCGCAGGAACGGCGGCGCGCCGGGGTAGGTATCCAGGAAGTCCAACCCCGCGGTGTCGGCTGGGCCGTAGCGGCCCTTGACGTCGATGCCCTCGGGGGTGTGCAGGACGGGGCCGCCGTCGGAATCCGCTGCCCCGGCGGGCGAGCCTGCCCACAGGTCGATTCCCCGCAGTGATGGGACGCTGCTCATTTTCCGACCCCCAAGTCGGTCAGTGTCTGTTCCAGCACGGCAACTGCGTCGCAGCCCGCGAAGAGGTAGTCGTCGATGCCCGCCGCGGCGTCGCTGTCGGCCCGGTCACCCGGCCTGCCCGCCAGCCAGACCCGCCGGGCACCCCCGGCACGGGCGGCTGCGGCGGCCGCCGCGGCGGACTGCGCGTAGTCGGCGTCCGCTCCCACGATGCACACCACCGGGGCGACTTCGAGGGGATCGCCCTCGGCGAATCCGACGGCGTCAGCCCCTATGCCACCCGCGGTGAAGAGGTTGGCGGCGAAGGCCTGTCGAGCGCCGTGGCGGGCCAGTGGCCCCAGCGCGAGAAGCGTCACCCGCGGGTCGCCGGCGGCATCCGCTCGGTCGCGCAGAGCCTCGAACGCCTCCGCGAGGCGATGCTGGGGCAACCCGCCGCCGGGCCGAGTCCACGGCACCGGAGGCTGTGGGAGGCGCTCTGTTTCGGGGAACTCCGAGACCCCGGTGATCGGCAGGGAGCGTCGGGCGACGCGGTCGGCCCGCTGGTCCCAGGTCCGAGCGACCATGGCGGCGACCGCGCCGGACTCCAAGGCCGCCGCAATCCCGCCGTCGGCTTCCAGATCCTGCAGCACAGCCCACGCGGCATCTGCAAGCTTGCGGGTCAGCTCCTCGACGTAGTAGGAGCCACCCGCCGGGTCCGAGACGAAGCCCGCATGGGATTCCGACAGCAGCAGGTGCTGGGTGTTGCGCGCCATTCGATGCGCGAACTCATCGACGTTGCCCACCGCGAGTGTGTGCGGCTCCACGGTCACGGCAGCGGCGCCGCCCACACCACCGGAGAAGGCGGCCACACAGTTTCGGATGAGATTCACCCACGGGTCGCGCGCGGACAGCATCGCGACCGATGATGCGGCATGCTGGCGCTGCCCGGTCTCGGCGGCCCCGGCCACCTGCAGGATGCGCGACCACAACACCCGCGCCGCTCGCAGCTTTGCGATCGAAACGAACTGCTCGTCGGTGACGACCCAGCGAAATCCGATCAGCCCCGCGGCCTCGTCGATTGTCATGCCGGCATCGGTGAGCGCCCAGAGGACCGCCACCCCCGAGGCGGTGGTCAACGCCAGTTCCTGGCCTGCCGAGGCGCCTGCCTCGTGGAAGACGGTGCTATCGATGGTGAAGGCCAGCACGCCGCGATCGTGGGCCCGTCCAGCGAGCTCCACCGTGGCCGCGACATCGACCGGGCTGCCCGACGCCGCCGCCCAGCCGACCGGATCCAGGCCCAGGGAGGTATCGGCGGGTGCTCCTTCGGCGGGCAGCGCCATGAGAAGCTGCTCGGCCGCATCCGCGGAAGCGGCGAAGGCTTCAACGACGACAGGAACCCGGTCGAGGTCGATCTTCGCCAGCGTCGCGGGCAGCGCGTCGGCGTCGAGCACGGTCAGCCAAAGGCTGTCGGTGCCATTGCCGAGGTCGCCGGCGATGTCGTCGGCGGCGTCCTCGACCCCGCCGATCCAGTGCCGTTGCCGGATCGACCAGCCTGATCCGTCGGCGCTCCGGGAGCCGCGCAGCGCAGTGCCGGACCCGGCAGCGGCCCGATCGGCCTCTGGAGCGTCGGCGGCCGTGTACAGCGGCATGACGGCGAACCCGTCTTCGGTCGCAGTGGACAGCAGGCGTTCCACGTCGGCGGGGTCCACGTCGCCACGGCTGCGGGCCAGCGCCCTGGCGGCCATCGCGCGCCACTGCTCGCGGGTCACCGCGGGGAAACCCTGCGCCAGGGGAAGGGTGTCGGTCATGCCTAGAGGGTAGTTGCGATGCGCAGGGCCCCTGCACCCGCGGCGCCCGCCTCTCACCCGCCGCATCCTGCGGTGACCGCGGCTGTGCCGTGGCCCGCCGGGCCGAAGGTCCTGCGGAAGAGGGACGTTCGCCCACCCCGACGCCGGTTCTCGACACGTTTCGGCCTGTCAGGTCGGCGCAAGGGCGGGAAGCGGGCCGCGGCGGGGGTCGAATCGGCGACGGCCACCAGTAGCGTGGAAGTGAAGGCCCTGGGCCGGGAAGGGCACGGGGACGGGGTGATGGCGATGCTGCTGAAGGGGATTCTGGCAGGGACTCTGATCGGGTCGGTGCTCGTGGCACCCATCCCCGCGCTGGGATGCGGCGGGACCGACAAGTCACCCCAGCAGCTGGTGCAGACCCCCGCCGCCCACAGCCCCGGGGCGGAGGCCGCTGCCGCGGCGGCGGCGAAGAAGGCGAAGA
>JAQAZZ010000145.1:0-12313 GCA_032127075.1 Micrococcales bacterium | reverse complement strand
CCCCAGCGCGGGGGCGGCATCGCCAGACCTACGCGCACTACCCGGTGGCTGCCGCGGCTGCCGCGGTGGTCGGTACGGCTCCCATCCCGGCCACCGAACGCGCCTCGGATTCTCCTCATCGCACTCGCGGTCGTGGCGGCGGTGACAGCCGGTCTGGCCTGGCGGCTCGGCATCTCGGAACCGGGGGAGTCCACCGGCGGTCCCGCATCGTCGCCCGCGCAGAGTGCTGACCCTGCTGCCCGCCCCGCCGGCGATCCGACCCGTGCCGAACAGCCCGCGGCGACGGCGGTTTCGTGGCAGGGAGCGGTTCTGCCGATCAGCCCCGTGGACGGGCCCTCCCGCTTCAGCCGGACCCGTTCCAGCGGCTTCACCGACACCCCCCATGGCGCAGCCCTGGCGGCAGTCCACATCGCCACCCACATCGATGCACTCACCGGTCCGGACGTCTTCACTCCCGCCATCAAGGGTCAGGTGCTCGGCGGCAAGGAGGAGCTCCTGCGGCAAACCAGGCGCATCTACCGGCGGGCGGCTGAGAACGTCGGCGTCACCGACGGCGGGCCGATCCTCGTGCCCACGGGTGACGTGCGGTCCTGGCGTATCCAGCGGTTCGAGCCAGGGGGCGGCAACGACGTCGAACTGCTGGTCAAGGCGCCGGACGGCGAACGGATGGTCTACGAGGTCCCGCTGCAATGGCGGCGCGGTGATTGGCGCCTGGTGGCACCGCAGTCGTCGAAGAGGAGCGTCTTCGGTGTTTCGCCGGCCTTGGGGGCTGCGGGATTCACGCCCTTCATCGAGCAACCGGAACAGAAGCCGTGAGCACGCGGCTCGGGCTGACCTGCCTGGCAGTCGCGGTGGCCGTCGGATCCCTGCTGCCCGACGCGCCGGTTCTGGCGGATACTCCGCCGCCCCCGCCGTCGAGCCCAGGAGAGCGGTCCGGGTCGGCCACGGCCCAGGTGGACACGCCGCCCCCGCCGCCCGAACCCCGGCAACCGGTGCCGCCGGGCAACGATCCACCGGCGGCGGCCGCGCCCGAGCCACGATCCCCGGAACCGGTCAGGCCTGACGCTGCGCCAGCCGCCCCCCGGACAGCATCGGGCGCACCGTCCCAGCCGACCGCCGAACGGCTGCCGGTGGCGACATCCGGGCCGCGGGTGCCGGGAAGCACACGGCGACCGGATATCCGCCCACCCCTGCAACCAACGCTGTTGCACCCGAATCCGCTGCACCTGCACAGGTTCATGGCCGTGTCCACGCCGCTGCACCCAACGGCTGCGCCGCAGCGCGCGATTCATTCCTTTCGCCGCGGCGCAATGGTGGCGACCGGCACCCCGCTGCATCCCATGCCCTGACCTGGCCGCCGTGGCGCACCCCCTGGACAGGCCGCGATAGCCTGGGGCGGTGCCGCTTTCCGTGGATGAAGCTTTCGCTCCCCCCGGGGAGGACTGGAACCCCGTCTCCGCCAAGTTGAGCACTGCCCGCCGGCTGGTGATGACGACCTGGGTCGTGCTGATCACCGTTGTGGCCGTGGCGGTGCTGGTTGTGGTCAACCTCAATGTCCTCGCCGCCGCGGCGGCGCTGGTCGCCGTCGTCCTGTTCGTGTGGCTGTGGTGGCTCATCGGCAGGAGGGTGAGGTCCTTCGGCTATGTCGAGCGGGCCGACGACTTGTTGGTCACCTCCGGGATTCTCTTCCGCCGCCTGGTGATCGTTCCCTACGGTCGGATGCAGCTGGTGGATCTCGTGGCCGGGCCGGTCGACCGGGCTATGGGCCTGGCGTCGGTGCAGCTGCACACGGCCGCGGCGACGACGGATGCCAAAATCCCCGGGCTGCCGCCCGATGTGGCGGCCGAGCTGCGGGACCGGCTGGCTTCCCACGGCGAAGAAAGGTCTGCCGGCCTGTGACCGACGTGGCAGCGGCGGCAACAGGCGAGACTGCGCCTCAGCACACCCATCCTGTCACCCCGCTGGTGAATGGCGCCCGCGCGCTGCCGTTCGCGCTGGTCTTGGGCGTCGCCAGCGTCAGCCAGAACCTCTCCGATGTCGGGGTGGGCGTCGCGGCTGCGCTGCTGATCTCGTTGGGGCTTGCTGTCGTGCTCGGCGCCGTGGTGGCGGCGTTTTCGTACCTCACATGGAAGCGGCTCACCTACTGGTTCGACGACCAGGGGGATTTCCGGATCGCTTCCGGTGTTGTCACCCGTCGGGAGCGACGCCTGCAGCTGTCCCGGCTGCAGGGCGTCGAGGTGGCACAGCCCCTCATGGCGCGGATCTTCGGGTTGGCGCAGGTCAGCATCGAGGTGGCGGGGGCGGGGGACTCACGCGCCGAGATCCAGTACCTCGGGTTGGACGCTGCACAGGCGCTGCGCAACTCTGTCGTCGCGCGCGCGGCTGGCCTGCACCCCGAGTCCGGCGAGGCCCCGCAGCACTCCCTGGTGGACGTGCCCACCGGTGATCTGGCCTTGTCGCTGCTGTTGCGCGGCACCACCGTTCTCCTGGCGGCCCTCACCGGGCTGGTCCTGTTCGTCACGGTGGCAGCCGAAGGAGTTGTCGGGCTGGCCTGGTTGCTTCTCGGCGGTGTCCCGCTGGTGATGGTCGTGACCGAGTTCACCAACTTCTACGGATTCACCGTCGCCGAGTCCCCCGACGGCCTGCGCACCAAGGCCGGACTGTTGCGGATCCAGTCCCAGACGGTCCCCCCGGGACGCGTCCAAGCAGTGGAGTTCGTCCAATCCTGGCTGTGGCGCAAGAAGGATTGGGTCCGCGTCGAGATCACGGTCGCCGGGGTGGGCACATCCGACGAGGATGGCCAGAACGGCGGGAACTTCCAACGGGTCTTGCTCCCCGTCGCCCCCTACCGCGTGGTTCTGTCGGTCGTGCACCAGATCCTCCCGGGGGTCGATGCTCGGCAGGTGGGTCTGGAACCGGCGCCGCCCCAAGCCCGCAGGCGGGCGTGGATCCAGCATCGCCAACTAGGTGTCGGGTGGGACGATCGGGTCTTCGTCACCCAGCGGGGCAGGTTTGTGCACCGGCTGACGGTGGCCCCCCACGCCCGCACCCAGTCGGTGCGGGTGACCCAGGGGCCGTGGCAGCGCGCGCTGGGCCTGGCGACCATGCATGTCGATTCACCTCCCGGACCGGTCCGGGTCGTCGCCCTGTACCGCGCCGCCGCCGAGGCGCGCCGGATCGCCGATGAGCAGAACGGGCGGGCCCAGCGGGCCTTGGCCGAAGACCGCGGCACCCGGTGGATGCAGCCCGGGGACCAGTGATGGACACGGCACGCCTTACCGTCGGCGTCATCGGGCCGGGCCGGGCCGGCTCGGTCCTGGCCGCCGCGCTGGCGCGCGCGGGCCACCGCGCGGTGGCCGCCTACGCCGTGTCCGACCGATCCCGCAAGAGGGCGGCGGAGATGCTGCCGGAGGCGGTGCTGCTGGGGGTGGAGCACGTCTTCGACCGGGTTGACCTGGTGCTGCTCACCGTCCCCGATGACACTCTGGTCCCGCTGGTCCGGGCAGTTGCAGACAACGGTTGGGTCCGCGCCGGCCAGTTCGTGGTCCACAGCTCCGGTCGGTACGGCGCCGAGGTCCTTGAGCCGTTGGCCGCGCAGGGCGCCCTGCCGATGGCGTTGCACCCGGTCATGACACTCAACGGCAGCAGCATGGACCTGGACCGGATCACCGGATGCCCGTTCGGCATCACCGCTGCCGAAGAGCTCCTGCCGGTGGCCGCCGCTCTGGTGGTGGAGATGGGCGGGGAACCGATGTACGTCGCCGAGGACAAGCGCGGCCTCTACCACGCCGCCTTGGCGCACTCGGCCAACCATCTGGTCACCCTGGTGGCCGACGCCATGGATCTGCTGGCGCGGGCGGGGGTGGACACTCCCGACCGGATGCTCGCACCATTGCTGTCAGCAGCCCTGGACAACTCCCTGCGCTTCGGTGATCGCGGGCTGACCGGACCGGTGTCCCGCGGCGACGCGGGCACCGTGGCCGCACATCTGGCGGAAATGGCCGAGGTGTCCCCCCATGTGGCCGCGGCCTACCGGGCCCTGGCCCGCCGCACGGCCGACCGTGCGATCGCGGCGGGCCTGCTGCGACCGGAGGCCGCGGTCGAACTGATCGAGGTCCTCGCCGATTGAGGCGTCTGCCCGGGCCGCACATACGTGCGGGTCCTTCGGGCATGCTTGCACCGTGGCACCGGAAGTGATCAACACCGTCGAGCTGATGCAGGCGCACGCCCCGGGATCGCGCCGTGCGGTGGTCATGACCATGGGCGCGTTGCACGCCGGCCACGCGGAACTCATGCGCATCGCCCGGGAGCGCGTCGGGCCGACGGGGGAACTGCTGGTTACCGTCTTCGTGAACCCGCTGCAGTTCGGTCCCGGTGAGGACTTCGAGCGCTACCCGCGGACGTGGCGACACGACCTCGACGTGTGTCGGCAGGAGGGCGTTGACGCGGTCTTCGTGCCCGTCGCGGACGACATGTACGCACAGGGGCGCGACATCACCATCGACCCGGGCCCGCTCGGCGGCATTCTCGAGGGGGCGGTGCGGCCCGGGCATTTCGCCGGAGTGCTGACGGTGGTCGCGAAACTGATGAACCTGACCCGGCCGGACGTCGCGGTCTTCGGCGAGAAGGACTATCAGCAGCTCGTGTTGATCAAGAGGATGGTCGCGCAGCTGAACCTCAGGGTCGAGGTGGTGGGTGCACCGACCCTACGGGAAGACGACGGCTTGGCACTATCCAGCCGAAACGGCTACCTCGGGGAGTCGGACCGGGCGGCGGCGGCGGCCATCCCCGCGGCCATCTCGGCCGCGAAGCGAACAGCCTCGGCGGGAGCCGGTGCCGGAGACGTGGCAGCCGCCGCGACCGCCGTCTTGGCGGGGCGCGCGGGAATCGTCACCGACTACGTGGCAGTCACCGACCCCGAGCTCGGCCCGCCGCCGCACCAGGGGCCGGCCCGCATCCTCATCGCGGCCCGCGTCGGCACGCCGCGGCTGCTGGACAATGCCGCTGTGGTGTTGGGGGCCTCGTGAGCCAACTGGGAGATCGCCTCACCGCGCCTGAGCCGGGCTGGTCGGAGTCGGCGGACGTTGTCATCGTCGGGTCGGGCATCGCCGGTCTCAGCCTGGCGCTGCACCTGCGCCGTGCGGGCATGCAGGTCATGGTGGTCACGAAAGGTCAGGTCGATGAAGGGTCCACGTTGTGGGCCCAGGGCGGTATCGCCGCGGCGCTGGCGGAAGAAGACTCCCCAGAAGACCACCTGCAGGACACCCTGGTCGCGGGGGCGGGGCTTTGTGATGAGGACGCGGTTCGCACGTTGGTGACTCAGGGCCCGGAAGCGATCCGGGGCCTCGTGGCACTCGGCGCACAGTTCGACCGGGATGAAGGGGGTGAACTGTCGCTCACTCGGGAGGGCGGTCATCTTCGTGACCGGATCGCCCACGCGGGCGGCGACGCCACCGGCAAGGAGATCTCCCGGACCCTGGTGACGGCCGTTCAGGCCGATCCAGGAATCACGCTGTACGAGCAGGCGCTCGCCTTGGACCTGCTGCTCGACGACCGCGGCGCCGTCCAGGGAGTGACTCTGCACGTCATGGGCCAGGGGCAGCGCGACGGCGTGGGGGCCGTCCTGGCGCCCGCTGTGGTTTTGGCCACCGGCGGGATGGGTCAGGTCTTCGCGGCGAGCACGAACCCGCTGGTGGCGACCGGCGACGGCATGGCGATGGCGGCACGAGCCGGCGCAGTGCTGGTGGATCTGGAGTTTGTGCAGTTCCATCCCACCGTGATGTGGCTGGGGCCGGCAGCGCGCGGTCAGCAGCCGCTGATCTCGGAGGCGGTGCGCGGCGAAGGGGCCATACTGCTCGACCCGTCCGGCCAGCCGCTCATGGCGGGGGTGCATCCGTTGGCGGATCTCGCGCCGCGCGATGTGGTGGCGAAAGCCATCATGCGGGTCATGCGGGCCACCGGTGCTCCGCACGTGTGGCTGGACGGCAGGTCGCTCGGTGACAGCATGTGGCACAGCCGGTTCCCCACGATTCTGCAGCGTTGCCGCGGACTGGGCGTCGACCCCGTGACGCAGCTGATCCCCGTTTCACCCGCCCAGCACTACGTCAGCGGCGGTGTGCGCACCGACCTCGACGGCCGTGCGTCCGTGGCCGGGCTGTTCGCCTGCGGCGAGGTCGCCTGCACCGGCGTGCACGGTGCCAACCGGCTGGCTTCCAACTCCCTGCTGGAGGGACTGGTCTTCGCCGAGCGGATCGCTGCCTGTCTATCTCGCGGACTGCCCGCGCGGCGCGACCCCCGGCCGGTTCAGCGCCATCAGGCGGTAGTGAGCCACGCAGCCCGGCCGCTGCTGCAGCAGGCCATGTCAGACGGTGCCAGCGTGCTGCGGTCCGCGACGTCGCTGCAGTCCGCGGCGCAGACTGTTGCCGCACTTCCCTCGCAGTTCCCGGGTACTCCCAGCACCGCTGATTGGGAGACGGCGAACCTCCTCGTCGTCGCCGGTGCTCTCGCGCACCAGGCGTTGCTGCGTACCGAGACCCGCGGCTCCCACTGGCGTGAAGACTTCCCGGACACCGATGACGCGCGCTGGCGAATCCACCTGGCCAGCCGCATCGAGGCCGGTGCCTGGACAACGCGGCGGGAGCCGCGCCGCAGCCCGACATGGGAGAGTTGGATATGAGTCGTTTGCACCCGGTGAGTGCCGGGACGCAGCATGCACTCGCAGCCGCTGGGCTGCCGCTGGAGCCGGTTGCAGATCTGGTCGCCCGAGCCCTCGAGGAGGACCTCGCGGGCGGTGAGGACGTCACCAGCGTCGCAACCGTGCCAGCCGAGCAGCGGGCTGCCCTGGACTTCGTGGCCCGCCAGTCGGGAGTCATCGCCGGAGTGGCCCCGGCTCTGGCGGTATTCGACACCGTCGGCGGTGAGGCCCTGTCGGTGTCGGTTCTCGCCCACGACGGATCCCGCGTGGTCCCGGGCGATGTGGTGCTGCGCGCCGAGGGGCCCACTCGCTTGCTGCTCACCGCCGAACGCACGGCCCTGAATCTGCTGTGCCACCTGTCCGGGGTCGCCACCCAGACGAGCCGCTGGGTGGAGCAGCTGCGGGGCACCGGGGCGCAAGTGCGCGATACCCGCAAAACAACTCCGGGTCTGCGGGAGGTCGAGAAGTACGCCGTGCGCTGCGGCGGTGGCACCAACCACCGCATGTCCTTGTCCGACGCCGCCCTGGTCAAGGACAACCACGTCTTGGCCGCCGGCGGCGTGTCGGCCGCCTTCGATGCCGTGCGCCGCCGCTACCCCGGATTGTCGGTAGAGGTGGAGGTCGACTCCCTCGATCAGCTGGGGGAGGTTCTGGCCGCCGGTGCCGACCTGGTCCTCTTGGACAACTTCACGACCGATCAGATGCGCGACGCTGTGCGTATCAACGCAGGCCGTGCCCGGTTGGAGGCCTCCGGGGGCCTCACGCTGCCGGACGCCGCCGCGGTCGGTGCCACGGGCGTCGACTACATCGCCGTCGGCGCCTTGACCCATTCCGCCCCCGCGCTGGACATCGGGGCCGACCTGCGCCCTGCCGGACAGGAGTGACGATGCTGCTCACCATCGACGTCGGCAACACCAACACCGTCTTGGGCGCGTTCATGGGCGAAGACCTGGCCGACTCCTGGCGGGTGAAGACGGACTCCCGCAGCACGGCCGACGAGATGGCGCTGACGTTCAGAGGACTGCTGGCCGACCAGCCGGCCCTCGACGGCTTGGCGCTGTGCTCGACGGTCCCCGCTGTCCTGCACGAGATGCGGATCATGTTCGACAAGTACTTCCCCACGGTCGAACCGGTCATAGTCGAGCCGGGCACGAGGACGGGGGTGTCGATCCTGACCGACAACCCCCGCGAAGTCGGTGCGGACCGGATCGTGAACACGCTGGCTGTCTTCGAGCGCTACGGCGGGCCGGCGATCGTGGTGGATTTCGGCACCTCGACGAACCTCGATGTGGTCTCGGGGCGCGGCGATTTCCTCGGCGGGGCCCTGGCGCCGGGAATCCAGATCTCGCTGGATGCCCTCGCACAGCGGGCCGCCCAGTTGCGGAAGGTGGAACTCGTCCGGCCCCGGTCGGCCATCGGGCGCAACACGGTCGAGGCGCTGCAGTCCGGCGCGCTGTACGGGTTCGCCGGTCAGGTGGACGGCCTGGTCCGCCGGATCACCGAGGAGATGGGCGACATCGCTGCCGTGGTCGCCACCGGCGGTCTGGCGGACATCGTGGTCCCGGAGTCCGAGACAATCACCCACCACGACCCGTACCTCACGCTGCATGGCCTCAGATACGTGTTCGAGCGCAACCACTAACCTTGACCGGTGACCACTGAGGCAGACGACCTTCCCGAACAGCAGCAGATCCGCAGGGACAAGCGGGAACGGGTGCTTGCCGAGGGCCGGGAAGCGTACCCGGTGACGGTTCCGATCACGCATACCATCGAGCAGGTCCGTGGGCGTTTCCCTGCCGTCGGGGCAGGCGAGATGACCGGGGAGGAAGTTGCCGTCTCGGGGCGGGTCCTGTTCATCCGCAACACCGGCAAGCTGTGCTTCGCCTCGATCCGCTCCGGAACGGGTACCCCGATCCAGGCCATGCTCAGCCTGGATCGTGTCGGGGCAAGTGCGCTGGAGCAGTGGAAACACGATGTGGATCTGGGCGACCACATCTGGGTCCGCGGCGAGGTCGGCGCCTCCCGCAGGGGCGAGTTGAGCATCTTCGCCTCGGAGTGGGGTTTCGCCGCGAAGTCGCTGCGGCCGCTGCCGGTGGCTCACAAGGAGATGAGCGAAGAGGCGCGGGTCCGGCAGCGATACGTGGACCTCATCATGCGCGAGGAAGCCCGCACGGCCGCCAGGCAGCGGGTCAGTGTCCTTTCCAGCCTGCGCCAGTCGCTGGCCCACCGGGAGTTCCTGGAGGTGGAGACGCCTATCTTGCAGACGCTGCAGGGTGGTGCCACTGCGCGGCCGTTCGAGACCCACATGAACGCCTACGACATCGAGTTGTTCCTGCGGATCGCGCCCGAACTCTTCCTGAAACGTTGTGTCGTCGGCGGGATCGAACGGGTCTTCGAGATCAACCGGAATTTCCGCAACGAGGGGGCCGATGCCACACATTCACCGGAATTCGGAATGCTGGAGTTCTATCAGGCCTACGGCGACTACAACGATGCCGCCCGGATCACGCGCGAAATCGTCCAAGAGGCGGCTGAACGTGTCTGCGGGACGCAGCAGGTCGTCCACGCGGATGGCTCGGTGCACGACCTGTCCGGGGAGTGGACGACCATCTCGCTGTATGACGCCGTCGCCGAGGCGGTCGGGGAGCCGGTCTCGCCGCAGACGCCCAGGAAGCGGCTGGAGCAGTTCTGCGAAAGCGCCGGGATCGAAGTCAACCCCTCTTGGCTCGATGGGCGCCTTGTCGAGGAACTGTTGGAGCACTACGTGACACCCGGCTTCACCGGGCCGACGTTCGTGCGCGACTATCCGGTCGACACATCGCCGCTGGTGCGCGACCATCGCAGCCGCGCCGGCCTGGTGGAGAAGTGGGATCTCTATGTGGACGGGTTTGAACTCGCCACCGGATACTCCGAACTCGTCGATCCGGTCATCCAGCGCCAGCGGTTGGAGCAACAGGCGCAACGTGCCGCGATCGATGAGGAGTCGATGCCGCTGGACGAGGACTTCCTGGTAGCGCTGGAACACGGAATGCCGCCGTCGGCCGGGGTGGGTATGGGAATCGATCGGCTGCTCATGGCGCTGACCGGGCTTGGCATCCGGGAGACGATTCTGTTCCCGCTGGTCAAACCGCTGTGACGATGGGCGAAGCCGCCGAGTTCTCCGATGGCCGCGCTTTCACGGTCCGCCCGGCCCAGACCACCGACATCGGCGTGGTCAGATCGCTGGTCGACCACTACGCTCCGGACCGGAGGTTGCTGTCCAAAGCGACGGTGGCGCTCTATGAGGATGTCCAGGAATTCGTGGTCGCCGAGTCGGCGGGGGTTGTTGTCGCCTGTGGTGCCCTCCATGTGATCTGGGAAGACCTGGCCGAAGTGCGCACCCTTGCGGTGCGACCTGACTGGACCGGGCGCGGCCTGGGCGGAGCCATGCTGGTGCGCCTCATCGAGCGTGGTCGGGCCCTCGGCATCAGCCGGATCTTCTGCCTCACCTTCGAAGTGGGCTTCTTCAGCAAGTTCGGGTTCAAGACCCTCGAGGGCCCTGCGGTCCGGCCCGAGGTCTTCGCCGAGCTGCTGCAGTCCGAGGATGAAGGGGTTGCCGAATTCCTCGACTTGGAAAGAGTGAAACCGAATACCCTCGGCAATAGCAGGATGATTCTGCGTTTGTGAAATGCACGCCCAGTAGGGCAATATCTACTCCAGCGACGACAATCCGGCTGTCGAATAATGGAGTCCACGTAATGGCACGCAGAATTCAAGTCGTACTCGACGACGATATCGACGGCAGCCCTGCCGATAGCACCGTCCCATTTTCGCTCGACGGAGTCGACTACGAGATCGATCTCTCTTCGGAGAACGCGGAACGGTTGCGCGCTGCGCTGCAGCCGTTCGTGGCCAACGCCCGCAGGGCCGCGACGAGTCGGAAGAAGGCGGGCGGCGCACGCTCATCGTCCTCGGGCCGGGACCTCGCCGCTATCCGCAGCTGGGCCAGAGACAACGGCGTGCCCGTGAGCCAGCGGGGCAGGATCGCCGCCAGTGTCATCGCCCAGTACGACGCCGCCCAGCGCCCTGCGCACTAGGAACCCGCCCTCGGGCGGAGGCGCGTGTCCTTCGGCCGGGTCGGTTCAGCCGACGTGGCCACGGGCGGAGATCACCGAGTCGTAGACCGCCAGGGTTTCGCGGGCGATCGCGTCCCAGCCGAACGAATCGACCGCGCGCACTCGCCCGGAGCGGCCCATCGCCGCCGCGCCCTGCGGATCCGCCACGATCGTGTTCACCGCAGCGGCGAAGTCCGTCTCGAAGGCACGTGCCTCGTCGGCGTCGTAGTGCACCAGCACCCCCGTGCCCGGGGTGACGACCTCGGGGATGCCGCCGACATCGCTGGCGACGACGGCGGTCTCACACGCCATCGCCTCCAGGTTCACGATGCCCTGCGGCTCGTAGATCGACGGGCACACGAACACCGATGCATGGCTGTAGAACTGGATCAGCTCCTCGCGAGGGAGTTGCTCGGTGATCCACACCACGGAGTCTTCGCCCCGGGCGAGGCGCAGGGATTCGACCTGTCGGGTCACTTCCGCCCCGAGTTCCGGTGTGTCGGGCGACGAGGCGCACAGCACCAGCTGCACGGCCGGGTCGAAGGACTCCGCCGCCCGCAGCAGATGCGGCAGACCCTTCTGCCGCGTGATCCTGCCCACGAACAGGGCGATCGGGCGGTCGAGGTCGATGCCCCGGTCGGTCAGCGCCGAATCCCGTGCCGTGGGTCGGTACAAGTTGGTGTCGATGCCGTTGTGCACGACCTTCACCCGGTCGGGATCCACGAACGGGTAGCAATCGAGCACGTCGGCACGCATTCCGGCGCTGACCGCGATGATCGCGGCAGCCTCGCGGTAGGCCGCCCGCTCCACCCACGACGAGATCCGGTAGCCGCCGCCGAGCTGCTCCTCTTTCCAGGGTCGCCGCGGCTCGAGAGAATGCGCGGTGATCACGTGTGGCACACCGTGCAGGAGTCCGGCGAGGTGTCCGGCCATGTTGGCGTACCAGGTGTGTGAGTGCACCACATCGCACCCGGCGGCGTGGTCGGCCATGAGGAGATCGACCCCGAGGGTCCTGAGCGCGAAATTGCTCTCAGCCAACTGGGCGGGAGGCTGCTGAGCCGTGGCGCCAGGACGAGGGTCACCGAAGCACTGCACATCCACATCGGCCACCCGGTTCAGATGCGCCACGAGGTACTCCACATGCACGCCAGCGCCGCCGTAGACCTCCGGCGGCCATTCGCGCGTCATGATTGCGACTCTCACGACGGCAGCCTATTGCCCCCCGACCTGGGAAGCGCCCTGCGGCCAAGTAGGACCTGTCGCCTCGCTACCGACCCGGCCAGCGGCGAGGAGATCCTCAGGCCCGTCCGCTGTGGGGTGTCGGGGGTGGGCCATAGGATCGAACACATGTTCGAGGATGATCCCAGCGGCAGCGGGAGCGACGGCCGGAACCCTGGGCCCGGCCAGCACGGCGGCGGGAACCCTGGGCCCGGCCAGCCCGGCGGCCGGAACCCTGGGCCCGGCCCCGGCGGTGGGCGCGGCGGCGGGTCCGGAGGCCGTGGGCGGGGCGGCGGTGGGGGTGGGG
>JAQAZZ010000144.1:0-3364 GCA_032127075.1 Micrococcales bacterium | reverse complement strand
GCGATCCCGACGGCCCCAGCGTCCTCGGCTTGGTCCACTTGCCCGACTTGTAGCGCCGCACCCGCAGCCGATCAGGATCCAACTGCCCGTAGGCCACCACACGGCCGTTGGGCGACATCGCCACCGAGGACACGTCGTTCTGCATGACGTAGGTGGGATCCGCCCAACCCGTGGTCGTCTTCGTCGAGGTCAGCACGGCCAACCCACCGAACCCCGCGCTGCTGCCGCTGCGCCACAGAATCCGTGATCCGTTGGCCGACAGCCGCACGAAACCGACGTCGGGGTCACCGACCTGGTCGTTGCCGTACTCAAGGACGACACTCGGGGCGTCCCAGGTGCCGTCGGCCGCGCGGTCGACGCTGACCAAGCGGCCGGATGAGTCCAAGAACGCCACCGTGGACCCGTCCCGCGAGAGAGCGCCGCTAAACGCGCCCACGGCGGCGCTGAGAACACCGCGCCCGGTGTACAACTCAGCGATCCGCTGCACGGGCTGCCACGTGCTGTCCGCCCCCCTCGAGCGGTAGTCGAGCACGACGGGCTTGCTGAACAAGGGCTCCTCCGCGGCGTCCTTGCCGTCGGCCCAGATCACGGTGCGGCCGTCGTCGGAGATCCTGCCGGCCTGGAGCAGGTCGATGCCGCTCAGCGAACCGCTGCTGGTCGCGATGGGCTCCGGCGCGGCCCACTTGTTCTTCGCCCCCTTGCGGGTGGCCACCGAGTACGCGGTGGGGTCCTTGATCAGCAGGCTCTTGCCGTCGCCGCTGAGCGTAACCTCCTTGACCTCCGCTGCCCCCGGCACCTGCTTCGACTTCGACCAGCCCTTCTTCGTGCCCTTGTACTTCGCGGTGCGCACCGGCCCGGGACCAGGTCGATTGCCGACCCGGATCCACGCGGCCATCTCGCCGTCGTCGGACAGTTGCACCTGCCAGCCGTACCGCGAACTGACCTCCTGCGGATCGCCCCACTCCACGCCTGCGCTCGCCGGGGCGAGTGACACCGCGCTCACCGCCAGACCTCCCGCGGCGACCGCCGCCATGACTGCTCTTCCGCTGATCATCGTCTGCTCCTCTGAGTTTCTGGGATTCCTCCTCGGCGCGGGCCAACGGCGGCCGGGAACCCCCGCCAGCGCCCCGACCGCCACTAGCTCTAACGCTTCACGCTGAAGATGCCGCCCGCCTGCTTGCCGGCATAGGCCAACGTGTCGCCCTTGCGGGACAACGCCGGCGACTGCGCCTTCGGCGCGATCACGGTGGTGTTGCGCCACTTGCCCTTGCGCAGCAGCGAGACCCGCAACTTGCTGGCCTTGCTCTCCTGCTCCACCCAGGCCACGGCCTTGTTGCGCACCACGATCTGCGGATACTGCGACGGCCCCAGGGTCTTCGGCTTGATCCATTCACCGGACTTGTAGCGGCGCACCCGCAGCCGGGCCGGATCCAACTGGCCGTAGGCCACAACCTTGCCGTTGGGAGACATGGCCACCGAGGACAGATCGTTCTGCATCACGTACGTCACCGGCGCCCAGCCGGTTGAGGTCTGCGTCGAGGTCAGCACGGCACTGTTGGCGCTCTGCCACAACACGCGGGACCCGTTGGCGGACAGTTGCAGGTAACTCACCTCGGGGTTGCGGAACTGGTCGTTGCTGTACTGCTGGATCACACTTGGCGCACCCCAGGTACCGTCGGCCGCCTTGCCAGCACTCACCAGTTGCGCGGAGTTGTTCAGCCACGCGACCGTGGATCCGTCGGTGGACAGCGCCACCCAGGTGCGCTCGCTTCCGCCGTAGTAGTTGCCCCGGCTGATGAACTCGCCGACCTGGGTCTCGGGACCCCAGGAGCCATCGGCTGCGCGGGTCCGGGCCAGCAGAGTTCCTGGCTGCGGCGGGAAAGCCATCGGCGGGGGCTTCACCCACACGACTGTCTGGCCGTCTGCGGACAGGGCACCGCCGAACAGGTTGTCCCCATCAGCGACCGTCTCCACACCGCGCCACGTGTTGGACGCGCCCTTTCGGGTCGAGGTCGCATAGGCGGTGGGCAACTTGATCAACAGCGTGTCGCCGTCCTGGCCCAGCACCACTTCCTTCGACTCGGCCGAACCCGGCACTGCCTTGGACTTCGACCAGCCCTTCTTCGTGCCCTTGTACTTCGACGTGCGCACCGGCCCGGGACCGGGTCGATTGCCGACCCGGATCCACGCGGCCATCTCGCCGTCGTCGGACAGTTGCACCTGCCAGCCGTAGCGCGAACTGACCTCCTGGGGATCGCCCCACTCCACGCCGGCGTTCGCCGGGACTGTCGCCACCAGCCCCGCCATGAGCGCGGTGCCGGCAACTGCCGCTGCTGCTGTTGTGATTCTGAACATCATCCATCCCTTCATCCCCCGGGATGGCTGGCCGCCGATCAGCAGGCCTACTCCGATCTCACCTGTCGTGGGGAACGGCCCCGTACCGTTCGGTCCCAGTCGACCCGGATCTTCACTTCCACGGTACTCCGCCAGCAGCGCTGAGGTGGCAGCGGAGGCTACCCCGCGGGCGTGATGACTGCCAGAACTGTCAATGCTCCGGCGAGGACGGACAGCACGATCAGGTCGACTGTCCTGGTGCGCACCACGAGCAGGCCTGCCCTCCTGGTGGGCAGCAAGGCGCGCAGGACCAGCGCGGTCGCCGCCGACAGGGCGAGGGTGATGGTGCCGATCCGGAAATCCAAAGCCATCAGCGCCAGCCCGACCACCGCGATGGTGACCACCACAACAAGCGGGCCGAAGCGGTCCCGTGCGCTGATCCCGCGCAGGGCCACGACGTTCAGCGGCAGGTCGGCAGTCTCTTCGATGCCGTCCTCCGGTTCGGGGAACGGCCGCGGTTCACGGGGGTCGGGTGAGGGGCCGGGATCGGTCATTGCGCCTCCGCGGCCTCGACGACGTTGACGAGCAGCATCGCCCGGGTCATCGGCCCCGCGCCGCCGGGCATCGGCGCCAACCAGCCGGCGACGTCGCGCACCCCGGGTGCCACGTCGCCGACCAACCCGGCGTCGGTGCGGGTGATCCCGACGTCCAACACCGCCGCACCGGGCCGCACCATGTCGGCCGTGATCAGACCCGGCCGACCGGCGGCGCTGACGACGATGTCGGCGGTCCGGGTGTGCTCGGCCAGATCGCGGGTTCCGGTGTGGCACAGGGTCACGGTGGCGTTCTCGCTCTTGCGGGTGAGAAGGAGTCCCAGCGGCCGGCCGACGGTCACGCCGCGGCCGACAACACAGACCTCGGCGCCAGCCAACGACACGTTGTAGCGCCGCAGCAGTTCCACGATGCCTCGCGGCGTGCAGGGCAGCGGGGCGGGGATGCCCAGCACGAGTCGGCCGAGATTCACCGGATG
>JAQAZZ010000143.1:0-3323 GCA_032127075.1 Micrococcales bacterium | reverse complement strand
GCGCCGATTCTGGGCAGACGTGCGCATCGAGAACTCGAAACGCCGGATCGTGGATCGCTATGAGGTGGGGTTGGCCCGGGAACTGCGGCGAGGGCGGATTCCCTATTCGTCAGGGTTCGACTGGCGCCGAGTGGTCGTCAGCGGCGGAAACCCGACCAGTTCCGGGTGGCGCCGCCTGCTGCTGTGGGGGTTCCCCTTCATCAAGCGGGAACTGGTTCTGCGTCCGCCGCCAGAGGTGGCCGATGCCGCCGATGTCCCGGCGGTGGTGAAGAGTATGTTCGGGCAGGACGTGATGGAGTGGGTGTGAATGCGGATACCCCGTAACTACCGCTGGGCGGCGGCACGGGTTCGCGAGGTGTGGACCGAGGAGGGCTTCGGCTCGCTGCGGGTCCGGGCGGTCACCTATCTGCGGAAACGCCGCCTGGGCAGCGGTGTGGCGCTGCCGCCGTTGCCGAGGGAGCCTGCCACAGCACGGCTGTGGCCGCGGTCGGTGGCGATCGTGGCCGATGGTCAACCAGCCCAGTGCTACCGCTACCGCGTACAACAGAAGATCGCGGCCTGTCGCGCGATGGGGATCCCCATCAGGGTCGTGTCACCGCACGATCCCGGCGCGGCCCACGACGCGGTGCAGTTGGCCGATGTGCTGATCGTTTTCCGGCAAGCGGCCCACCCCGGCGTCGCGGCTGCGATGGGCGAGGCGCGCCGACTGGGGATCCCGGTGGTGTACGAGGCCGACGATGTCGTCTACCGCCGTGACTTGGTGGCGGCCAATCCGAACCTGGCCACAGTGCCGGAGCCGCTGCGGCGATCGGTCGTCTCCGGCACCGATGGCTACTTGGCGGTGCTGCAGCAGGCAGACCACGTCTTGGCGTCGACTCCGGCGCTTGCGGCGGACATGGGTCGGTACGTCGCGGGGCGGTCCTTCGTGATGGACAACGGCATCGATGCCCAGATGGATTCCATCGCGGCCGCGCTGAGCCGTGATCCCGCGCCGCCAGTGCGTGAACCCGACACTGTCGTCATCGGGTACGGCTCCGGCTCCCGGGCGCACGACAGCGACTTGGCCGTGGCCGCCGACGGCTTGGCGGCCGTGATGGCAGCCGACCCGAGGGTGCGCCTCCACCTCGTCGGACCGGTGAAGATCCCGGAGGTGCTGACCCCCTTCGCCAACAGGGTCCGCGTGTCGCCGGAGCTGCCCTATCCGGAGTATCTGCGCCAGCTCGCTGCGTGCGACATCACCATCGCTCCTCTCCTGGATCTACCCTTCAACCGCTTCAAGAGCCAGGTGAAGGTCTTGGAAGCGGCGGTTGTGGGGGTCCCCCTTGTGGCGTCGCGGGTGCTGTACTCCGACTACGTCGATGATGGGCAGACGGGGCTGCTCGCGAGTCCGCTGGAATGGGAGAAGGCGCTGGGCCGCATGGTGGCGGACGCCGATCTCCGCGAGGGGCTGGCGTCGCGGGCGCGGGAGGCGAGCGCGGAGGCCGCAGTCGAACGACGGCCGACACGGCAGTTCGCCGAACTGCTCGACGCACTGTGCCCGAGCCCCGCGGAGGCGGAAGCATGAGGATACTGATCGGCAACGCCCACTACGCGCCAGCCTCGTTCGGCGGTGCGACGGTGATCGCGGAAGAAACCGCCGCCGGGCTGCGGGACCGCGGCCATGAGGTCTTCGTGTTCACCTCGACATCGGACAACACCCTCGGGGAGAACCGGATCCTGCGGTACGAGCACCACGGGATCCCCGTCGTGGCCATGCGCATACCCGCCGTCCGCACGATCAGCCAGGAGTACGACTACCCGCCTGCCACGGAGCAGTTCGACCACGTCCTGGAAGCCGTTCAACCCGATGTCGTCCATCTGCACGCTGTGCAGTCCCTGGGTTCGGGGCTCGTTGCGGCGTCGCAGGCCAGGGGAATCCCCACGGTGGTGACGGTTCATGATGCCTGGTGGCTGTGCGAGCGCCAGTTCATGATCCGAGCCACCGGCGAATACTGTGCTCAGACGGCCATCGACCCCGACATCTGCTCGACGTGTATTCCCGATCCGGCCGGGCACCGGGCCCGGCAGTCGCGGTCGTTGCGGCTACTCAACGATTGCGCAGCCGTTCTTGCGCCCAGCGCCTTCTGGCGCGACCTCATGGTGGCCAGCGGAGTCAGTCCGCAGGTCGCCGCGGTCAACGGCAACGGTGTCAGCCGCCCGAAGCCGCAGTGGCGGCGAACCGCCCGGAACGGCCCCGCGCGGATCGGCTATGTCGGTGGGCTGAGCCCGGTGAAGGGCTACCCGCAGCTGGTCGCAGCCCTGCAGCGCATCCGTCGCTCGGACTATGAGCTGCTGGTGGTGGACAGTTTCTCCAATCTGGGGATGGTGACCATGACTCACCAGGATTGGCCCGTGGCGGGGCTGGTCCGGCTCGTGCCCGGCTACAACGCCGACAACATCGACGAGTTCTTCGACAGCATCGACGTACTCGTGTTCCCTTCGCAGTGGAAGGAGAGCTACGGATTGACGGTCCGGGAAGCCGTGCTGCGGGGGGTCTGGCCGATACTGCCCGAAGGGGGCGGCACGGCCGAACACATGGTGTCCGGCCGCAACGCCACGGTGTACCCGCGGGCCGGGGGTGTCGCGGCCCTTGCCGAGGCACTCGACCGCTATCTGGACCGCTGGACCGACTTGACGCCCGACCCGTCGGCCAACGAGGCGATCCCCACCCACGACCAGCAGGTAGCCGAACTCGAGGGGTACCTCCTCGAGGCCGCCGCCTCAGCCCCGCAGCCTCGCCCGGAGGCGGCCCAGCCGGCGTCGGGTTGACGACACGGCTCTAGCGCGCGCTGACGAGACGGCGCCGACGCGGGTGTCGGGGGTCCCGGGCAGCGTTGCCTCGTTCGTCTCCGACTCGATCCGGCGCAGCAGGTCCCAGCGGTAGGTGTCGCTGACATCGCCGGTTCCCGGGGCCGGATCGCCGGACCTGGGGCGGCGGAGAACGGCGAAGAATTCGAACCCGCCGGGCTTGTGGATTCGGTCCACGACGAGGTCCAGGTATCCGAGCGAGCGCAGGTCCCGCATCAGCAGCTCGAAGGAGGCCGGTGTGAACACCCACCGGTGGATATCGATATAGGTGTCTTGCGGCATGACGTCGCTGACGGTGGTGTGCACCCGGTCCCACGGGCAGGGGGCGAGTGCTATGCGGTCGGTTTGCCATCTGCGCCAGGCAGGCTCGCCGTCGCGCCGGACGGTGTAGAGGTGGGTGTCGATGAATGAGCCGGGGCCGTGGACCTGCTTGGGGAACAGGTGCGCCTCCACCGCCTGGCCGGCGGAGGTGAGCG
>JAQAZZ010000142.1:0-16343 GCA_032127075.1 Micrococcales bacterium | reverse complement strand
CATTCGGCGGGCACCATCGGCATGACGATCACCGCCATCGCCAGCCGGGATTCGTCCACGCCGTGGAAACGGCGGTATGCACATGGCGCCGGGTGCCACAGAGAGGACCAGATCAGCCGGACGGCGCGCTCGAGAGCAGCGCTATCGGCGAGATTCAGGAACGAGCGGTACTGCCCGGCGAACGATGCCTGCGCCATGTCCTCCGCGGTCGCCGATGACCGGGCCGCCAGGGCGGCAGCGTCGGCGCTGCGGAAGTGTTCCGCGGCCGATCGGATGGCGGCCAGCACGGGCTCGGGAAGGTCGACGGCGAGGAACGCCGCATCGACGCGGTCCTCCGCTGCGGCTGTCTGGTCGGGGGAGGGGACCGGGCTCCGCCTGATCTCCGCCAGCAGGGCGGCTATCTCCGGCTGGGCGGCGGCCGCGCGGTAGGCCCAGGTCGTGAGGGCCGCCGTCGGCGGCACGGGGAAACTGTGCGCCACAAGCCGGTCCAGCCAGGCGCCCTTGCCCCCGACCTCAGCCGGATCGGCGCCGGTGCCGTCCAGCACCGCCCAGTACCGCGTTTCCGCGGCCACCGCTCAGCCCCCCTTTGTGCGTCCGGCGCGGCGCGGCTCTTCGCCCAGCTGCACCCGGTAGGAAGCAAGTGCCCGATCGGCGATCCGCTCCGCCGGCTCACCGGTGATGTCGGAGCGCTGACTCAGCCAGCGGGCCAGATCAGCCCGCACCCGCACCGGACGGCGCGAGGACAGCGTGCGCACCAGCAGCACGGCGCAGAACCCCAGCAGCGCGGTGGAGAGCACCACGAGGTCGGGCTCTCCGATCACCCAGGCGTCGAAGAGACCCGCCAGCGCGAGCAACCCCACCGCCACGAGAAGCACCCGGTCGGTGCGCGAACCGCCCACACCTCCACCGTATCCGTGCACCGCACCGGTGACCGCAGGTAGTGCCGGGAATGATGGCCCCACCGGTCAGCCGGATGCCCGCAGGGACCGGCGCTTCCGTAGCCCTGCGGCGGCTTCCAACACGCACAGGGCCACGAGTCGCACCGTGCGCCCGTCCGGTGGGTCGGCTGCGGCGTCCACCTCGGTGAGGTCCATCGACACCACCCGCGGGTCGCCGGCGGCCACCCGCGCCGCCTGGCGCAACTCCCACGCGCTCAAGCCGCCCGGCGCGGCTGCCGGGCATGCGGGGGCGACGGCTCGGTCGCAGACATCGACGTCGAGGTCGACGTGCACCCTGTGCCGCGGTCCGCCGCCGGCGATCTGCAGCGCTTCGGCCATGGCGTCGGCGATCCCGCGCTGCGCCACCTCGTCCCGGGTGATGACGGTGATGCCGTGCTCGCTGGCTCGGGCAGCGTAGTGCGGGGAGTTCGCGAAGTCGCTGATGCCGACCTGCACTGTTCGCCGACCATCCATGCCGTCGGCGATGAGGCGCTGTACCGGCGATCCGTTCGATGTCCCGTCGCGCAGGTCGTGGTGGGCGTCCAGGGTCACCAGGCCGTCGGCGGCGATGCTGCGGGCGACCGCGTACGTGATCGAGTTGTCACCGCCCAGCGCGATCAGCAGATTCCCCCTCCAGCCTCGGACCGCCGCCTCGGTGCGCAACTCCCCCTGTGGGCCGTCCGGATCCGCAACGTCTCCCAGGTCCACGGCCCACAGATCCCGCAGGTCGATGCCATCGGATTGCACCCATGTCGAGTATCGGTAGAGGGCCGCGCGCACCGCTGCGGGCGTGGTGTGCGCGGCGGTGGGCGACAGCGATGTCAGGTGGGCGGGAACCCCGAGGATGCCGACGTCGGGCTCCCCTGCCGGCTCCCGGTCCCAGCGGCGCGTCCCCTCCGCGATCCACTGCGCCGCCCGCGGCCACAGCGGGTCATCGGCAGGCCGGCCGGGGGCTGTCATGGCCGCTGCCCCGATACCAGCCGACCGGAGCGCCACACCTGGTGCACAAGGTCCACGCCGGGCCGGTATGCCAGATGCAGGTAGGTGGGAGCGTTCAAGACGACGAGGTCCGCTGGCCCTCCTGGACAGACTCGCCCCACGTCCTCGCGGCGCAGCGCCGTGGCGCCGCCGACGGTGGCCGCGCGCAGGGCCTCCGGGACGGTCATGCCCATCTCCCTCACGGCCAGCGCGATGCACAGCGGCATGGACGTGGTGTAGCTGGTCCCGGGGTTGCAGTCGGTGGCGAGCGCAACCGGGATCCCCGCATCGAGCAGCCTGCGGGCGTCGGGGTAGGGCGAGCGGGTGGAGAACTCCGCCCCGGGCAGGAGGGTGGCCACGGTGGGCTTGCGGCTGCCGGCCCGCCCCGCCAGCGCCTCGATGTCGGCGTCGGACAGGTGCGTGCAGTGGTCGGCCGACGCAGCCCCGGATTCCACGGCGACCTGCACGCCGGGTCCCGGCCGCAGCTGGTTGGCGTGCACCCGCGGGGTGAGTCCGCGCTCCTTGCCGGCGGCCAGGACTTCCCGCGCCTCGTCGGCGTCGAACGCGCCCGCATCGCAGAACACGTCCACCCACCGAGCCGCCGGGGCGCAGGCGTCGAGCATGGGACCGGTGACGAGGTCCAGGTAGCCGCGGCGGTCACGCTCATACTCCGGCGGCACCACGTGGGCGCCCAGGAAGGTTGTCTCTCGCGTGAACTGTCCGGCGACGGCCAGGCTGCGGCGTTCGTCGGCGACGGTCAGTCCGTAGCCGGACTTGATCTCGAAGGTGGTGCTGCCCGAGCGCAGCAGCTCGGCAACCAGGCCGGCAGTGTTGGCGCGCAGGTCATCGTCGCCGGCAGCGCGGGTGGCTTCGACCGTGCGACGAATCCCGCCGGCGGAGTAGGGCCGGCCAGCCATACGGGCGGCGAACTCTTCAGCGCGGTGACCGGCGAACACCAGGTGGGAGTGGCTGTCCACGAATCCAGGAAGGACCGCCCGGCCGCCGCAATCCACCCGGACATCCGCCGCCGGGGCCTCCGCCGCTGCACCGATCCAGGCCACCATCCCGCCCCACCACACCACCGCCGCATCGTGCAGCACCCCGAGCGCCTGCTGCGGAGTCGCGGCGTCGTCGACGTTGTTGGTGACCAGTTCGCCGATGCCGGTCAGCAGCACCGCAACTGGCTCGTCGGTGTCAGCGGCCACGTCAGTCCTCCTGCATGGGGATGTGCACCCCGCATTGGTCGGCGACAGCCTGCGCTTCGGGATATCCGGCATCGACGTGGCGCACCACACCCATGCCGGGGTCGTTCGTCAGCACCCGCTCCAGCTTCTCCGCGGCCAGCGCCGTCCCGTCGGCGACCGATACCTGTCCGGCATGGATCGAACGGCCCATGCCCACACCGCCGCCGTGGTGGATGGACACCCAGGATGCTCCCGAGGCGGTGTTGACCAAGGCGTTGAGCAGCGGCCAGTCGGCGATCGCGTCGCTGCCGTCGCGCATGGCCTCGGTCTCCCGGTAGGGCGAGGCGACGGAGCCGCAGTCGAGGTGGTCGCGGCCGATGACGATGGGAGCGGCCACCTTGCCGGCGGCGACGAGATCGTTGAAGGCAAGTCCGGCCTTGTCCCGCTCCCCGTAGCCGAGCCAGCAGATCCGCGCCGGGAGGCCCTGGAACGCGACCCGCTGCCCCGCGGCGCGGATCCAGCGGGCCAGCGGCTCGTTGTCGGGGAACAGCTCCAGAACCGCCCGGTCGGTTTCAGCGATGTCGCGCGGGTCGCCGGACAGCGCCACCCAGCGGAACGGCCCCTTCCCCTCGCAGAACAGGGGCCGGATGTAGGCGGGCACGAAGCCCGGGAAGTCGAAGGCGCGCGCGCAGCCGCCCGACAGCGCCTCACTGCGGATGGAGTTGCCGTAGTCGAACACTTGCGACCCGGCGTCGAGGAAGCCCACCATCGCCTCGACGTGTCGCGCCATCGATTCGCGCGCCAGTTCGGTGAAGCGCTGCGGGTCGCGTTCCGCCTCGACATGCCAGTCGTCCAGGCTGATCCCCAGGGGCAGGTAGGCCAACGGGTCGTGGGCCGAAGTCTGGTCGGTGACGATGTCCACCTCGATGCCGCGGCGCAGCAGTTCGGGCAGGACGTGGGCAGCGTTGCCCACCACACCGACGCTGTGGGCACGGCCCTCCCCCTTCGCCGCCAGCGCCGCAGCAACGGCGGCGTCGAGATCGTCGGTCCACTCGTCGAGGTAGCGGAACTCGTGGCGGCGGCGCAGCCGCTCCGGGTCCACGTCGGCGATCAGGCAGACACCCCCGTTGAGGGTGACGGCCAACGGCTGCGCGCCGCCCATCCCCCCGCAGCCCGCGGTCAACGTCAGGGTGCCGGTGAGGCTGCCGCCGAAATGCTTGGCCGCCACTGCCCCGAATGTCTCGTAGGTGCCCTGCAGGATGCCCTGGGTGCCGATGTAGATCCAGGAGCCGGCGGTCATCTGTCCGTACATCGTCAACCCCAGGGCTTCCAGTCGGCGGAACTCGGGCCAGTTCGCCCAGTCGCCGACCAGGTTGGAGTTGGCGATCAGCACCCGCGGCGCCCATTCGTGGGTGCGCATCACGCCGACGGGGCGACCGGACTGCACCAGCATCGTCTCGTCGTCGCGCAGCGTCGCCAGGGTGCGCATCAACGCGGAGTAGCTCGGCCAGTCGCGTGCAGCCCTGCCGGAGCCGCCATAGACCACCAGCCGGTCGGGGTCTTCAGCCACTTCGGGGTCGAGGTTGTTGGCGAGCATCCGCATCGCCGCCTCTTGGGGCCAGCCCAGTGCGGTGCGGGAAGCGCCCCGCGCCGCCCGCACCGGCATCGCCGTTCCGAGGTTGTGGGACATGGTCCGCTCCCCTTTCAAGCGTCCGGACCGGCTCGGCCGGCCAGATCCAGTCGCCGCAGCGGTCCTACGGCGTCTTCCACCGCGCGCAGGGCCTTCCCTGTTGCCACGAGGTCCACGGCCGCTTCGATCTGCGCGCTGGTGATGCGGTCGGGTCCGGGGCCGGGGACTGCTGTGCGCAGCTCCCTCACCGCGGCCGTGGTGCCCGGGGCGGGGCGCAGCGGCGCACGCAGGTCCAGCGCCCGCCCCGCGGCCATGAGTTCGATGGCCAGCACCCGGGTGAGCCCGTCGATGGCGCGACGCAGTTTCAGGCCAGCGGCCCACCCCATGGCCACGTGGTCCTCTTGCATGGCTGAGCTGGGGATGGAATCCACGCTGGCGGGGGCCGCGAGACCCTTCATCGTGGAGACGATGCCGGCAGCGGCGTACTGGGCGATCATGTAGCCGGAGTCAACGCCGGGTTCATGGGCGAGGAACGGCGGCAGACCGCGGGATCGGTTGCGGTCCAGCGTGTTGTCGATACGCCGCTCGGCGATGCTGGCGAGGTCCGCCGCGGCGATGGCGAGGAAGTCCAACACATAGCCCACCGGCGCCCCGTGGAAGTTGCCGTTGGATTCGACCCGGCCGTCGGGAAGCACCACCGGGTTGTCGATGACGGCGGCGAGTTCGCGCCGCGCCACTGCTGCCGCGTGGGCGGCGGTGTCGCGCACCGCACCTGCCACCTGCGGGGCGCACCGCAGCGAGTAGGGGTCCTGCACCACGTGGGTGGTGTCGGCCCGGTGGCTGGCCATGATCGGCGAACCGGCGAGGACCTGGCGCATGTTGGCCGCCGCCGAGGCCTGCCCCTCCTGCGGCCGCATCGCGATCAGATCCGCCGCGAACACCCGGTCGGTGGCCAGCAGCGCCTCAACCGTCATCGCGGCTGTGACGTCAGCCAGGCACAGGAGGTCGTCGAGATCGGCCAGCGCCAAGCAGAGCATCCCCAACATCCCGTCAGTGCCGTTGATGAGCGCCAGGCCCTCCTTCTCCGCGAACACCACCGAAGCGATGCCCGCCTCAGCGAGGGCATCGGCTGCAGGCCGGTGTCCGCCGGCGCCCAGGACCTCGCCCTCACCCATCGCCGCCAGGGCGATATGGGCCAGCGGAGCGAGGTCGCCGCTGCATCCCAACGACCCGTACTCCCGCACCACCGGCGTGATACCGGTGTTCAGCATCGCGGCCAGCGTGTCCGCCACCGTCGGGCGCACGCCAGTCCGGCCGGATGCCAGAGTGCGCAGCCGCAGCAGCATGAGCCCGCGCACCACCTCCGCGGGCACCGGTGCGCCGGTGCCCGCAGCGTGGCTGCGGATGAGGCTCACCTGTAGCGCTGCCCGTCGTTGCGGTGGGATCGACAGCGACGCCAGTGCTCCGAACCCGGTGGAGACCCCGTAAGCGGGAACGGGGGAGTCCGCCAGACCGGACACGATCGCGGCACCGGCGGCGATTCGCTCGCGGACCGGCCCCGTGATGTGGACCTCTCGGCCCGTTCGGGCCACGGACACGACGTCGGCCACCGTCACTGCGTCCAGGTCCACAGGGGAGGCCATATCTGCATTGAACCAGCCACGGGGGGCCGAAACCGGATCACCCACGTGGCCAGGCGGCCCCCCGGCTGCTACCGGCCGACCCCCGCAACCGCCTCGAACAGGTAGGCCCACGCGGGTCGCGTGTAGTCGATCCCCCGCCTGGTGCGACGGATCGCCTCAGAGTCCGCAGATCGCGGATCACCGGCGACGAGATACGTATCGAGGTGATCCGTTTCGAGGCGGTAGCGACCGTCTTGATGCAGCACGATGGCCACGAGCCGAAGGTTGGGGTCGAGTGCGGCGAGGCTGGCGTCCCCGTAGCTGGTGTTTGCCAGAAGCAAGCCGCCGGGCTGCAGATACCGGCGGCAACTGTCCCAGACCGCAGGCGCGAACAGCGAGATCAGCAGGTCGTAGCCCGCGTCTGGCAGCGGCAGTGGTTCGGTGTAGTCGACGGCAAGGAATTCCACCTCGGTCCCCGCGCCCGGCCGGGTGAAGCCCGTCAGCTGGGCGCTGACCCCGCCCGGGTCGGCGAAGAATCGGGCGGCGCGGCTGTCGAGATCGACATAGGTGACCGCGGCGATTGCAGCGGACGGGGACAGGTCCACGTAGCAGCCCGGGTACAGCGCCCGCTCAACGTGTCGAACCGCACTGATCGCGGCGAAGGCGCCCGAGCGGTCACCGATCGTGCCCCGGTACTGAGACCACGTAGCCAAGACCGCCCATCCTCTCGCCGCAGCCCTACGGTATCGGCGCCCAACCCCTGATGAGTTCGCCGCCCGACGGGACTTCCGGCCCGGCGATCAGGACCGACGACTCTGCCCAACCGGGGGTTGCCTGCCTAGCGTGAGACCTGGAAGGGAAGGTGAATCCAATGGCCACACTGACACGCAGCATCACAGTCGACGCCCCGGTGGATTCCGTGTTCGATTTCGCGTTGGACGTCGGGAAACTGTGGGAATGGGAAGACTTGGATCTGACGGATGTCGACGTCAAGCCCGACGGCGTCGGCACCTCCGCCAAGTTGAACACGCGCTTCCTCGGCTTCCATGTGACGGGAAGCGTCGAGTACACCGAGGTGGTCCCCGGGCAGCGCATCGTTGCCAAGGCGCACTTCTTCGCCGAGAACCCCATCTGGGTCTTCACATTCGAGCCCAGCGACGGCGGCACCAAGGTAACCGCCGAGGGTGAATGGCACTACAACATCCCGGCTCTGGGCAAACCGATCGAGGGAATGATGGTCAAGGAGCACGCGGGTGGCGTCGAAGCGATGCTTGCCAACCTGAAGAAGCAGGTGGAGGCCAAAGCCGCAGCCTGAGTCTGGGATCACCCGCAGGTGGGGTGGCCCGCCTGACAGTGGTCCGCCGAGCGCTCTGTCCGGCTCCCTCCCAACAGCGGGAGGGGAAGGTGCGATAGTGACAGTGAGTCGGGGATTCGCGGCGCCGAGCCAGGCGTGGCTACCCTCCGGGACAGCGGGTGAACCGTGGGAGTGCGTACCAGGTCCGTGACCGCCCTCGTGGCGGCCCTCACCGCCGTGGCTGTCGCGGCACCCGTGTCGCAGGCTGGCACGTCGCCGACTGCCGAAGCAGATCCAGCAGTCTCGGCCGACAAGCCGGACATCATCGTGATCATGACCGACGACCAGCGCGCCGGCACCGAACGAGCCATGCCGTACACCTGGTCGTTCTTCGGCTCCAGCGGCGTGTACTACCCCAGGGCGGAGGTCCCCACCAACCTGTGCTGCCCGGCCCGGGCCACTTTCCTCACCGGCGAATACGCCCACACGACCAGCGTCTGGGAGAATGAGGGGCGCAACTCCGCCTTCGCGGCCTTCCGTCGGTGGACGGGGCCGACGCTGCCGCGGAGCCTGCAGGACTCCGGCTACCAGACATCGCTGTTCGGCAAGTACATGAACTACTACAACCGTGATGGCGGGCGGGGGCGGGTCCCACTCGGCTGGGATGTGTTCCACACCTATCAGGTCGAGGAGAAGGGCATGGCCTACTGGAACAAGGTCGTCGGCCTGCCCAAGGGCTACGCCCCCGACGTGCTGGGCGACGCGGTGGTGCGGCAGATCCAGACCGCCGACGCAGAGGTCCCCCAGTTCATCCTCTACACCCCTCCTGCGCCACACGCCCCCTTCGATGCCGGCCCCTACAGCGGCGTGGCGGACAAGCGCCTGCTGAAGCGATTCCGGCGAACCGGCGAGTTCAAGAACCCGTCGTTCCTGGAGAAGAACATGCGCGACAAGCCGCGCTGGCTGCGGGGGCTGAATCCCAGCCGGAAGAAACTGCGCCGCATCGCCGATCAACAGTCCCAAACCCTGATGGCAATGGACGCCAACGTCCGCAGGATCGTCCAAGCGCAGGAGACCCACCGCGACCTGTCCAACACGGCCGTGGTCTATCTGACCGACAACGGGTATGCGTGGGGCGAGCACCGGCTGCGGCTGAAGCGCCACCCCTATCTGCTGTCATCGCGGATCCCGCTGCTGGTGAAATATCCCGAGGGCACCGAGCAGGCGGGTGTGCCGGGATCCACGTCCACCAGACTGGTCAACCAACTCGACGTGACCGCAACTCTGGCGGAACTCGCCGGCGCAGTCCGCACCGGTGAGGGTCTGTCCCTGCTCGGCGCCGCGCGCACCAGCCTGCCGCTGGAGGCCAGCCGAACCCGCGGCGGCATCGTACGACGCCCCGCCTATTGCGGCGTACGCACAACCAGGTTCCTGTTCCTGAAGTACGCCGACGGGACGCAGGAGTTGTACGACTACGCCGAGGACCCCTACGAACTCCGCAACGTGGCCGGTTCGCGACGGTACAAGAAGTCGAAGCGTGCGCTGCGCCGCAGCCTCGACCCCGGGTGCAACGTACGCGAGATGAGGAGTTGGTAGGACCGACGCGGCGGTCCGCCGGGGAACTGTGCCCGGGAAAGCTGCCCGGCGATCACAACCGCCGGCTCACACAGGGGTGTCCCCCGGCTCTGTCTCCGATTCGATCTCCCGGGACAGTTGCTTCCGGTTGCCCCAGGCATCTTTGAAGGCCGCCACGAACGCTTTGCTGACTTTGTCGCTCGACAGGAAAGCAGCGGCCTCCTCCTCGGACATCTTCACGAGTTGCTCCTGGACCGCCATCCACGCGTACCCCATCGCGATGGTGACGCTGGAGGCGACACTGGCCTTGATCATGAAGCCGGCGACCGAGCCCGCACCGGGAAACAGTTTCGCGATCGTCCCTGCGAGGTAGCGGCCCACAGTGGCGGCGCCCGAGGCAACCATGATGCTGCCGAATGCCTGCACCAGCCGTGCCGACGGCGTGGGCACCCCATACGCTGCCGAGATCGCCGCCAGCATTCCCATCTGGACCGGGAACAACGCGGCGGCATCGGCTATGGGGAGCGGAACCGCACACGTACCCGCTGCAGCCGTCGCTGCAGCCTTGATGGCAATCCGCGCACGCCTCCTCTTTCTTTGCAGGTCGATGCGCTGGGCTGCCTCAAGGGCCGCCCGCACCGACTCGGGGATCACCTCCGAAGTGGCGTCCAGCAGTTCGTGCAGTCCGTGGACTTCGGGTGTCACCCATTCGTCGGCGCGGGCGTTGGTGAGGATGGGCAGCCCGTGCGGCTTGATCGGAAGGTCGCGCCCGACGATCGAAGACGCCAACTCCAGAGCATCCGCGTGGACTTCGCCCAAGCGGGCGGGCACTTGGCTGAGCACGACGATGACCGGCAGCCCGAGGTCGGTGAGTTTGTCGATGAACCGTGCCTGGCTGTCCTCGAAACGCCGATCACCCGCCCGGACCAAGTACCAGACCACATGCACCCGCTCCGACACGGGGCGCTTGCGGCGCGACCGGATCTCGTGGGAGAGACGGTCGAGGATCTTGTCGCCCTCCTCGCCCGTCTCGAATCCCTTGGAGTCGAAGACCCCCAGCGGCAACCACTCGTGGGCGAAGTACTCCGTCTTCAACGTGACAGGGATGCCGTTGCCGGTGGCGGCAACGTCCTCGCCGAAGATGGCGTTGATCAGGGTGCTCTTCCCGACGCCGGTCTTGCCGCAGATCAGCACGTTGAACCGGCCAAGGCGGTTGCGCTCGTCGTCGAAGCGCCGCTGGAAGTCCTCGGCCCACTTCGGCTCGCCCATCGCGCCTCCCGCCGGTGTCGGCCCGGCTCCCGGCCTGCCACCGGCGCCAGCACCGCTATTGTCCTTGATCGCCGCCCGGATGCGCCACCCGGACGTCCTGCACTCCCGAGGCGGACGGGCCCGGGGCCGGGCTGCTCAGGCCAATACGTTGGACCCGAGCAGCGCCTTCAGTTCGCCGTACAGCGCCGGACTCGGCGACACGCGAAGCCGGTCGTCAAGACGCAGAACCGTGGTGCGGCCGGCGTTGACCAGGTGCAGCTGCACCTCGACGGAGCCGGGGTGGTTGCCCAGGACATCCTTGAGACGGTCCACCACCGGCGGGACACACTTCGCCACCGGCAGCGTCAGCCGCACAGGACCGTGCTGCTGCTCCTCCAAGTCGGGGAAGGAGACCTCCCGGGCGACCACCTTCAGCGTGTCCTCGTCCCGGCGCTCGAGCCGGACCGTGAACAACGCGATGCGGTCCTCGATGAGTTGGCTGCCGATAGGACCGTACGTCCGCGGATACACCGCTACCTCGATTGACGCGTCGAGATCCTCCAACTGGACCAGGGCCCACGGCTCACCCTTTTCCCGGGTGATCTTGCGCTGCACCGAAGAGATGAGGCCGCCGATGGTGAGCATCTGGCCGGAGGGCCGCTCATCCTGATGCAGCGACACCAATGGGCAGTCCACCATTTTGCGCAGCAAGTGTTCCACGCCGTTGAGCGGATGATCGCTGACATAGAGCCCCAGCATCTGGCGCTCCTCGCCGAGCAACGTGGCCTTGTCCCATTCCCCCAGTGGGATCTCCGGCAGCACCTGCAGCGCTGCCGCGGCACCTTCCGGGGTGCCGCCGCCGAAGAGGTCGAACTGGCCGGCAGCCTCGGCGCGCTTGGTCTCAGCCACCGAGTCGATCATCTGCTCGTGCACCGTGATCAGACCCTTGCGGGTGTGGCCCAGGGAGTCGAAGGCGCCGGACTTGATCAGCGATTCGATGGTGCGCTTGTTGCACACCCCGGCAGGCACGCTGTCCAGGAAGTCGATGAAATCGGCGAAGCGACCATGGGACTTCCGGGTGCCGATGATCGACGCCACCACGTTCTGCCCGACGTTGCGCACCGCCGACAACCCGAATCGCACATCGGTGCCGCGGGGGGTGAAGTCGGAGTCGGACTCGTTGACGTCCGGCGGCAAGACTTTGATACCCATGCGGCGGCACTCGTTGAGGTACACCGCCGACTTGTCCTTGTCGTCCTTGACGCTGGTCAGCAGGGCGGCCATATATTCGGCCGGGTAGTTGGCCTTGAGGTAGGCGGTCCAATAGGCGACAAGCCCGTAGCCGGCGGTGTGGGCCTTGTTGAAGGCGTAGTCGGAGAACGGGACCAAGATCTCCCACAACTTCTTGATCGCGCCCTCGGAGTAGCCGTTCGCCTTCATCCCGTCGGCGAAGGGGACGTACTCCTTGTCGAGGATTTCCTTCTTCTTCTTGCCCATGGCGCGCCGAAGAAGATCCGCTTTGCCGAGCGAATACCCGGCCAACTTCTGGGCGATCGCCATGACCTGTTCCTGATAGACGATCAGGCCGTAGGTGTCGCCGAGGATCTCCGCCAGCGACTCGGCGAGCTCCGGGTGGATCGGCTCGACCGGCTTGCGGCCGTTCTTGCGGTCGGCGTAGTCGTTGTGCGCGTTGGCGCCCATCGGTCCGGGCCGATACAGCGCCAGCACCGCGGAGATGTCCTCGAAATTGTCCGGGATCATCGAGCGCAGAAGCGCCCGCATGGGGCCGCCGTCGAGCTGGAAGACACCGAGGGTGTCGCCGCGCGCCAGCAGCTCGTAGGCGGGGCGGTCGTCCAGCGACAGCTTCTCCAGGATGATGTCCTCGCCGGTGTTGGCTCGGATGGAGTTGAGGCAATCGTCGATGACGGTGAGGTTGCGCAGCCCCAGGAAGTCCATCTTGAGCAGCCCGAGCGTCTCGCAGGCACCCATGTCGAACTGGGTGATGATCGCCCCGTCCGCGTCGCGGCGCCACAGCGGAATGACGTCGGTCAACGGCTCGCTGGACAGGATCACCCCGGCGGCGTGCACCCCTACCTGCCGCTTAAGGCCCTCCAGGCCCCTGGCGGTGTCGACAACCTGGCGCACGGTGGAGTCGGCCTCGTACAAGTCGCGGAACTCGCCGGCCTCGCCGTGGCGTTTGTGGCTCCGGTCGAAGATCCCGGCCAGTGGAATGTCCTTGCCCATGACCGCCGGCGGCATGGCCTTGGTGATCCGGTCGCTGAGGGCGAAGGGATGCCCCAGCACCCGGGCGGAGTCCTTGATCGCGGCCTTGGCCTTGATGGTGCCGTAGGTGACGATCTGGGCGACGTGATCATCGCCGTACGTCTGTGTCGCGTAGCGGATCATCTCACCGCGGCGGCGCTCGTCGAAGTCGATGTCGATGTCCGGCATCGAGACGCGCTCCGGGTTCAGGAACCGCTCGAACAGGAGCCCATGAGCCAGTGGGTCGAGTTCGGTGATGCCCAAGGCCCACGCGATGAGAGCCCCCGCCGCGGAGCCGCGGCCCGGTCCCACCCGGATTCCGTTCTCGCGGGCGTGGCGGATGAGGTCGGCCACAACGAGGAAGTAGCCGGGGTAGCCCATCTGGGCGATGACGCCGAGTTCGTATTCGGCCTGCTTGCGGTGCTCGTCGGGGATGGGGTCGGGCGCGAACCGGGCGGCGAGTCCGCGCTCGACCTCTTTGACCAGCCAGGAATCCTCTGTCTCCCCGTCGGGCACCGGGAAGCGCGGCATGAGGTTCGCGCCCTCGTTGAAGGACACATCGCAGCGCTCAGCGATGAGCAGAGTGTTGTCGCAGGCCTCGGGCAGGTCGCGCCATTGGTCCCGCATCTCGGCGGCGGACTTGATGTAGAAATCGTGGCTGTCGAAGCGGAACCGCTTGGTGTCGCTGACGAGGCTCTTCGTGCCGACGCACAGGAACGCGTCGTGCACCTGCCAGTCGTCGGGCCGGACGTAGTGGGTGTCGTTTGTCACGAGCAGCGGCAGGTCGAGGGTCTTGGCTATGCGCAGCAGGTCGTCGCGGAACCGGCGCTCGATGTCGATGCCGTGGTCCATGATCTCGCAGAAGTAGTTGCCCGGACCCAGGATGTCTCGGAAGTCGGCCGCGGCCGCCAGTGCCTTGTCGTACTGTCCGGCCTGCAGCCACCTGTTGACCTCCCCAGACGGGCAGCCCGTGGTCCCGATGAGGCCCTTGCCGTAGCGGTCCAACAGCTCCCGGTCGAACCGCGGCGCACGGTAGTAGCCCTCGATGCTGGCGCGGCTGGAGAGCCGGAAGAGGTTGTGCAGCCCGGTGTTGTTCTCCGCCCACAGCGTCATGTGGGTATAGGCGAACTTGCCGCGGCCGTCGCTGATCTCGCCGGCGCCTTCGTCGTAGCCGCCGCCGAAGTTGAAGGGCGAGCGTTCCCGCCGGCCCTGCGGGGCGTAGTAGCCCTCGAGCCCGATGATCGGCTTCACCCCGGCGGCGCGGGCCTTGGTGTAGAACTCGTAGGCCCCGTAGAGGTTGCCGTGGTCGGTCATCGCAAGGGAGGTCTGCCCCAACTCCCCGACGCGGGCGAACATGTCGTCCAGCCGCGCCGCACCGTCGAGCATGGAGTACTCGGTGTGCACATGCAGATGGACGAAGGAGTCGTCCGCCCGCGTCTGCTCGCTCACAGTCCGCTCCTACCCGTTCCTGTCTGCAACTGCTCGGTTCGATCGCTACGTTCCAACGCCAGCGCGCCTCATGGGGGCAACACCTGCCATATGGGGCGACACCTGGGGGAAGATCGGAACCCCCCGACTCTAACCCGAGCCCCCGACGACCCCCGGGGTGCGGCACGCCGTCACCGCATCAGTCCGCCAGCACGTCCACGGCCCGGGAAAGGTCGGCGGGATACGACGACTCGATGATGACCCGCTCCCCGGTCTGCGGCTGGCGCACCTGCAGTTGCACCGCATGCAGCCACTGGCGCGCCAGGCCCAGGCGCTTGGCCAGGACCGGGTCGGCGCCGTAGGCGAGGTCGCCGACACAAGGGTGCCGGATAGCCGACATGTGGACCCGGATCTGATGCGTCCGACCGGTTTCGAGCCGTATCCGCAGCAGCGACGCGTAGCGGAAGGCCTCCACAGTTGCATAGTGGGTGACGCTGGCCTTGCCGCCGGAGACCACGGCGAAGCGGTGGTCATGCCCGGGGTGGCGGCCGATGGGCGCCTCGATGGTCCCCTCACTGGGGTCGGGATGCCCCTGCACCAAGGCGTGGTAGGTCTTCACGACTGTCCGATCCTTGAACTGCCGCTTGAGGTCGGTGTATGCGGCGTCGTTCTTCGCCACCACCATGACGCCGCTCGTGCCGACGTCGAGACGGTGGACGATGCCCTGCCGCTCCGCCGCGCCCGCGGTCGCCACGGTGACTCCCGCCGCCAGGAGGCCACCGACGACGGTGGGGCCGTCCCATCCGGGGCTGGGGTGGGCCGCCACACCTACGGGCTTGTCCACCGCGATCATGTCGTCGTCCTCGTAGAGCACGGTCATCCCCGGAACCGGTTGCGGCGGCCGTGCGGCGGGCGGTTCGGGCAGTTCCACATCCAGCAGTTCGCCAGATGTCAGGCGGTCGGACTTGTGGGCGGGACGGCCACCCAGGCTGACCCGCCCCGCGGACACCATCTCTGCGGCCCGGCTGCGCGAGATTCCCAGCAGTCGGGAGAGGCCGACATCGACCCGCTCCCCTGCGAGCCCGTCCGGCGTCGGCAGGGAACGCACCTCAGCCATCCGCTTCCCCGTGAACCCCCACGGGGGTCTGGTCGGCTTCCGGTTCGGCCTCTTGTCGCTGCCCGGTGGCCGGAACACCGAACAGCGACAATGCCACGATCAGCACGGCGCTGCCCACCACAGCCATGTCCGCCACGTTGAATACCGGCCAGTTCGGCAGCTGGATGAAGTCGCGGACATAGCCGACGCCGAAACCGGGCGGTTCGCTGGCGCGGTCGACGAGATTCCCCAGCGCACCCCCGAGCAGTCCGCCCAGCGCCACCAGCCACCACCACGACCTGATCCGGGGAGCGAACACGAGGATCCCCACAGAGACGGCGACGGCGGCGACGGTGAACACCCATGTGTAGTCGGTCCCGAGGCTGAAAGCACCGCCTGGGTTGCGCACCCAGGTGAACCGCAGCAACTCGCCCACAACCTCGACGGGCGGCCGGCCGGCGAGCTGCTCGGCAGCCCACACCTTGGTGATCTGGTCCAGGGCCACGACCACCAACGCCAGAAGCACCACCCACAACAGGCTGAACCTGATTCGGCTGCTGCTCACGCCCTACAGGGTACGTCAGTGCCGCTCCTGCTTCTGCTTGCACGAGAGGCACAGCGTCGCGCGCGGGAATGCCTGCAGCCGCAGCTTGCCGATGGGCTCGCCGCATGATTCGCAGATGCCGTAGTCGTGGGAATCGACGAGTGCCAGCGCATGGACCACCTGGTCTCGCATCTGGGTGACGCTGAGCAGCAGCGACATGTCCCGCTCCCGCTCGTAGGTCTTGTTCCCAGCGTCGGCGGGGTCGTCGCCGGCGATGTCGACTTCCTCGGACATCAGATCGTCCAGGTCGGACTGCATCGTGGCGAGTTCCTCGGTGAGGTTGGCCAACTCCTCGTTGAGGTCCGCCCGAACGCCGGCGAGTTCCGCCTCCGACCACGGGGACTCGCCGCTTCGGACCGCGGGGCCAGCGGAGCCTGCGGGGGCCGCCTTCTTCGCCGGGGCCGCCTTCTTCGCCGGGGCCGCCTTCTTCGCCGGGGCCGCCTTCTTCGCCGGGGCCGCCTTCTTCGCCGGGGCCGCCTTCTTC
>JAQAZZ010000141.1:0-3993 GCA_032127075.1 Micrococcales bacterium | reverse complement strand
CAAGCGTCCCATCCCTAGCACTTTCGGGCTCGCGAACACCTGCTGCATACCGCCGCGAATCGGCCCAGTACGACGCGGTGTTCCACCACCCCCATGGACGCGACTGTGGTCGGCCATTCACCTGTCTCACATCCGCAGCGTCACCAACGCAGGAACGGCCACACACGAGGCAATCTGGCCGCCGATGTGTCGGAATCGCCACAAGCCAGTTGCCCGCGAAGTTGGGCATTGACTCTCCCGGAGGTGTCGGTAGGCTGGCTGCACGGGCATAGGCCTCTGGTGGCTCCTAGGCCCGTCCACGACCGAGGGCGGTGATGAAGTGGCGACCGAGGTTTCCGGGACTTGGCGCGGCAGGTTGGTGGACATCCGCGGGTTCGAGGGGCAGATCTCGCTGCGCCTCGCCGGCGAGGCAGCCGTGAAGGGCACCGCGGAAGTGGCGGTGGGTGCGACCCACACCTCCGACGCGTATCGGATCCCCGTGTCCGGAAAGCTGAGCGAGGGCCGGATGGTGCTGGAGGGCACGGCCGGTGGCGATCCGGGGGTCGGCTTCGCCATCGACTGCCAGGTGTTCGAGATCCCGTCCGGCGGTTTGGGCCTTCAAGGCACCTATGAGGTGGCGGCGCGCGGGTTCTCCCCACTGCGTGCGGGTGTGATCGCGGCGTCGAAGGGCGTGACTGTGCCGTCCGCCGAGGTCAAGGCAGGGGGTGTTCAGTGATGAACGTCAATGGCCGTTGGGACGGCAAGCTGCTCGACGTCTCCGGGGTTGACGCCATCCTCGCCTTGGATCTGCGCGCCGACGGCGAGGACGTCTCGGGGAAGTTCACGGCGACCCTGTTGCCCGCCGCTGAGGACGTGTGCGGGGGCCAGGTCCGCGGCCCGAGGATCTCTGGGCCTGTCTCGGGCAGCGTCGACGACCGGGGGAACCTGGTGCTCAAGGCGGAGTTGGACGCGCAGGGCCAACGGATCGTCGCGGTGTTCTCCGCGCGGCCCGGGAAGCCCGACCCGCACGCGCGCGGCGCCTTCTACGGCGGCTACGCCATCGAGGAGGGCGCCTCGGCGTTGACGTTCCAGGGTGGCGCGTGCGTGCTTTGGCAGTTCGCCCGCCGCAAGGAAGGGGCGGTGCGCTGACATGGTGGACTTCATCAGGGTTCGCACCCGCTGTGTCGAGACCGGGTGGCACGGTGGCTGCGACCGCAGTGAGCCGGTCTGCAGCGACAGCCAGATCGGCATGATCTTCACCGCGCTCGACGCCATCAACGCCCGGGTGGACGGATGCACCCTCACCGGGCTGGCCGGCCTGAAAGACTGCATCCGGAATGCCTTCGACACTGTGGTGTGGACCTGCGGCAACCTGGGTGACAGCATCGTGGCCCAGTCCAGCGGCAACGAGATCACTCTGACACCCTCGGCGTTCGGCAGCACGGCGGCCAGGTTCGAGGCGATCGTGTTCCACGAGATTGTCCACCATTGCGGCGGCACGGAGTTGGACTCCGAGGCGTTGGAGAACCACTGCTACCGGGGTGCCGGTGCCACCCCACCCACGTCGGACGACTTCCCCAAGTTCCGCGATGACGGTGGCAACTTCGTCACGTGGAACGGCTCGACGGGCGTGGTCCAAACCACCGCCGGGCAGGCCCTCAACGTCAACACGGCGGACTTCGTCGACCCATCGCCGCCCGGTGGCGGTGGAGGCGGTTGGTGAGTCGGGGGACAGTCGAGCCGGGCCTTCTCGCCGCTGCCGACTACCTCGACCGCGCCCGGCGCGAGGGGCTCTGGCGGGGCTTTCCGACTCTGGCCGGGACCTCCGAGTTGTGGGTGTCAGGGTTCGTCGCGACGCACCTCGCGCGCGCCGATGCTCCGATCGACCTGGCGCCCACCGTTGAGGCCCTGCTCTCTCGGCGTGCGCCGGACGGTGGCTGGTCGTACGGCTCCGCGGTGCCCACCGACGCCGACTCCACCGCTTGGTGCCTGTCGGCGGTGTCCCGCCAGATGCCTGACGAGGAGAGTGCGCGGGCCCGGGAAGTCCTGATGGAGCACCGCGTCGACGACAGCTTTGCCACCTACCGGGCCGAGTCGGGGATCGGGGATTTCGTGGGCAGCCCCCCGACCGGGGTGCTCGGCTGGACCGGTCCCCACCCCGACGTCGCCGCTGCGGTCCTGCTTGCCGGCGTGCCCGAGCCCGGCACCCCCGACGAGGACCGCTTCCTCGGCCGGCTGGTCAGCTCGGCGAACGCGACTGGGCTGATCCCCTCCTACTGGTGGCGCGGCATGCTCTACGCATCCGCCCTGACGCTGCGGGCGCTGCGCGCTCGGAACTGCCAGCCCCCGGATGCCTGGCAGGACGCCGCTGCGGAGGGCCTGACCGGGCTTCAGCGCGAGAACGGCGGGTACGCGCTCGGCGCCGACCGAGCCAGTGACCCGTTCACGACTGCGCACGGGCTGGAGGCCTGGTGCCATCTGCGCCACCAGAGCGCCGAGGCGCAGGCCGAGCGCGCCGCCGAGGCGCTGCTCGCGATGCAGCGCGACGACGGCTCGTGGAGGGGTGATCTCGTGCTTCGCATCCCGGCCCCCGCTGTGGTGGAGCCCCGGCTCGTGGCCCGGTGGAGCAGGGAGAGCGGGGGCGGGAACTCCTACGTGCCCGATGTCGATGGGGTCTTCGCGACCGCCGCCGCGCTGCACGCGCTATCACGGTGGTCGCGCAACGCCGACACCCTGCAGGGCAGGGTCATCGAGCCGGCACGGCCGGCGCGCGGGGACCATGAGGTGCTCATCGAGCGCCTGTCGATGCGCTGAGCCGGGGAGGTGCAGTGCATTGGCTAGGAGAGTTCCGGGCGGCTCTGTTCGCCGAGTGGACATCGGCGGGACTGCCTGAACCTGAGCAGCACCTAGCCCGGTACCGGCAGGAGCTGGCCGGTGCCCGGTGCCCCCTCGACCTGCCCTTCGCCGACGCCGGGCCGCTGGATCGCGCCGTGGTGGACCGGGTCTACGGGTTCGGACATGTGGTCGGCACCGCGCTGGCCGGCCTGCTGGGGGTCACCGGGCCGCCCGCCCGGGCCGCTGCGGACTTGTGCGCCCGCTTCAACCTGGGCATCAGCCTCGTGGACTACGTCTGCGACGAGTCCGACCGCCTGGACGTCCTGGCATCCCTGGAGCCGTTCCGCAGTTTGGCCGGGGGGTTGGGGCGACCAGCCGATCTGCGCCCTGAAGAGCGGGTCGCGGCCAGCCTCGCCGACGGGGTGATCGCCGAGCTGTCCCGGTCGTTGGGGGAAGACCGTGCCCACCGCGAGCTCGCCCGGCTCTACCGGGCGGAGATGGCGACGGCCCAGCACACGTTAACCAGCCGCGCCGATCCCGCAGACCTCGAGATGGACCTGCGGGTGAAGTCCGCGGGGCCGTTCATCCTGATGGCGCGTCACGTTGCCGCGGGCGGATCCGTCGAGGTGGGCCGGGCCGGTTCGCGCGATGAGTTGGCAGCGGATCTCGGGGCGGCGGTGGGCACGTTGTTCTGGCTGGCCGACGACGCCCAGGACCTCTGGATCGACCTGGCCGCCGATTCGTGGAACCTGTTCCTCCTGCGGGTAGCTGTGCGCGACCCACGAGTCGTGGCAGCTCCCCCGGGCCCATTCCGCGACGCGGCCATCCTGAAGGTCCTGACCGAGCACGACGTTGTGCAAGCGGAGTCCCGCGCGGCCGTCGAGGCCCTGGGCATGGCCCTCGCGGCCGCCGGCCTAGAGCCGCGCGACATCGGCGACCAGCTGGGTCTGGTAGGGGCTGCCCTCGTCCTGTGGTGACGACCCGGCGTAGGGGTTGGCCACCCGCGGCGAACCTGACCCATCCCGAGCCGGTGAATGCAGCGATCCGCGAGTTCCTCGCCGGACTGCCCGCTTGACGATCGGATTCCGGTGCGCCCTTTCCGCCGCCAGTGGACGCACCGCGTCGAGAGCATGGTCGGTCTCGGCTGTGCGGGAATCGTTACCGCCCGCTGCGGGCTAC
>JAQAZZ010000140.1:0-19956 GCA_032127075.1 Micrococcales bacterium | reverse complement strand
CCGCTTCAGCCGCACTACGGCGCTGGTGTCGGGCTTGTAGCCGCGGGCTGCCCTGCTGCGCGCCTTGTACTTGCCCTTCGGCAGGTCGATCTTCTTGATGTGCCGCGCACCCTTGGTCTTCCACACCTTCTTGGTGCCGTTCCTCTTGAGGGTGCGCCAATTCCCGGACTTCTTCTTCTTGACGACGAACCTCCACTGCTTCTTCGCGCCGAGGTCGGGCTTGATGCGCACCTTGAGCACCCCCTTGCGCTTCACACCTTTTGCCACGACCCCGGTGCGCTTCGTGGTGTCGCCGGTGATCGGCGGAGCCGACGTCGCCGACGGCGTCGGTTGGGGGGTGACCGGTGGGGGCTCGGGCGGTTCCGGGACGTCGGCGGCGCGCGCCTGCACCCGGTTGATCGGGCCGTCAGCGATCCGCCAGACCACCGCCGCGCGGCTGCCGTCGGCTGACATGGCGCTGTGCTGGCCCCTTGCCTTCTGCGACGGCAGCGTCAGGTCAGTCTGCGGCGACCACGTGTCACCGACGAGGACGCTCGCCCGTACGTAATCTTCGCCGTCCCAGGCCACGACCGCCCGACGCGCATCCGCGGATGCGGCCAGCACCGGATCGCTGGAGTAGACGCCGGGGGTGGACAGGGTGCGCGGGGTCGTCCACTCCGCCCCGCCGTTGTCGGACACCGCGGCCCGGGGTGCTTCGATGGAGTTCGGGTCGTGGTACCAGACGGCGAGCATCCGGCTGCCATCGCTGGACACGGCAACCTGCGGGTCGTAGGAGTCGAAGCCGGTGCCGGAGATGGGTCGGGGCTGGCCCCACTGGATCCCGCCGTCGGCGGAGGTCGCCACTCGAACGCGGTAGTCCGATCCTTCCCGCTGGTGCCAGGCGGCCGCCGCGCTGCTGCCGTCGGCGGAGGTGCCGACGTCCACCCCGGAGGCGATCACGCCCGCGGGTGACAGGAACTGCCGTGCTGACCAGCTGCTGCCGCCATCGGCGGAGACCACGCTCTGGATCCGCCGGCCGCCACCGGCCTGCCTTCCCCACGCCGCGATGACCCGCGATCCGTCGGCTGAGGCGGCCAGACCCATCGAGATGGTTCGGCCGGCGCAGTTGGTCTGTGCGGGACACGGCTGGGGCAGCGTCAACCGCTGCCGCGCCGACCACTGCACGCCGCCGTCTGCCGAAGCGCTGCTCCACACCTCGCCGTCGGAGTCGCGCCACACCGCTATGAGCCGGGACAGGTCTTCGGCCGCGGCGATCCGCTCGTAGCCGGTCCTGCCCGAGTCCAGCGTCTTGGGCGCCGACCAAGTGGCCCCGCCGTCGGCGGACACCGCCGCACGCAACAGGTCGTCGGAGCCCTCACGGCTGGGCCACAGAACAACTGCCCTGGTGCCGTCTGCCGACAGCGCGAGTTCCGGCTGCCCCGCAAAAGCGGCTTCAGGAGCCACTGGCACCGGATCCGCCCAGTTCGCCCCGCCGTCCGTGGACGCGGCGGCACTGACTCGGAAAGCCTCTTGCCCGGCTACTTCGCGCACCTGCACCCAGACGGACAGCATCCGGGTGCCGTCGGCGGAGACAGCCACCCGCGGCGCCCGGGCGTCGATGCCCGGCGGTGACAACGTCCGACCGGAGATCCATTCCTCGGCAGCCCCCGCCGAGCCGGCTGCGCCCAGCGAAGCCAGCAGCAACCCGCAGACGGCCACCACGCCCATCACCAGCCCGGTCCAACCTTCGGGCAGCCAACGATGCCATCGGAATCCCCACTCAGCCATGCCGCGCCTCTCCCGCCTTCTGCTCCCGGCCCCGCCTATTCACGGTGACACGCCTCGGGCGCTCTTCGGAATCCACAGTCACCAAGGGGGCGCTGTGGAATCCGATAGACGGGCATCTACCACCGGGGGCCGTGAGGACCCGCGGAGTCGCCCGGTTCCCAACACCTGTGCCTTGCCTCAGCGGGTTGCCACGTGGGGTTTACATAATCTAGAGTTCTGTAAACCTCAGGTGGCGCGGCGCGGCAGAACGTGTCCGATGAGTCACCCAAGAGCGGAGATCCGAGGTCGGGAGAGTTGCGTGCAGGACAGCAACGCGGTGGGATCCACCGGCCCGGCGACGGGTCAGGTGCCCTGGACCGACCGGAAGCGGCACCTGTGGCTCTTCGGGCTTCTCGTGCCCCTGTTCCCGTTCCTGGGCGGCGGGCTTGCCACCCTCACCGGCTGGAGCATCTTCTGGTACCTCGGTCCGCTGGAGATTCTGATCATCATCCCGATCATCGACCTGCTCGCCGGCCTGGACCGGTCCAACCCGCCCGACGGGCTGATCAAGGCACTGGAGGCCGACAAGTACTACCGCTGGATCACCTTCCTGTACCTGCCGCTGCAATACGCGGCGCTGGTGTGGGCCTGCTGGTTGTGGGCCGGGGATACCTTGTCCGTCTTCGAGAAGGTCGGCCTGGCGCTCACCGTCGGGACGGTCGCGGGCATCGGCATCAACACGGCCCATGAACTCGGCCACAAGAAGGAGAAGCACGAGCGGTGGTTGGCCAAGATCGCGCTGGCGCAGTCGTTCTACGGCCACTTCTACATCGAGCACAACCGCGGCCACCATGTGCGCGTCGCCACTCCCGAGGATCCGGCTAGCGCCCGGGTGGGGGAGAGTGTCTACGTGTTCCTGCCGCGCACCATCATCGGCAGCCTGCGCAGCGCCTGGCGGCTGGAGCAGCCCCGATTCCGGCGCCGCAACCAGTCTCACTGGTCGATCCGCAACGATGTGCTGAACGCATGGTTGATGTCGGTCGTCCTGTGGTCGGGGCTGCTGATCGGCTTCGGCGTCGGCATCCTGCCGTATCTGCTGCTGCAGGCCGCAGTGGGGATCGTGCTTCTGGAGATCGTCAACTACCTCGAGCATTACGGCCTGGCCCGTCAGCGGGAGGACTCCGGCCGCTGGGAGCGGGTGCGTCCCGCCCACAGCTGGAACAGCAACAACATCGCCACCAACGTGCTGCTGTACCACCTGCAGCGCCACAGCGACCACCATGCCAACCCAACTCGCCGCTACCAGGCGCTGCGTGACGATGAGCAGGCGCCAGCGCTGCCCACCGGATACGCCGGGATGGTCGTGTTGGCCCTGATCCCGAGGCTGTGGCGCTCGGTCATGGACCCGCGGGTGCTGCGCCACTACGGCGGCGACATCACGAGGGCCAACATCCAACCCTCACGACGGGCCAGGATCCTGGCGGCCCATGCCGCGCCGGCCGGCGGGGTGCACCCGGGGTCGGCCGGATGAGCAGGTTCCGCTGCGACAGTTGCGACTACGTCTACGACGAAGCCGCCGGCAACCCGCGGGAGGGCTTCCCAGCCGGCACGCCCTGGAGCGACATACCCGACGACTGGTGCTGCCCGGACTGCGGTGTGCGCGAGAAGATCGACTTCGTTCCAGTGGCGGGCGGGTCCCAGGGCGGTGCCGATGGGTGACGCGGTGCCGGGTGAGGAGCGCCCGTTGCGCCGACGGATCCTGGACGCGGCCACCGAGATCACGGCAACCTCCGGCTGGGGTGCCGTCACCATGGCCAGCGTCGCCCAGCGTGCGGGCGTCTCGCGGCAATCGGTCTACAACGAAGTGGGCGCCAAACCGGACCTTGCCCGGGCGCTGGTGATCCGAGAATCCGCCCGGTTCCTTCAGGCGGTCGAGGCGGAACTCGCGCTCGGCGGCACCATCCGTGGGGACTTCGAACGCGCCTCGGCCCGGGTCTTCGAGCTGGGCGTGGCCAACCCGTTGCTGCAGGCTGCGGTGTCCACTGCCCAAGGCACCCGCCACGATCTGCTGCCTCTGCTGACCACCCAGTCCGAGGGGTTGATCGAGTCTGCGACTGGGCTGATCTCGGCGTCGGTGCGGCAGCACCATCCCCAGGTCCAACTGGCCGACCCCGACCTGGCCGCAGCCGCCACGGCCATCGTCCGGCTGGTGCTGAGCTTCCTCACCAGACCGTCGGGCACTCCGGGCGAAATGGCTGCCGAGATCGGTTGGATCAGCAGCCGACTGCTGGCACCGGCGACCGACGCACCCGCTGGGTAGTTGGGACCTGGGCAGGCCCCCGGGTGGCAGGAGCAGAGCCCACAGCGGCCTACTGCGCTGGGATGCTCCAATGGGCGAAGCTGAGGCGGAACACCGTGCCCCCGCCGTTGCGCGGTTCGGCGGCCACGGTCGCGCCATGGGCGATGGCGACATCTCGCACGATCGCCAGTCCGAGGCCGGACCCGGGCAGGCTGCGCGACGATACGGGTCGGTAGAAACGGTCGAACACCTGAGTCCGGTCATCATCGCCGATCCCGGGGCCGCGATCGGCGACGGCCAGTTGCCCACGTTCGACCGTGATCGTGATCGGTGAGCCGTCCGGGTCGAACTTCACGGCATTGTCCACCAGGTTCCACACGGCACGCTCCAACTGATGGGGCCGACCGGTCACCGTGGTCTCGTCGCACCTGACGTCCACGGTACGGTCGGTCTTGCGGCGCGCCCGTGCCACGACCCGTTCCACAATGTCCGCCAGAACCACCGGCTCCGGTTCTCCATCGGCCATCGTCCCGGTGGCCACCTCCAGCAGTTCGTTGACCAGTTCGGTCAACTCCCGGGACTCGCCGCGCAGGTCGGCCAACACGCGCTCCCGGACATCGGGGGAAAGCTCATCGAGACGCTGCAGCAGGCTGATGTTGGTGCGCATGGATGTGAGCGGGGTCCGCAGTTCATGGCCGGCGTCCTGCACCAGGCGCTGCTGATCGGATTGCGACTGGGCGAGCCGCCCGAGCATGGCGTTGAACGCCCCCGCGAGTCGCCCCACCTCGTCGGGGCCGGTGCCCGGCACATCCTGGTCAAGCCGTCCCGTGTCGCTCACCGCTTCCGCAGTGGACGTGAGCAACTCCAACCGTCGGGTGGTCCGTCGGGCGATCAGCCACCCCGCCACGGCAGCGACCCCGGATAGGGCCAGAGCCAGCACCGTCATGATGAGCGCCAGCGATCGCAGGACCGCCGCCTGCTCGGACCAATCGCGGCCGACCACGACCGCCGTGCGGGAGTTGCCGTCAGTGGCGGTGACGACCCGGTACTGGGTGTCGGCGACCTCCTGCGTGCGTGCTTCGCTGCGGGGGACGCTCGAGCCGGCCACCTCGAAGTCGGCCGGCTGTGGCGGGATCGGCGTTGCGCCCATGCCGCCGCGCAGGACGAGGTAGCGACCGTCGGCCGCCACGGCCGTGACCGCAAGGCCCTCCTCGCCCCGCAGCCGCGGGAAAGGGGCCGGCGGGTCGTCGTCGGAATCGGCGAATCGCAGCCAGTCGGACCTGTGGCGGGGGTCCGGCTGCCGGGCGCTGACCGATACTGCTCCAGTGATGCGGGACCGTTCGCCCCCGGCCGAGTCGAGGTCCTCCGCACCCTCCGGCGAGTCGTCGCCTGGTGATTCCCGGCCGGGGCGGTATTCCTCCGCCTCCTCGGGACTGCCGCCGACTGCGCGGGGTCCGGCGAGAACTCGCTGCGCGGCTGCCAGCAACGATGTGTCCACCTCCTGCTGCAGCCGACTGGCTGTGGCGAGGTACCCCAGGGCCCCCATGAGAACCGCAACCACGGCCGCGAGGGCGGCGAAGGCGATGGCCAGCCGCGCGCGCAGCGTCATGTGGATCGCAGGCTGTAGCCGACTCCGCGTACCGAACGGATCAACGAGTCGCCCGGGGCGTCGAGCTTGCGGCGCAGGTAGCCGATGTACACGGCCAGATTCTTGGAGTCAGGGCCGAAGTCGTAGCCCCAGATGCGTTCATAGATGGCGTGCCGTTCCAGGACGATGCCGGCGTTGCGCATCAACAATTCCAGCAGGTCGAACTCGGTCTTCGACAACTCCACCTCGTCGCCGTAGCGCCACACCCGGCGCGATGCTGGAGACAGTCGCAGGTCCCCGACCCGCAGATCGTCGTTGGTGCTGGTGCCGTTGGAGCGACGCAGCAGTGCTCGCAGCCGGGCCAGGACCTCGTCGACCTCATAGGGCTTGGGGACGTAGTCGTCCGCGCCCGCGTCGAGCCCGGCGACACGGTCGGCGGTCTCCACCCGGGCGGTGAGCATGAGGATGGGGATGCGATCGCCCTCTGCCCGCAGCACTCGGCATACTCCCAAGCCGTCGATGCCGGGCATCATGATGTCCAGCACCACGACGTCCACGGGTTGGCGGCGGTAGGCGGCGAGTGCTTCCACGCCGTCCGCACAGGCGACCACGTCGTACCCGTCGAGTTCCAGCGCCGAAGTCAGCGACTCACGGATCGCCCGGTCGTCGTCGGCCAACAGCACCCGGTTCATGCCTGCCATTGTCCCAGAGCGGTGCATTGGGGGCGGTGACCGCCGCGAGACTCGCAGCGGCCGCCGCCCCGTCGTGCATCACGCCGATGTGGTCGCACCGGCGTCGGCGTCGGCTTCATCCTGGCCGAATCCCGGACCGCCCATGCCGGGTCCGAAACCAGGGCCGTGCATCCCCGGCCCCCGGTGTCCACCCGGTCCGCGGAAGCCGCCCAAGTCGTCGGTCCCCGTGACCTTGAACCGCTTGTTCAGTTCCACGCGCACGACGCCGTCGTCGGTGCGCACCATGACGTCGTAGCCGTCCGATTCTTTGTGTGCACCCATCACGGTGCCGCCCGAGACCTCCGCCAGGGCGGCCGCTTCCGCCTTCTTCCTCTGCTTCCCGGTCAGCGGCTTGCCGTGCGGGCCGCGCGGCCCCCGTGGGTCCTTGACGACGTCAGCCACCGTGAAGTCCTCATCGAGCAGGACCAGGCGGTGCTTGCCGTTGTTCTTCGCCATCATGACCGCGTAGCCGCCGTCGGGGCGGGCCAGGACATGTTCCACAGTCGCTTTGGGAACGGCTTTGCGGGCCGCGGCCCGGGCCGAGCGCGCCTCCTGGCCCGTCACCGGTTCGCCACGGGGGCCGTCACCGCGTTCGGGGGCCTCCTTGACCTCGACCAGCGCGAATCCGTCGTCGAGCAGCACCGCCACCCGGGAGCCGTCCTCCTTGACGACGCCGACCACATAGCCGTCCGGGCGGGGGAAGGTGTGCTGGACGGTGCCGTCGGGCACTGCCTGCTCAGCGGCTGCCGTCGCCTGTTGGACATCCGCCGCGGTCATGGGCTCGCCCTTGGGCCCGCCGTGCACCAGCCGATGGTCGCTGCCGCCCTCGTTGTTGTCGTCCTGTGCTGCGGCGATGGTGACGCCCCCGATTCCAGCGGCAACCAGCGCTGCGGCTCCGCCTCCGATGCCCACTGCGGTGAGTCGCTTGTTCATGGCTTCCTTCCGTTCGTTGGTGAACCTTCGCCACCACTGTGGGGCCTGTGGGCGAGAGGTGACCGTGACCGGGGTAAGAGCCGCTTATGAAGTCCAGGGGCATTCATTTGCCCCGCCAAGGCCTGCCTGAGGCAGCGGCACACGGTGCCGCACACGATGTCTCCGTGCGACCGCCGTCAGCGCTTCAGCTTGATGGCCTTGCTCGTCGTGCCCGCGTACCCGTAGTCGGCCGCCACAACGACCCGGTACATGCCCTTGGGCAGATCAACAGTGCGCTTCTGCTGGGGGCCCGTCGTGCGGTAGTCCTTCTTCAGGGTCCGCCACTTGCCCAGCTTCTTCTTCTGCACCTGGAAACGCCACGGGGACGACGCTCCCAGCGAAGGGGAGACTCGCACGAGCAGCTTGCTCTTCCGTGCCTTCGCCTTGACCTTCACCGAGGCTTTCTGCCCAGTCGTGGGTGTGGGGGAAGGGCTCGGCCCCGCCGTCGGCGCGGCGGTCGGTCCGGCGGTCGGTCCGGCGGTGGGCCCCGGGCCGGTCGGTGGCGGCGTCGGCGTGGTGGGAGGCGGCGCAGTTGGTGCCGTCTGCGGTGGGGTGCTGGGTGCCTGCGGCGCCGGGACCCGCGCTGTGGCTGGGGACGCAACGGTTGCGCGGCCCAACCCGTTCTCCGCGGTGAGCGTCACGCGCAGGAACTTGCCGACGTCTTGCGGGGCGACGGTGTAGGTCGTACGGCGCTGCCCGGCGATGTCGGCGAATGGACCTTTGCGCGAATCGCCTACCTGCCATTGATAGGTCACGGCCGGCGGGAAGGGGACGGATACGACGATCCCCGGTATTGCCGTCAGCGTCTGCCCGAGGTTTGCGACCCCGGTCACGTTCACCTCGGTGGGCGACACCTTGCGCGGGACCATGCCGAGCAAGGCGACGCTGCTCCCGGTGACATACGCAGACGCGCCGTCGGGAGGACGGAAGGCGATCCCGGTGGCCCCGGGAACACCCGGGATTGGGTCGAGTCTCCTCCTTTCCACGAGGTCGACGACCTGAACGGCCGTGTCGTTGCCGACTGTCACATAGGCCCGTGCGTCATCGGGTGACAGCGCGACGCCGTTGGCGTTGGTGCCTATCCCGCCGACGATGCGGGTGACTGACCGGGTGGCAGCATCCACGAAGGTGAGGCGGTTGCTGCTGGTGACGTAGATGCGTTGCCCATCGGAGGACACCGCGACTCCGGTGGCCTCGTTCGCCACGGTCACCGTCCCCAGCACTGCACTGGTCGTGGTGTCTATGACGTTCAAGTCGGCCGCGGCCACGTAGAGCCGGGAGCCGTCCGGGCTCAGCGCGAGAGCGGTGGGGTTCTGGCTGACCGCGATCGTCGCGACAACCGCAGCCGATGCGGTGTCTATCACGGAGACCGATCGGCTGCCCCGGTTCGCGACGTACAGGCGCGTGCCGTCGGGGGAGATCGCGAGCCCCCAGGGCTGGGATCCGACCGGAATGGGCAGACCGACCGGGAGGCGACTGGTGGTGTCCACGCGGGCCACCACGCCGCTTCCGTTCACCGGGTTGGTGTCGGCGTAGTACAACGTGGCACCGTCTGGGGACACCGCCAGGCCTCTGGGCGAGTTCGCGGCGACCTGTGGATTCTGTACCGCAGGCAAGTCCTGCCTGACATCGAGCACCGTGATCCGGAAGCCTCCAGCCACGGAGACATAGGCAGTGTTCCCGTCCGGCGAGAGCACGATGTGACTGCTGGGTCCGCCCACCGCAACTTGGCCCAGGACGCTGTCCTCGGTGACGGACTGGCCCGAAGCCGTTGGGGCGTAGGCGATCTCTACGCGAGTTGTCCGACCGCTCCGCACCCTGGGCCGCGCCGGATCCACGTCGGCGGTCACGGCGACTTTCCGGGTGATGATCGGCTGTGCCGTAACGCGGTAGCGGCCGGTCCGCAATGCGGCGAGCGTCTTGGTCTTTCGCACCTTGGTCCGTCGGGTGTATCCCTTGGCACGGCCCGACAGCCCCTGGACCTTCACCGTGGCCCGCTTCCCCGAGCGCTGCCCTTTGGCCCGGAGCCGGATTTGGCCCCGCTTGGTGGTCCGCACTGACGGCGGGTCAGCGCTTGCGAGCCGTGCTGCCGTCTCCAGCAGCCCCGGTCCGGCCTGGAACTGCGGTCCCGAACGAGACTGCGATCCGGCCTGAGATGGTGGTCCGGCCAGCAGAGTCAGGGCCAGGATCCCTACCAGCAGGCTCGCGGCGAGAGCAACGGGCCTCCTCGCTGCAATATGTGCGTCCACCGTGCACCCTCCGCTGTGATCGTGCTGCCGCAGCCACTCTACGCTGCCGCACTACGTACGCCTACGCATAGCAGGACCCGCGGACCGCTGCCCTTCAGCCGCCACCTTGATCCTCTTGTCCGCCGTTGGAGGCCTGGGCGCTGGCCGGTTCGCCCCGAACATCGTCGCCCGAGGCCAGCACCTGGATCACGAAAAGAACCACGAGCAGCCCCGCCGTTGTCCACAACACGCCCTCGATGGTCTTGTAGCGCTGCAGGAGGAGGACGCCGAGGGCGCCCACCGTGGCCGCGATCCGCAGCCCCGTCGCCTGAGCGGCGACCCAGCGCCGGACCGAATCCAGCCCCAGTCCCCAGGACTCCAACAGCCGCTGGACGGCGGCTGCGGCGTTGGCGGCGGTGGATCGCACACCGACACCCAACCGGGTGGGACCGGTCAGGAGCCCCGCGAGGATGAGGACCGCTCCAGCCGCCGCACCCGCCCACAGGGCCTGGCGCAAGAAGTAGGTGAACGCATCGAAGAAGCTGGTGGCGGCGTCGCTGTTGACCGTGTCGGGCAGCGCGTTCAGGTAGCCGAGTCGGACTCCCCGCAGGGCGACTCCGGACAGCAGCATCACCGCGAACAGCCCGACGCCCAGTCCGATCACGGCGGTACGGCGTTTGTTGGCGACGACCACACCCGCCACCGCGATCGCGACGGCGATGAAGGGCAGCCAGAAGCCCATCGCATTCAGAGCGCTGTACGCCAACTGCACCGAGGCGATCTGATCGGACTGATAGACGACGATTTGTGCGTCCACCGTGGGGATGTTCTGCGCGACCGTGAAGCCGCGGTCCACCAGCTGCTGCTTCACCTGGGCGACGATGTCGCCCACGTTGAGCACGATCTGTCCCTCCTGCAGCGACACGGCACCGGAATCGTCTCCGGATAGGGCCGCGTTCACCTGGGAGTGCGCCCGGGTGTTCGCCTGCACCCAGGCGGCCTCGAAGGCGTCCGAGGCGATGATCTGTGCGACTTTGTCGCGGATGAAGCTCTCGATGCCGGAGTTGAGGGGTCCGGCAAGTGCGGTGAGAGCCGCTTGTTGCCGTTGGGTGAGGTCGCGGTTCTGCGACAGCGTGGTGATCGCCTCGTCGGTCAGTCCACCGATGTCGACATACTGCAGGACCTGTTCGGTGACCCGGTTGCTGACCGCGGATCGGACGGCGGGGTCGGAGGCAAGCGGGGCGACCGTGGCCACGTACCGGTCGGTGTCGCTGACCTCGCCGCGAGCCCACACCGACACCACCGACAGCGGTGCCAGCACACACGCCAGGACGATCAGCACCAGCGCCAGTGCGGTGCGGCCTTTGGAGCCGCCCTTGGATGGCTTCTTCTTCCCGGCTTGGCCCAGCTGCCGCTGAAGGGCAGCCACCTGCTGCTCCAGCTCGGCAACCCGGGGATCTGTGGCCGGCGAACCGGAAGCATCGGACATGGCGCCGTCTCCTCACGCGGCAAGGGCCGCCAACGAATCACGCTTGCCTTGGACCTGCTGGTCCGCCTCACAAACGATCACTTCCAGCGTAGCCGTCCACCTGGGCAGATTCGTGTTCGCGGTGCCGCGGCGATCCGCAGTCTCGGGGGCAAGAGTGCGGCCACCCCGAGCCCAGCTCGGCCCCAGTATGATGCAGTTTCCCGACGCACCCCGCTTGTGCATGGCCCCGCCGGTCCATGGCCCAGCCGGTGCATGGCCCTGCCGACGACATGACGCCGGCGCGCACACGAGAGGAACGCTTGATGAACCGCCCCGCGCTGGTAGCGCTGGCCACCGCGCAGTTCGTGATGGTGCTCGACCAGTCGGTGATGAACGTTTCCATCAGCACACTGGTCTCGGACTTCGACACGACGGTCACCACCATTCAGGCGGTCATCACGCTGTACAGCCTGGTGATGGCGATGTTCATGCTCGCGGGCGCCAAGATCGGAGACATCGTCGGGCGGCGACGGGCTTTCGTGATCGGACTGGTCATCTACGCCGCCGGTTCAGCCTTGACCGCCGCGGCTCCCAGCGTCGCGGTCCTCGCCCTCGGGTGGTCGATCCTCGAGGGCCTGGGGGCGTCGCTGGTGCTGCCCGCGCTTGCGGCTCTGATCGCTGGGAACTTCGAGGGGAAGCACCGCAAAGCCGCCTACGCGGTGCTCGGCGGGGTAGCCGGTGCGGGCATCGCGGTGGGGCCGATCGTCGGAGGTTGGGCCACCAGCGAACTGACATGGCGGGTCGTGTTCGTGGGAGAGGTGGTGCTCGTCGCCTTCATCCTGCTGATGGTCCGCTACGTCGGCGACTCGGTACGCTCCGGACCCGCCCCGAAACTGGACGTGGTGGGTGTTGCCCTGTCCGCAACGGGTCTGGGCGCGATCGTCCTGGGAACGCTGCAATCGAGCACGTGGGGGTGGGTGCAGCCCAAGGACTCGCCAGTCGAACCGTTCGGATTTGCGCTCACGATTTTCGTGATCGCGTGCGGCGGCGCGCTTCTGTGGGCCTTCCTCGCGTGGCAGCGACACCGGGAGGCAACCGGAACCGACCCGCTGGTCCACACGGAGTTGCTGAAGATCCCGTCGCTGCGTGCGGGCCTGGGCGGATTGTTCAGCCAGAACCTCATCCTCATGGGCGTGTTCTTCGTCGTGCCGCTGTATATGCAGCTGGTGCTCGGCCTCAATGCCCTGGAGACCGGACTGAAGATGCTGCCGGTGTCGATCACCATGTTCGTCTTCGCCGCCCTGGGATCACGGTTGTCGGCCAGGTTCTCGGTCCGCTCGATCGTCCGGGTTGGGCTGGGGTGCGCCGCTGCGGCAGTGTTCATCCTCATCGGCGTGGTGTCCCCAACGTTGGACGACGCCGGGTTCGCCTGGTCGATGGCCGTCCTCGGCGTGGGGATGGGGCTGATCGCGTCGCAGCTCGGCAACGTCGTGCAGTCCTCGGTGGACGCATCCGGCCGCGCCGAAGCCGGGGGACTGCAGTTCACGGGTCAGCAGTTGGGATCCTCCATGGGCGTGGCCCTGATCGGGGCGATCGTCCTGGCGGGGTTGACCAACGTGTTCGTCAGCAATGTGCAGTCCAGTCCGGAGATCAGCGCCGAAGTCAACCGGCAGGTCGGTGTGGCGGCCGAATCGGGGCTGGACTTCGTGTCCACCGACCAGATCCAGGCCGCCGCGGAATCCGCCGGGCTGACGGCGGGGGAGGCGACGGCGGTGGTGGTGGCCTATGAGGACGCCCAGTTGAAGTCGCTGCGCGCCGGTCTGCTCGCGGCCGGGCTGCTGGCGCTGCTGTCCTTGACCACGACCCGCAACCTCCCCGACGGGGTGTCCGACGGCGAGGAGTCCGGCAAGGCGGCAGCGGCGGCCGCATAGCGCGAGTGGGCCGTCGGCCGCCAACCCGGTCGGGTGTGCAGAGCGAGCCGGATCGCCGCAGCGCCACTGCATTGTGCTCGTCCGCCGGTCCCGTCGCAGCCCGGGTCGGGCCGCCTGCGGAGCCGTGCAGCCCCTTTGTGTCGGAGCCCAGGTTCACAGTGGGTATCGAAACGGAGGAACACCATGCATTTCAACGCCCATCTCGATGTCGATGCGGTCGCCTTGGAGAACGAGGACACCGTCACAGTGATGCTGGAACTCGAGGCGCCGGCGGCGCCGGCGACCGGCGAGCCGCGCCCGGAGCACACCGCAGTGGTCGTGCTCGACCGGTCGGGTTCGATGGCCGGCCCCCGGCTGGAGCACGCCAAACAGGCCCTCGTCGCACTCGTGGACCGGCTGGACGACCGCGACCGGTTCGGCCTTGTCGTCTTCGACCACCAAGCGGCCGTGGCCATCCCCGCGGGCAAGGTCGCCGACCTGGGTCGCGACCGACTGCGCCGGGACATCGCAGCCGTCGCCCCCGGCGGCATGACAGACCTGTCCTCCGGCTACCTGCGCGGACTCCAGGAAGCCCGCAGGGCCAGCACGGATACCGGGGCAACCGTTCTGCTGCTGTCCGACGGGCACGCCAACTCCGGCGAAACCGACCCCGAGAAGCTGGCAGGTGTGGCGCGTGCCGCCGGCCAGCAGGCGGTCACCACGTCGACGATCGGGATCGGCACCGGCTACGACGAATCGATCCTCACCGCGGTTGCGTCCGGCGGTGTGGGCAACCATTCATTCGCCGAGCACGCCGATGCTGCCGCCGCCGCTGTGGCGATGGAGTTGGACGGGCTGCTCTCCAAGACGGTGCAGGCCGCGAACCTGCTGATCGCGCCGTCGGGCCAGGTCGAGTCGGTCGCGCTGCTCAACGACGGCCTCTCGGCTCAGGTCGTCGAAGGCGGGGTCCTTGCAGAACTAGGCGACTTCTACTCCGGCGAGAAGCGGCGGGTGACCATCAAGATCTCGGTCCCCGCGATGGCGGCGCTCGGATTGGCGCAGGTGGCGCGGCTGGAACTGGGCTACGTCGAGTTGCCGGGCATGACCCAGCACACCGTGACCATTCCCGTGTCGGTCAACGTGGTGCCCCTCGATGTGGCACAAGGACGGGTGCCGAACCCCACAGTGCAGCGGGAAGTGCTCTTCCTCGAAGCGCAGCAGGCCAAGAAGGAGGCGGAGGCGCAGCTGTCGGCCGGCGACTTCGCCGCGGCCGACGGCACCCTCGCGGCTGCGACCGCGGCCATCGTCGGTGCGCCACCGGAGTTGATGGATGACGATCTGCGCGCCGAGGCGGACTGGCTGACGCAGTCGCGCCGACTGATGGCAGATCGGGACAGGCAGTACACCTCGAAACGGTTCTCAGCCGACCGTGCGCGCAAGTCGCGCGGCTACAAGAGCCGCAGGCAGGGCGGCGAGATACCCAGGGATTCAGACGACCCGTGGCTGTGAACCGCACCTGGTCGACCAGACGGCGGCCGATTCGGATCAACGAAACCCGCCTGATCGGCTGCTGACCAGGCGGGCGGGCGGGTCGGCAGTTGGTGCAGGTCCTGGGACCGTCGACGGTGGGGGAGTAGCTACTCGGACCCGCCGCGTCTTTCGGCGCGGTCCCGAATCCCGCGCAGCATCCTCTCGGTCATCAGGAAGCTGACCACTGACACCGGCTCGACCAGTGCTGCAGCCCACGCCGTGAGGTACAGGTAGCGCTCGCGGATGATCAGCCGTGAGCGCCCTGGTCCGTCGGGGACGACGACGAAGGACCACGTGAAGTCGTAGGGAGTTCCTGGATCCGAATCAGACGTGCGACCGCTGAGCCCTATCCCGCCACGCACAACCAGCGCTTCAGGTGGCGCTGCCGCCGCCACCTGAAGCGCGATGTCCGGATGGAGTCGAAACTCGTCACCGGGTGCCACGGGTTGCCATTCGGCGACGATGTGGTCGGCGCTGTGCATCTGACAGCCGACGAGGTTCTCCAGCCAGTCGTAGGAGTACAGCCCGCCTCGGCCCTGGCCCATCTGGGCCACCCAGGGCCAGACGTCCTCGACGGTTGCGCCTACGGAGATGGCCCGCGTGGCAGTCAAAGAGGCTCGCGGGAGGACGTCGTCGCCCGGCAGTGCGGATTCGAGTTCGGAGCGGGTGGCCCCCCACTGCAGCTGGCGCGGCCGCAGGACAGCGATGTAGGCGGCCGCTGCAGCGGCGACCCCCAGCGCCAGTGGCCCGATGCCCTTGCGGTGACGTTCCATGAACTCATCCTCTCAGGCGCGGGGGTGGGTGGTCCGTTGTCGGCACCGAGCTGGCCGCGGGCACGGGCGTCAATGCAGGCGGGAGTTCCAGTGGGCGAAATGCCTGCCCTGCCGGCGCAGCGCCTCCAACCGCGCGCCGATCACCAGCAGCACGGTTCCCATCAGCGTCAGCGGCACGTAGGTCGGCAGGTCTTGCGCCAACCGGGTCAGCACCGGTATCAGCACAACTGCGATGGACAGCAGCGCGGGATACACCGCCCCCGCCCACCTGTAGTGGATCCCGGCCACCATCACAGCGCTCGCGGCGACCAGCACGAACCACACCCGCCAGTTGACAACGCCCGTGGACCAGGCCATGAGGGCCGTGGGGAGGAACATGAGCGTCACCGTGGGGGCGATGGACAACACGGTGCTGATCGGACGCCGTAGTGCGCGCACGGCTAGTGCGGTGGCGCCGGCGAGTGCGGCCGCGCCCGACCAGGTGTAGACCTCTACGGGGGTGGCTGGTAGTCGGTCGGTCGCTACGGCCACGATCTGGTACCAGGTGAGTGAGACTGCGCCGATGCCGAGCGCCGCTGCCAGTCTTGGGGTGCGCCACAGGGCGAAGGTCAGCAGCCACAAGACGCTCAGAACAACGCCCGCGCGAAGATCGTCCCATGCTCCGCCGCGGCCCAGCGGTGTGACTGCGGCCGCGAGCGCGGACGTGACCAGCACGGCCGCCACGGGCACGGCGAGGCTCCAGCGAGGTGCTGACGGTATGGCGCGCAGCCACAGCCAGGTTCCGAACGTGGCCAGCAGTGCCCAGGGTGCGGTCCACACCTCCACGATGTCGGCGTACGCCGACCCGGCCACCCAGAAGCCCCACCACCACGCCAACAGCGCCAGATCGGCGAGGGCACTGGCGACGGCCGTCCGCGGATAGCTGCGCCACGTGAGTGCGGCGACGGCTGCGAGAACCACCACGAGGGCAGTGCCGCGGGCGATGGACCAGTCCAGCGCGAACAGCGGATCGCCCAGGGCGATCAGGTACGAGGGCACCAGGAACGCGGCCACGCCGACGGCGAGTCCGGCGTGCCGGCGCTGCACGACACCCTCCGATCGGGCGGTGCCGACGGTGGCTGCCAGGGCCAGCGCCAGAACCGCGGTGCGAGTCTCGATGAGGTCGATGCCGCGTTGGGCCAGCGTCACGAGGGCGAACTCGGCTGCGACCAAAGCAGCAGCGCCGGCGACGATGGTGTGCCCGCCGCGGATGCGCCAGCCCAGGGCCGCCGCCAGCGCCAGACCCGCGACGATGGCTGCCGCGCGGAATGGTTGCAGCTGCGCGTCTGCGCGGTAGTCGGCCAGGGCGATCAGGAAGGTGGGGCTGGCCAAGAGCAGCGTCACCAAGGGCGCCCACAGCGGGGGCAACCGCAATGAGGGGATCCGGCGCTGGCCCAGCAACCCGGGGGCCAGAAGGGCAGCGAGGATCGGGATTGTGAGCGACTCCACCGCGTCGCCGAGGTACCCGGCAACCCACGCGACCGTCCAGGCGGCGACCGCGATCGCGACGCCGGCTCCCACTGGACCTCCGCGGCGCAGCGAAAGCCCGGCGACGGCGAGGAACCCGCCTAGGGACAACATCACAGCCAGACCGGCCAGCCACAAGTAGTCGCCCGGGGTCCCGATTGCAGGTGCCGTCACCAACAGCCAGACCGGCGCCCACAGCAGGGCGCCGAAGATCCAGCCCCGGGCCGCAGCCCGTGACTGCGAGTGTTCTGTCGAACGGAGGAAGACTGCCGTGCCGCCGATGAGTTCGAGCAGCACAACCGCCGGCAGCAGCAGCGCGGCCGCAGCGGTGGCCAATGCGGGAGGGGTGGCCATGATTGCGACAGCCAGGGGCAGCAGCGCAGTCGGCCACGCCGCGATCGTCGCGGGGAGTCGGGGAAGCACCCCGCGGCTGGTCCTGGCGGCAACCGTGCTCGCTGCTGCCAGGGCAACCACCGCCAGCGTCGTCCAGATCCGCTCGTGGGCTGCAAGGGCCGACGCCCCCACTGCAGTCCACGCCGCTGCACCGGCTGTTGCCGCCGCCGCGGCCAGCGTCACCGCCACGCCGGCCCACCACGCCGTTGCTGATGTTTCGGAGTCCGAGCGGCGCTGTCGGTCGGCCACGAGAAGCAGGGCGGCTGCCTGGATCGACAGGAGAATCCCCGCCAGGGACCAGGACATGATGCTGACCGGCTGGCCTGCGAGGAGCAGGTACGTGAAGAGTGCTGCTGTCACCGGCACCGATGCCCATCCGACGTGGCGCCACAGCATGACGCCGCCGTATCGCCCGGACACAAGCAGCACAACAGTGGCCACGGCGGAGGCGACCGCGGGGTAGATGCGCAGGTTCACGTCGGGCAGCACGGCCGGCAGGCCCAGGGCAACAACGATCATCACGCCCACGGTCAGGGCGGCGAGGATCATGCTGGTGGTGGGTACCCGGTGCTTGATGGCCACAGTGATGGCCCCCAGCGCCGCGACCATGCCCATGAGCAGCAGCGCTTGACCCGTGGGCGGCAGGATGGTCCACGCCACCGCCGAGATGAGTACCGCGGCGCCGAGGATCATGAGGGCACCGGTGCCCTGCAGCAGCACGGCTGTGGGGAGGGCGGGCTTGTGCGGCTCTCGGGGGGAGGCCAACGGCGCGGCAGGCGGTGAAGGCGCGGACTGCTCCATGGGCCTAGGTGCGACGGCGGCTGGCGGCACAGCCGAGGCGGGGTGGGCGGTAGCTGCCGCGGCACGCGGCCGCATCGCCGTGGCGCGTGCGTAGACCTCGGCGTCATGGGCGGCTCGGTGCCACTGATCGGCGAATTCGGCGGCCTGCCGGGCCTGCTCGGCGGCTTCCCGAGCCCGGTCCTGCCACGCTCGAGCGGTCTCCCGAGAATCGAGTGCAGCCGCTCGGTACTCCTGCGCCCTGCGGGCGTCGGCAAGAACGATGACATGCCGACCGCTGCTGCAGATCGCACGGCCCGGTCCGTATTCCCCGGACTCGGCGGTGATCTCCCCGGCGCACAGCGGGCATCTGAGGGTGCCATCCGGCCCGGTGAGCGTGCCGGAACTGCCTCGGTGATCGGTGCGCGGGACGGAGTCCATGATCCACCTCCCCGTAGTCCAAGGGTAGTCCTCGCAAGCCGCTGCGATACATCGGCGGAAGTGCTGCGGCGGAAGTGCTGCGCCGGGTCCGATTCCCGGTGACCGCCCGGCCCCATGGGCACGACCGGCGCACGCAGGGGACCAGGGGCCGCAACGGCACGCGGGCACTGGTGGCTCCTTTCAATCCGCTCCGCCGCAGGGCATCCGTTGCGTCGATCCCGCAGGAAATGCTCAGTTGCGCGGCAACCGAAACTCCCCGTGACTAGGGTGGGGCCGACAGTGAGTAGCACCGGCAAATCAGGAGATCCAATGCGGGACAAACAAGTCACGGTTCTCGTCGTGGCCGGCGCTCTGGCGCTCGGATCAGGGTGGTCGGCGGCCGCCGCCCCGGACTTCTCAGACGATGCCCAGGACCTCCCAGTGTCGGGCCAGAGCGCGACCTCGGCCGCTGATCCGGTGCCCGCGCTGCCCAGAAGTGCCCCCGGGAAGAAGAAGAAGGCGCCCACCGTCGCTATCACCGTGGCTGCGCCGAAGGTGGAACTTCCCGGCACCATCGGGGTGACCGTGACCGTCTCCCCGCCCGGCAAGTACGACGTGCAGATCCAAGAATCCGACGTCAACACGCCGTGGACCACGATCCAGACAGTGCGGACCAATTCCTCCGGGCAGGGCAGCGGGGATGTCCCTCCGTACACGGGCGGCACCTACGACATTCGGGCGCTGATCGCGAAGACGAAGACGACGGAGCGCTCGGTGAGCAACACCGAGGAGGTCGAGGTCGGCTACTCCACGACGGTTCCGGAGAACAAGTTCAACCCGATGGTCCCGGGCAAGGTGAAGATCAAGAAGAAGGCCCGCGGAACTGCGAAGGTGGGCGAGTTCCGGGTCCAGGTGAAGAAGCGCAAGGTCACGGTCAAGGACGGCAAGGGACGCGTCGCCTGGGCGAGCGACAAGGGCCGCTCGTTCGTGGCTGCCAGCAGGAGCGACATCTCCTGGACCGAGCGCTTCGAGGCGGGTGCCTTCTGGGCGGACATCGACCGTGATGTCAAGCTCACCAAGCAGAACATCAAGAAGGTCAAGGCGGCAGGGAAGAAGGCAGTGATCACGGGCAAGCTGCGCGGGGGCGGCGACAAGGCCGACTACAAGGTCGTCATGAAGCAGGACAAGCGAGGCAAGGGCGTCGCGGCGATGAAGTTCGACGTGAAGGCGGGCGAGACGAAGTCCGGCAAGCGCATAAACAGCATCCAGCTGACCTCGCAGCGGTCCCGGGGCGCGGCTGTGCACGGGTTCGGTGAGCAGTACCAGCCGTTCGACCTGTCCGGTCAGGTGCTGCCGATCCTCGTCCAGGAACAGGGAGTGACCCGCGGTGAGCTGCCGTTCGGGCCGCTCGTCGACCAGTTCACCTGGGGGGCGGGCAACCTGCAGACCACCTATGGCGCTTGGCCCACGTATGTGACCGGGCAGAACAGGTCCTTCGAGCTCGTAGACAATGTCGACAGCGGCGCCTTCGGCCTCGCCGACATGACCCGGGACGACCAGGTGTCACTGGAGTCGTTCAGCAGTCGGATGCGGGCCCGGGTGCTGGCACGTGGCA
>JAQAZZ010000139.1:0-22141 GCA_032127075.1 Micrococcales bacterium | reverse complement strand
CGGGTCGCAGGACCCGTTCTTCCCCGACGAGCACCCGCGGGCGCTGATCCGGTCGGCGACGGCCGGCGCGGCGCAGCGCGGTCTGCACGACTACCGGCCCGAGCTGTGGTTGTCGGAATTCGGTCACGCCGAGGCCGCGATCTCCGACGATCTGCTGGATCGAATCGCGACGTGGGCGGCCGACGCCGCGGTTGAGACGACCGGCAGCCCAGTGGGTCGCGGCTGAGGTGCGCCCGATGGGGAATCGGTTTGGCTACTTGTGCGTTTGCGCTCACACTGGGGCGATGGAGGAGATGCGATGAGTTCCGTCTGGATTCTCGTGGCCGTGCTGGGGGCCGCGACGGCCTTCGGGTTGTGGCGACGGTGGCAGGACGGGCGCATGCGCGGCGAGGTGCCGCGCGCGGTCGATGTCGACGCCCCGGAGGCCCATGTGGACACCCCCGATTCGCGACACCATGGTGGCGAAGTCATCACCGCCGCCCAGATCGGGGAGACGCTGGGTGAGCAGGCGACCTTCGTGCAGTTCTCATCAGCCTTCTGCCAGCCATGCCGTGCGACCCGGTTGCTGCTGGCAGACATGACGGGGTCCATGCCCGGGGTGAAGCATGTGGAAGTCGACGCGGAGAGCCACCTGGATCTGGTTCGGCATCTGGATGTGCGGCGCACTCCCACCGTCTTCCTCCTCGACGGCGAGGGCGCGATCCGCAAGCGGGCGGTCGGCCTGCCCCGCAAGTCCGAAGTGGCCGCGGCACTGACGGCTCTGGTGTAACACTGTCGAAACGGTGAGAACCGAGGATCATCGAGGAGTGGATCGAGCGTGAGCGAGAACAGCGAAGTGCGCGTCGGGGCCGCCGACGATGCGGCGACGACTCAGGGGCGAGCCGGTCCCGAGACCCGCTCCAGCCGCGTCTTGGTGGACCCCCGCGGTCCCCGCTTCGCGGCCACCGTCACCACGGTCGTGCTGGGGGCCACGCTGCTCGCCATCCCGGGCAACGCCCTTCAGGAGTCCTTGATCCCGGTTGTGCTGCTCACCTTCCAGACCCTTGTGTTCGGCGCGGCGGCTCTGTTCGGGCTGAGAGCGCAGTTGTACGGCCGCATATACCGCGCGTGGATTGCACCGCGGCTGGCGCCCCCGGCCGAACTTGAGGACGAGGCCCCCCCGCGGTTCTCCCAGCAAGTGGGTCTGGTGTTCACGGTGGTCGCACTGGTCTTTCTGGCATTCGGCATCCCGGTGGCGGCGCAGGTGGCGGTGGCGTTGGCCCTGGCGGCGGCTTTCCTCAACGCGGCATTCAACTTCTGCCTGGGCTGCGAGATCTACCTGCTCTACAAGCGCGTCGCCGCTCGGGGAGCTCAATAGACCAGTGCCTGTACCTGCGGTGCGGTGACCTCGGCCACGAAGGTCGCGGCACCTGCTATCCGCGCCCCCGGAACGAGGTCAGCGGCGGCGATCCCGCGACGGGCGGCGCACTGGCTGCACACCGTGACCGAGCCGGCGTCCAAGATCTGGGAGAGCAGTCCCGGCAGCGGTTCCGCGTCGGCCAGGACAAGTTCGGCGGCCCGTCCCGGCAGCGCCAGCCAGGCAGCCTCGCCGGTCAGCCACAGAGAAGTGGAAACCCCGGAGGCAGCCGCGGTGGCTGCCACCGTGAATGCCTGGAAGCACCGCTCCGGGGCGTCCGCGCCGCATGTGGACTTGACGACCAGGGATCGGGTCACACCACGACTGTACCCGCGGCGGTATCTTAGGGACGTGGAGCTATTCTTCGAGGGCCTGCTGGTCCTGTGCACCCTGGCCATCCTGCTTTTCTCGGCGTACGTGATCGTGGAGCTGTTCAAGGGCCAGAACTGAACCATGGAACTGCCCGAAGAGGTGATGCCCGTTTCCTGGCTCATCGGTCGATGGGTAGGGGTGGGAACCGGGCACTATCCGACGATCGACGACTTCCGCTTCGGCCAAGAGGTCCAGTTCAGCTGTGACGGCCGGCCGTTCCTCTCCTATTGGTCGCGATCTTGGCTGTTGGACGACGCTGGCAACAGGGTCCGCCCCACCGCGGCCGAGACCGGGTTCCTCAAACCGCAGCCGGAGCGCGGCGTCGAACTGCTGCTGAGCCATCCGACTGGGTTCAGCGAGATATGGGAGGGCAACGTCGAGGTGACCGCGGTCGAGTCCGACCGCATCACCAGCGCCCGCATAGAGTTGCGCACCGATCTCGTGGCACGCACGCCGAGCGCCAAGCCCTACACCGCCGGTCACCGGTTGTATGGCCTCGTCGACGGCAACCTGCTATGGACGTTCGACATGGCTGCAATGGAACTGCCGCTGCAGAACCATCTCGCCGCTCGGCTACAGCCTGCCGAGCCATCCGGAACCTGATGGGCCCCGCTGACTGGGAGGCGACCCTGCGCAGCCGGGGCTACCGGATCACCGCCCAGCGGCTGGCGATACTGCACACGATCGCGACATCGAGGCACCCCACGGCTGAATCGATCTTCGATCACCTCCGCCACTCGGAACCGGCGCTCAACCTGTCCACGGTGTACCGCAACCTCGCGGTGCTGCAGGAGGTCGGTTTGGTCACTCACGCCCACTTCGGCAGCGGCGCTCCGATCTATCACCTGGCCGATGAGCCGCCGCACATCCACCTGTCCTGCCTGCGATGCGGCCGGGTGACCAGTGTGGGGCCGGATACCGCAGCGGCCTTCGCCCGGCGGGTGCTCGCCGACACTGGATTCGTCATCGACACCAGCCACTCCGCGGTCCACGGCCTCTGCCGAGAATGCAGCACCAGTCGGTGAGATTGCCGGCAAGCGCGACCCTCCGGATACTGGGCTTGTGAACAACGCCGTCCCCGCACCGCCGCAGAACCCTGATCAAGGGGTTGCGTGGCACTTCGGCGAACCCTTGCGGGAGCAGCGCTGGTTGGTGTCCGGTGAGGCGTTCGTGGACCTTTCCCACCGCGGGGTCGTGGCCGTCTCGGGTCCGGACCGGTTGACCTGGCTGAACGATCTCACCACGGCGCTGCTCCTGGACTTGCCGCCGGGCGAGCCGCGCACGGCGCTCGTCCTCGATCCCCACGGCCACGTGGAACACGAACTGCACCTGGTGGACGATGGCGCCACGACATGGATCATCCTGCCGTCCGGAGACGCACCGGGGCTTGTCGAATACCTGCGGTCCATGCAGTTCCTGCTGCGGGTGGAGGTAGCCGATCGCACCGGGGACCACTGTGTGGTCGGCAGTATCGGGCCGGCTGACATTCCCCAGGGAGTGGCTGTCTGGCGAGTCCCTGCCGAGTTCGCGGGGACCGGTGCCACCGAGGCTGGCAGTGACCGCGGTGGAGACGCCGGCAAGTACGTTCCGCATCGGCCCGGTCCCTTCCCTGCCGTCGAGACCATCGTCCCCCGATCCGCGCTCCACGAGGTGCTCGCCAGGCGTCAGCACAGTGCGGGAACCTGGGCCTGGGAAGCGTTGCGGACCGCCGCGGGGGTGCCGCGGGCGGGAGTGGACACCGACAAGAGGTCCCTGCCCCACGAATACGGCTGGATCGGCCCCGCCGTCCACCTCGCGAAAGGCTGCTACCGGGGGCAGGAGGCGGTGGCTCGGACGCACAACATGGGCCGACCGCCGCGGCGCCTGGTCCTGCTGCACCTGGACGGTTCGGCGTCCCAGCTGCCGGTGCGAGGTGACCGGATCACCCTGGGCGGCACGGACGTCGGCTGGGTGGGGACGGTGGCCGTCCACTACGAGCTGGGTCCCATCGCGCTGGGTGTGGTCAAGCGGAAAGCAGACCCCGACAGCGAAGTCGTCGTTGATGGCGTGGCCGCCAAACAGGAACCAGTTGTTGTGTGAGTGGCGCTGATCACTGATGCCGGGGGCTGTTCCCGCAGTGATGTGCGGCATAGTGCCGGTGCCCGATTTGGGAATCATGGGGGGTTTGTCTGACAATGTTGGCGATCCTCCGGATCGGGCTCGCATCGTTGGAACCGGGGGTGTTCCACGAATCGACAGGGAGACACCGTGACAACCACAGCGAACAACGGCGCCGAAAAGCCGGCGGCTGAGACCACATCCACGACCGCCACGGCGTCCAAGCCTGCGGCGAAGAAGGCCACCGCGAAGAAGGCCCCGGCCAAGAAGGCTGCTGCTGCTCCGGCGGCTGAGTCCAAGCCTGCGGCGAAGAAGGCTCCGGCGAAGAAGGCTGCTGCCAAGAAGACCACGGCGAAGAAGGCTGCTGCTGCTCCGGCGGCTGAGTCCAAGCCCGCCGCGAAGAAGGCTCCGGCGAAGAAGGCTGCTGCGAAGAAGACCACGGCGAAGAAGACCACGGCGAAGACGGCCACCGCGGGGAAGGCAGCCACGACCCAGGCCAAGGCGAACGGAGCCGCCCCGGCGGCCACGACCGCTGCCGCCACTGCGCCTGCCGCTGTCGAGCACGGCGTGCGTGCCTGGTTCGACAAGCTGGCTGACTTCGAACTTCCCAGCTTCGAGCTATCCGGCTTCGATTTGTCCAGCATCGAACTGCCGACACTGGAATTGCCCAAGGTGGAGCTGCCGAAGGTGTCGATCCCGAGCCGGGACGATGTCCGCATCTCGATGGTGCGTGCCCTCGACGACATCCAGGACGCCGTGATGACGGCTCCCGGCAAGGCACAGGAGATCGTCGTCGATCTGCGCGAAAGCGTCACGAAGTCGGTTGTCCTGATCCGCGAGGCTGTCGGTATCTGAGCGCGGCGATGTCGTTCTTCCAGTTCCAGAACCTCGTGGTGGTGATGGTCTACGCCGTCTTCGCCGTACTGAAGGTGTGGGCGTTCGTAGACTGCCTCCGGCGGCCCGAACGGGCGTTTCCCGCGGTGGAGCGGCAGACGAAGACGCTGTGGCTGGTCCTCACCGGCATCACGGCGCTGACGGGCCTGGTACCCAATCCGCTGTCCATCTTCGGGATCGCGGGGATAGTTGTGGCGTTGATCTACCTGTTCGAAATCCGGCCGCGGATCACGGAGCTCACCGGTCGGTAGGGCGCTGCTACGGCGCTCCGTCTCGGCCGTACAGCAGATCGTGGGCGTCGATGATCGAGTAGGCGTAGCCCTGCTCGGCGAGGAACCGCTGCCGCTTGGCGGCGAAGTCCGCATCGACGGTCTCCCGCGTCACGATTGTGTAGAAATGGGCAGTCCGGCCGTCTGCCTTGGGGCGCAGCACCCGGCCGAGCCGTTGGGCTTCCTCCTGCCGCGATCCGAACGTGCCGGAGACCTGGATCGCGACCGCGGCTTCTGGCAGATCCACGGAGAAGTTGGCGACCTTCGACACAACAAGCACCCTGATCGCGCCCTCCCGGAACTCCTGGAACAGCCGCTCCCGCTCCTTCACGGGGGTCTTGCCGGTCACGAGGGGGACGTCCAACTCGGCGGCCAGCAGCTCCAGCTGGTCAAGGTATTGACCTATGACCAGAATCTGGTCGCCGGCGTGCTTGTCGGTCAGGGCGCGGACTACCCGCGCCTTGGCGGGCGCGTGGGCCGCGAGCCGGTAGCGGTCCTCGAATTCCGCCATCGCGTAGGTGGCCCGATCCGATTCCGAGAGTGAAACGCGGATCTCGGTGCAGTCGGCGGGAGCGATCCAGCCCTGCGACTCGATCTCCCGCCACGGCGCGTCGAACCGTTTGGGTCCGATGAGGCTGAAGACGTCCTTCTCGCGACCATCTTCGCGGATGAGTGTGGCGGTCAGGCCGAGTCGTCTTCGCGCCTGGATGTCGGCTGTGAAGCGGAAGACCGGGGCGGGCAGCAGGTGAACCTCGTCGTAGACGATCAGCCCCCAGTCCCGGGCGCCGAAGAGGTCGAGATGCTGGTACTCCCCCTTCCGGCGGGTGGTCAGCACCTGGTAGGTGGCTATCGTCACCGGGCGGATCTGCTTGCGGGCGCCGGAGTACTCACCGATCTCCTCGTCGGTCAACGACGTCCGCTTGAGCAGTTCGGCTTTCCATTGGCGCGCGGCCACAGTGTTCGTCACCAGGATCAGCGTCGTCGCGCTGAGCTTCGCCATGGCGGCGGCACCCACGATTGTCTTGCCCGACCCGCATGGCAGCACGACGACGCCTGAACCACCGGCCAGGAATCCCGCAACCGCCTGCTGCTGATAGTCGCGCAGCGTCCAATCCTGCAAAGTCAACCCGATGTCGTGGTGCTCGCCGTCGACGTAGCCGGCCCGGTCCTCAACCGGCCAACCCAGGGTCACGAGGATCTGTTTGAGCCGGCCGCGCTCGCTGGGATGGATCCGCACCGTCCCCTCGTCGAGGCGCTCGCCGACGAGGGGCTGGACCTTCTTGCTCATCAGCACCTCGGTGAGGATGACCGGCTCAGCGGTCGTGAGCACCAGACCATGTGTGGGGTGTTGCTCCAGCGCCAACCGACCGAAGCGAGACATGGTCTCGGCCACGTCCACCAGGAGGGAATGGGCAACGGGGAACCGGCTGTAGCGGATGAGTATGTCGACCACATGCTCCGCGTCGTAGCCGGCGGAGCCGGCATTCCACAACCCGAGGTCGGTGATCCGGTACGTGTGGATGTGCTCCGGGGAACGCTCCAACTCCGCGAACGGGGCGATCGCGTCGCGGCACTCCCGGAACATTTCGTGGTCAACTTCCAGCAGCAGTGTCTTGTCGCTTTGTACGATCAGCGGCCCGTCGGTCATCCGACCATTGTCCCCTATGCGGCGGCGCGTGCCAGCCGGCTCGGCTGCCGCGGGGAACAGGGCCGCTCAGGGGATCAGCACTGCGGCGACCCGCGCGACGGGGATCACACGTATCTCGTTGCTCGTCACGTCGAAGGCGCAGATCTCCCCCTGCGTGAATGAGAGCAGTTCGACCAGGTGTGTCACCGGGCTGCCGGAATCGTCGCTGAAACGCAGCCACAGCCGCAGATGCTCCTGTGACGCCGAACTCAACATCGATCTGACCTCGTGCGTCGCGATCGGTGACAGGACGTCGGGCGGATGCTGCTCGGGGTGGCGCTTCTCCTCCAGCCGCCGCAGGGAGCGGACGATCCGTTCGGGGGTGGCCGGGAGGTCCGGTGCGCTGCGGTGCGGACTGCGCTGGGGAACCAGGGGCGCCGATTCGCCGCCGGGGGTGTCCACCGGGTAGCCGCGTGCGACGAGCCGTCGGGCGAGCTCTGCCGGCGGCAGCGTGCACCCGTGGACCCCGGGGGCCAGCTGCTGCATCGCGGCGTCGGCCATGCCCGGATCGTTCCGCAGGGCCTCGGCCACCGCATCGTCGCAGCGCAGCACGGAGGTGGCAGCAACGACCGATGTGCGTGATCCCCCCCGAGCGGAGTCTTGCACCAGGACTGTGAGGGACTGCGGCAGCGGCGTCTTGGACAATCCCGCCAACCAGGACAGCAGTTGCGTTGGATCTTCCCCCCGGGCCAGTCCGCGGCGCACTGATTCCGGTGTGAAACGAAAGACGCTGGCGCCGCCGCCCGATTCCCACACGCTCACGCGGGAAAGGCGCGTTTCCGTCTCCAGCGGCAGCGGGCCCAGAGCCGTGGCGGTGAGGTCTGCCTGGATGATGAGGTCTCGGGAGAGTTTCGGGAGAACAACTCGGATCTGGTCGGCGAAATCCTCCTCGGCCGCGGTCTCGTTGCCGCCGAGCCGGGACAGGATCGGCAGCGCGCCGTGGGCGCTGACGAGACCGAGTTCTCGAGCCTCCGCCAGAGTGCCCGCCATCATGTTGGTCGAGACGGGGCGCCGCGGCCGCGACCACTGCAGCCATTCGTCGCCGCGCCCCGGCGGCGCGGCCGCGGCTGCCGCCAGGATCAGCCGACGGGTATCAGGCAGGCCCGCGTCCGATCGCGCCCGCAGCACCGATTCCCCTTCCCCGGACGGCAGGATGGCCAGGTCCAGCCATGTCTGGACCACGTCTGCCCATCGCCGCTCCCGGGGCTGCTGCGTCCCCGCTGTGTACCGCGTCGTTGGTCGCAGCCGGCCTGTTTCGTCGTCATCCAGCCAGACCAGAGACCATGAGACCGCCAGCAGCAGCGCCAACTCACCGCTGCCCAGACCGGTCGCGGCCTGGGCCGCCTCCCACTGTTTGGCTCGGATCGAGCCGTTGGCCTGTCGGGAGAACGGTTGGTCTGCCGCGAATGCCGCCAGCCGATCCAGCTTCCGCAGCGACTGGTCGGCGGCGTGGCCGGAAGTGCGGGCGACAAGGTCAGCGTTCGGCGTCCAATCCCAGGAGGGCGGCTCCAGTCGGGGGGCGGCGAGCAGCAGGCCACGACGCAGGATCAGGGAGATCTCCCGCGGCAGAACCAGCTGCTCCGATTCGTCGCGGATCAGCAGTTCCCGCTGTTCCAGCCAAGCCACGGCTGCCGCCTCCGCGCGGTCGGCCGCCGGCGGGATCACGGGCGGCCCCCAGGCCACCCGCTCCACGGCCGCCGCCGCCGGCGCCCCGGCAGCGGCGAGGTCCGTGAGCAACGACGAGGGATCCGCGACGGCCCGCCCGACCGCCGCCACGTGGATACGCGGCGCTGGATCGAGCCCGCAGGGCGTTGGCCCGATCACCTCTCGCACCCCCGAGGGCACTCGGACGTCGTCGGGGGATCCCCACAGCAGCAGTCGGCGGAACAACTCGTCGGCGGCCCCCGTCACAAGGCCGGAACCCTCCGGCTGTCCCAACCCGCGGCACACCTCGCCCAGACCGAAGGGCCCGTTCCCCGACAGAGCGCAGGCGGCTTCCAGCACGTCGCTGTGTGCGGCAGTCAGGTTCGCCAGCGCGTGCAGGGTGCTGGAAACGGTGTTGGCCCGCACCGCGAGATCGGAGAAGGACTTCGGCACCGGCCTAGCCAGGTCCGGGCGGAGCCGCAGCAGGGCCTGGACCTCGTCGTCGCTGCGGCGACGTAGGTCGCCGGCGAGGCTGCGGACTGCTGCGGGCATGAGATGACGATAAGGGCCGCCCCGGCTCGACGCATCCACTCGTCGAGCCCCGGCGTCTTCCGCCACGCGCCTCGATTCCGGCTGGCCGCCTCGAACCCCACGTGATTGCCCCGGCACGCGAGAGGGGGCGGCCCGGGTTACCGGACCGCCCCCTCTGGGCGTGTGCCTCTGTCCGAGGCTCGGACCGTCAGAAGTCCATGCCGCCCATGCCGCCCATGCCGGCGTCGCCGCCGGCGGGCATCGGCGGGGTCTTCTCCGGCTTGTCCGCGACCACGGCTTCGGTGGTCAGGAACAACCCGGCGATGGACGCGGCGTTCTGCAGGGCAGAACGGGTGACCTTGGCGGGGTCGATGATCCCGGATTCGATCATGTCCACGTACTCACCGGTCGCGGCGTTCAAGCCCCAGCCGGGTTCCAGGTTGCGGACCCGCTCCGCCACAACGCCGCCCTCAAGACCGGCGTTGGTGGCGATCTGCTTCAACGGGCCCTCAGTTGCGGTGTTGACCAGCGCGGCGCCGGTGGCTTCGTCGCCTTCCAGCTCGAGCTTCTCGAACACCGCCTTGGCGGCCTGGATCAGGGCGACGCCGCCGCCGGCGACGATCCCCTCCTCGACAGCTGCCTTGGCGTTGCGCACGGCGTCCTCGATGCGGTGCTTGCGCTCTTTGAGCTCGACCTCCGTCGCGGCGCCGGCCTTGATGACGGCCACCCCGCCGGCGAGCTTGGCCAGCCGCTCCTGCAGCTTCTCGCGGTCGTAGTCGGAGTCGCTGTTGTCGATCTCCGCGCGGATCTGGTTGACCCGTCCGGCGATCTGCTCGGCATCTCCTGCGCCTTCCACGATGGTCGTCTCATCCTTGGTGACAACCACCTTGCGGGCGCGACCCAGCATGCTGATGTCTGCGCTCTCCAGCTTCAGGCCGATCTCCTCGGAGATGACCTGGCCGCCGGTCAGGATCGCGATGTCCTGCAGCATGGCCTTGCGGCGGTCGCCGAATCCGGGCGCCTTGACCGCGACCGACTTGAAGGTGCCCCGCACCTTGTTGACGATCAGGGTGGCCAGCGCTTCGCCTTCGACATCCTCAGCGAGGATCGCCAGCGACTTGCCGGACTGCATGACCTTCTCCAGGAGCGGCAGCAGGTCCTTGACCGAGGAGATCTTGGAGTTGGCGATGAGGATGTAGGGATCCTCCAGCACCGTCTCCATCCGCTCCGGGTCGGTGACGAAGTACATCGAGGTGAAGCCCTTGTCGAAGCGCATCCCCTCGGTGAGCTCCAACTCCAAGCCGAAGGTGTTGCTCTCTTCGACGGTGATGACACCTTCCTTGCCGACCTTGTCCATCGCCTCGGCGATGATCTGGCCGACCTCGGCGTCTCCCGCGGAGATGCTGGCCGTGGCTGCGATCTGCTCCTTGGTCTCGACCTCCTTGGCCATCTCGAGCAGCTGCGAGGACACCGCCTCGACGGCCTTCTCGATGCCGCGCTTCAGGCCCATGGGGTTGGCCCCGGCGGCCACGTTGCGCAAGCCCTCGCGGACAAGCGCCTGGGCCAGGACGGTGGCGGTGGTGGTGCCGTCGCCGGCAACGTCGTCGGTCTTCTTCGCGACCTCTTTGACCAGCTCGGCGCCGATCTTCTCGTAGGGATCTTCGAGCTCGATCTCCTTGGCGATGGACACGCCATCGTTGGTGATCGTGGGAGCGCCCCACTTCTTCTCCAGGACAACGTTGCGGCCTTTGGGGCCCAACGTCACCCGGACGGCATCGGCGAGGGTATTCATTCCCCGCTCGAGCGACCGGCGCGCTTCCTCGTCGAACGCGATCATCTTTGACATCTGGTGCGTTCCTCCGAAAGAACTTGGATGGTTTGTTGCCGGTCCGCCGCCCGCGACAGGCGATCGACACGACATCCTTCCTTCCGGATGTCCCGCCGATCCCGAAGAACCGACATGTAGCACTCACCGGCGGCGAGTGCCAACACAATGATTAGCACTCAAGGCACGAGAGTGCAAGCCCGTGATGACGATCCACAGGTTGGTCCGGCTACCTGCCCCACTCGTCGGCCGACATGTCAGAATCGGGGTATCGCCTCCGGCGAAGATCGGAGTCCCATCTCCGGCGAAGACCGGAGTCCCACAGGGAGGGCGGCCACATGTCACGGCATCGCAACGGGCGTTTCGAGGACCCGGCCCAGGAGGTTGTGCGGGAGTTGTACCAAGAGATCTCGGAGGAGTTGGGCACCGATGGCCCCGCCGAGACCTTCGGCCACCCCGACGAGTCTGTCGTGGGGCGGCTGGTCGAAGAGGACGAGGGCGTCCACGCGGACGTCACCGCCGAGGCGCTGGCCTTCGACAGCCACGACGTCGAGGACCTCTCCGCCGAGGAGGCTGCCATCCACCTGGTTCCCGAGGACGAGGCCGAGGTGCAAGACCCGGAGCTCACCCGGTCGGTGCGCCGGTCCCTCGAGGAGTTCTAGCCCGGCCTCAGCAGCCGCCGGCGACTGCGGGGATCACCGCGATCGCCGACGCCTCCTTCAGCGGGGTCGACAACCCGTCGGTGAAGCGGACGTCCTCGTCGTCCACGTAGACGTTGACGAACCGGCGCAGGTTGCCCGAGTCGTCGAGGATGCGAGCGCGGATCCCGGGCGCTGCGGCCTCCAGCGCCTCGATGGCGCTGCCGAGCGTCGGGCCCGCCGTCGGCAGTGAAACCTCGCCGGCGCCCTCGGTGTAGGTGCGCAGGATCGTCGGGATGCGAACGGTGACGGCCATGGCCGGTTACCTCCAGTTTCCAGGTGGGAGCGATGCTGGTTTCAGTGTGCCTTCATGACTCGGTGCACTTCAGCGACTGACGGGGGGATCACGGCCGTGGGGCCGACGACCCCGGCGACGGCGTCGAGCGTCTTCAACCCGTCGCCGGTGTTCAGCAGCACCGTCTCGGCGTCGGGAGAGGCCTCGCCGCCGGCGAGCAGCTTCTGGAACGTCGCCAGCGTCACGCCGCCGGCGGTCTCGGCGAAGATGCCCTCCGTCTCGGCGAGGAGGCGGATCCCGGCGACGATGTCAGGGTCGCTGACGCTCGCGATGGCACCGCCGGTTCGCCGCACGGCATCCAGGGCGTACGGGCCGTCGGCAGGATTGCCGATGGCGAGGCTCTTGGCGATCGTGTTCGGCTTGACGGGCCGGACCACATCCACACCTTCGGCGAATGCCTGGGCCACGGGGCTGCACCCGTCGGCCTGGGCTCCGAATACCGAATAGGTGCTCTCTTCAATCAGCCCCAGTTTCGCCAGTTCCCGCCACGCCTTGTCCACCTTGGTGAGCAGCGATCCGGAGGCAACCGGAATCACGACCTGCGCCGGCGTTCGCCAGCCCAACTGCTCGGCGACCTCGTAGCCCAGGGACTTGGAGCCCTCGGCGTAGTACGGCCGCAGATTGACGTTGACGAAACCCCAGGCGTCGGTGATCGGATCGCCGATCAACTCGCCGCACAGGCGGTTGACATCGTCGTAGTTGCCTTCGACTGCCAGGAGCGTGCCGCCGTAGGTGGCGGTGGTGATGGTCTTGCCCGCTTCCAGGTTGGACGGGATCACCACGACCGACCCCTGACCCGCGCGGGCTGCGGCGGCGGCCACGGCATTGGCAAGGTTCCCCGTGGAGGCACAGGCGAGGGTGGTGAAACCGAGTCGACGGGCAGCCGACTGGGCCACCGCGACCACGCGGTCCTTGAAGGAGTGAGTGGGGTTGCCGCTGTCATCCTTGATCCACAGGGGCGCGGTCATCCCGAGTCTGTCGGCGAGGTTGTCGGCTCGGACCAGCTTGGTCATCCCGGGGGCGAGGTTCGGTTCGTCCTGGGCGTAGGCCGCCACGGGCAGCAGTTGGGAGTAGCGCCACAGCGATTGCGGACCGGCTTCGATCGACTTCCTCGTGACCCCGGTGAAGTTGTAGGCCACCTCGAGGGGGCCGAAGCACTCCATGCACGCATAGGCCGCACCGAGATCGTATTCGGCGGCGCATTCGCGGCACACCAATCTCGTCGCCGGGCCGAAGGGCGGGGATTGTTCTGTGGACATGGTGGTTGGTTCCAGGACAGGGGGGCTAGCAGTCAACGAGATCTCCCTCATCTTCCCCGGGTCGGGACGGACTTGGCACCTGTCGCTGTCGATGGTTGCCGGGGCTTCGCCGGGCCGTTTCCCTCTGCCCCTCTGGATGAGACTCTTCAGTTGTGACAGCGCTGGCAGTCGTGTCATCCAGGACACATTGTCACCGATGCCGAGGCGGGTGCGCCGATGCGGATCGCCTCCCCGACACTTTACTTGAGGAGCGGCCCGGGGAGAAACCCAGACCCGCCCCGCGGGAAGGTGTAGACATGCTGGCCGAAGCAGGGGACTGGTTCACGCGGCGCACGTCGTCGGCGTCGGACTGGCCCCTTCCCGAGATCATCGCGGCCAAGGGCGATCTGCGCATCGACGTCATCCTCCCCGCACGCAACGAGGAGTCCACGGTGGGGGACATCGTGGCGGCGGTGCGCTCGGACCTCATGAGTCCGGCTGCCGCGCTGGTGGACGACGTGGTGGTCGTGGACTCCGACAGCGCGGACGGCACCGCCCAGCGGGCGGCCGCGGCGGGTGCGCGCGTTGTCACCGGGGAACAGATCCTGCCGGATATCCCGGTGCGCCGGGGCAAGGGTGAGGCGATGTGGCGGGGCTTGGCAGCCACGTCGGGCGACCTCGTGGTCTTCATCGACGCGGATCTGCGTTCCTTCACCCCGCAGTACGTCATCGGGCTGCTGGGTCCGCTGCTGCAGGACGCCAGTGTTCATCTGGTGAAAGCCGTCTATGACCGTCCGTTGGTGCAGGGGCAACTGCGAATCGCTGCCGGCGGTGGCCGGGTGACCGAAATTCTGGCCCGCCCGCTCATCAACTCGCTCTGGCCGGCCCTGGCCGGGGTCGCGCAGCCGCTGTCGGGCGAGTATGCGGCCCGCCGTTCGCTGCTGGAGTCCCTGCCGTTCCCGTGCGGCTACGGCGTGGAGATCGGGCTGCTGGTGGACACCTATCGCTCGGTCGGGTTGGACGGCATCGCACAGGTCGACCTGGGTATGCGCGAGCACCGCCACCAGGACGCCACGCGGCTGTCGCGGATGTCCGCGCAGATCCTGCACGCCGCCCTCACCAGGGCCGATCCCGGCGGGCACGTGTACCGGGTGCCGCAGTGGGCCACTCTGCCGTCCTTCAGCCATGACGGTGATCGATTCGCGGTGTCGGAACACGATGTCCAAACGGCGGAACGACCACCGCTGCTGTCGATCCCGGACTATCAGCCCACGCCCGGCGTGCGGTCCCGCTGACCGGCGGCCACGGACGCCAGCGTCCTACCTGCGGCGATGGCCGGCCGAGCGGGCCTCTTGCCGGGTCTGCCGCAGTCGGCGGAGGCGGCGCACGAGCACCGGATCCGCCGCCAGAGCTGATTCGGAATCGATGAGGCGGTTGAGTGTCTGGTAGTAGCGGGTGGCGTTCATGGCGAACTGCTCGCGGATCGCATCTTCCTTCGCCCCGCCGAACTGCCACCAGTTGCGTTCGAATTCGAGGATCCGGGACTCGAGTTCGGTCAGGACCCCGCCCTCGCGGCTGCCCTCGATCTGAATCGCGCTGCTACTCATGAAACCCTCCGGCCGCACCATTCTGCGGTTCGGCTCACCACTCAGGCGACCGACTGTTGCTTCTGGTCATTCGCTCCGATAGCCATCGTAGGCACCAGCTCCGACCCGGCCCAGTTCCGACACCCAGGCGACAGCACTGGCCACGCGGTGTCACGCGGTGTCACGCGGTGTCAGCCGGGGCGGAACGAATCGGCTTCCGCGAGCATCGCCGTCACCTCATCGTCGGAGACTTGCCGGAAGTTGTCGTAATGTGCGCCGATGGCATAGAAGTCGGCGGGGCTGGCCAGGCAGATCACCTCGTCGGCCTCCGACTGGAAAGCCCGTACCGTGTGCTGTGGGGCGACCGGCACCGCGAGGACCGTTCGAAGCGGGGAGCGACGGGCCACCGCCTGCAGCGATGCGCGCATTGTGGCACCGGTGGCGATTCCGTCGTCGATGACGATGGCGGTCCTGCCAGTGATCGGGGCCGGGGTCCTGCCGGCCAGATAGCGGCTGCGTCGGCGGCGGATCTCGGCGAGTTGCTCCACCGCCAACTCTTCGATGTCAGCCGGGGTCAGTCCCACCGACGACATCACGTCGGCGTTCAGCACATAGTGCGGGTCGTCCCCGTTCACCACTGCCGCGGCCGCCAGTTCGGGCTGCGAGGGCACACCGATCTTGCGAACCATCACGAGGTCCAGCGGCGCCTGCAGCCGTCGGGCGACCTCCAGGGCTACCGGCACACCGCCGCGGGGCAGCGCCAGCACCACGGGGTTGTCGTAGGAGCGGGCCGCAAGCTCCCGCGCCAGGGCGATTCCTGCGGATGTCCGGTCGGAGAAGGCTCTCATCGTTTCGCTCCCGCCAGGTGCCGTCGGAACCAGTCGCCGGTCAGCTGCACCACCTCGTCCAGAGTCCCCGGCTCCTCGAAGAGGTGGGTGGCGCCGGGCACGATGGCCAGTTGCTTCTCGCAGGTGAGCTCGCGCAGGGCATCGTCGTTCAACCCGATCACGACATGGTCTGCGCCCCCAACGATCAGCAGCGTCGGTGCACGCACTTCCGGCAGCGATCGACCCGCGAGATCGGGCCTGCCGCCCCTGGACACCACCGCGCGCACTGTCCCGGGCAGGCGTGCCCCGGCGACGAGGGCGGCCGCCGCCCCGGTGCTGGCGCCGAACAGTCCCACCGGCAGATCCGCCGTCTGCGGCGCCCGTGTCGCCCATTCCACGGCTGCGGCCACCCGGGCGCTCAGCAGGTTGATGTCGAACACGTTGCCGCGGCTGCGGGCCTCATCTTCGGTCAACAGGTCGAATAGCAGGGTGGCCAACCCCCACGCGGACAACTGCTCCGCCACGTAGTTGTTGCGCGGGCTCAACCGGCTGCTGCCCGATCCGTGTGCGAACACCACGAGTCCGACCGCAGGTTCGGGCCGGCGCAGTACGCCTGCCAGTCCGGGCGGGTCGACCATGATGTCGGCGGGCCCGGTTTCGTGACGGTCCATCACGGGCACCTCCTCGCCGCGTCGTCAGATGCGGCTACTGCCACTTCGACCCTATTCCTTCCCCCGCCGGGTGGAAACCGCCGCGGGTGGGGTCAGGAATCCCTGGCGGCGACGCGCCTGGCGAAGAGGTAGCCCCAACCGTTCGTGGCCCAGTGCAGTCCCATCGGTGCCAGGAGTGAGCCGGATCCGATGCGCAGCCCCGCGAACACCACGCCGCCGACGGCCGTTGTCAGCACCGAACCCGCGATGGCCACGGTCCTGGCCCACCAGCCGCCGCCACCCACCGAAGCCAGGCGTTCGTTGCGCAGATGCAGGTCGAGTGACGGCAAGATATGCCACATTCCGAACAGGAGTGCCGACCAAACGGTGGCCCACACCACGCCGTATCGGCGGGCGAGCATTGCCCACAACACGCCACGGAAGGCGATCTCTTCGAATAGGACCGTGCCGAAGGGGAGTTCGACGAGGGACTGCCAGAACAGCCGGGGCAGCGAGAGCCCCGCAATGTTGGTGTCGTGGAAGGCGGCCCGGGTGCGCCGCCAGCTGTATCCGACTGCATAGACGGCGAAGACCAGGCCGACGAGCACGCCGCCCCAGATGGCGCCGGAGATCCAGGTCCGGGGAGCAAGGCCCAGGTCACCCCACGTACAGCCGTCCAGAAGCCCCAGCGCCAAGACGACAAAAGAACCCCCCAGCGTCCAGAACAGGTAGTAGCCCGGAACTGCCTTGTTGGCGGCGACGTTGACCATCAGCATCAGCACGACGACCGCCACCACCGGCCAGATCGGCAGACCGGGGACGGTCTCGGGCAGCTGCCGCCCCCACGAGGTCAGCCACTCCTCGAGCATGCGGCCTCCGGACTTCCTGGTGCGACTGTGTTGATCCTAGGCCTTGGGATTGCCGGACCGGGTGTGGCGATCCGTACTTTGCCCGCGACCACCAGGCTCCGCTGGCTTGTCCACCAGCCCCGGGGCTGCAAGGCTGATGGTCCCCTCGGGGCCCCTGAGCAGGGGCTCTGCGGCGAAGGTGGAGCGTGCCATGGTGGCAGAACTCGGATACCGAAGCGCATGACCACTCTCGCGCACCTGTCGGACGTCCACATCGGCAAGGACGACTCGGGTGTGGTGGGGCCGCTGGTCCAAGATGTCGCCGCCCACGCACCTGATGCGACGATCGTGACCGGCGACCTGACAATGCGTGCCCGAACAGCGGAATTCGCCGCCGCAAGGCAGTTCCTGGCGCAGTTGCCGCAGCCCAGGCTCGTCGTGCTCGGCAACCACGACGTCCCGCTTTGGGCGTTGCACCGCCGGTTCGCCGACCCCTACCGCAAATATGTCGAGGGGCTGCGCGACGATGCCAAGGGCCTTGACCCGGTCCTGGCGGTCCAGCAGTGCCGGATACTGGGACTGCAGTCGATGCCTCGGTGGCGTTGGAAGTCGGGGCGGGTCTCCCGGCGGCAGGCTGGGCTCGTGGTGGACACCCTCGGCCCGGCCCCAGCCGCCGACCTGCGGGTCTTGGCGCTGCACCACCCCCCGAGCTTGACGGGGCTGGCGCGCAGCGCGGGATCCGCGGGGCTCAACCGAGCCATGGCCGTCGCAGAAGTGGATCTGGTGCTTGCCGGTCACACCCATGTGCCGTCGGTGTCGCAGCGGGAGGTGACCGATGACGCTTCCGGGCGCTCCGCGTGGGTAGTTGAGGTGGTCTGCGGCACGAGTGCCAGCACGAGGACCAGGGGCGTGCCGCCGTCCTGGATGCTCATCCGCACCGAGCGGCGGTCGGTGAACGTCGAGGTCCGGCAGTTCAGCCGCGGCCGCTGGCGGGCCGCAATCGAATCATCCTTCGACCGGCAGCCCCGATGACCGGACTGGCAGCGCCTAGGCTGCTGCGATGAAGCCCTTCTTGTTGGTCAATGCTGGCTCTGGTGGGGGATCGGTGCAGGGTTCCGTCCTGGCCGTGGCCCGGGACCTCGGGGTTTCCCACCACGTGGTCGAGGCTGGCGAGGATTTCGACGATGTCCTTTCCGCTGCGGTGTCGGATGGCGCCGACGTGCTCGCCGCGGCAGGTGGCGATGGGACTCTCAGCGCCGTGGCCGATGTGGCGATGACACATGATCTGCCCCTGATCGTGGTGCCGGCCGGCACGCGGAACCACTTCGCGCTGGACCTCGGCCTGGATCTGACGGACCCGGCGGACTTGCTGCGGCGTGCTGTGAGCCGTGGCCACGAGCGACGCGTCGATGTCGGGACGGTCAACGGGGTCACGTTTCTGAACAACGTCTCGCTGGGGGCCTACGCCTCGGCGGTGACCGATCCGGACTACCGGGGCCACAAGACGAAGGTTCTGCTCCAGGCGGCCAAAGACGCCATGGCGGCGGAAGAAGGAACCTTGGCGAACCTGACAGTGGCGGTACCGGGGTCGGCGGTGATCGACACGGGGGCAGGAGCGGCGGCGGTTCTGGCAGCCAACAACGCCTATGCGCCGACGTTCGCTCCGGGCAAGAGATTGCGGCCGCGCATGGACGCGGGTGAGGTCTGGCTCTACATCGCCGGCGGGCTGGAGGAACACACATCGCTGTTCGCCGGGCTCATCGCCGGCATGGAGAGCGCCTTGAAGGGGTCGGCTCTCCGGGCGGCGTTCGGCGCGGAGCGGATCAGAATCGATTCCGACGTCAGCGCCATACCTGTTGCGATCGACGGGGAGGAACGTCCCGACGTGACGGCACCGCTGGTGTTGGCAAGCCGCAAGCAGGGGCTGCGTCTCATCGTTCCCGATGACCCGCGACCCTCGGACGTGAAGGTGGTGCTGTCCTGGTGAGGCTCAGCCGCCGCCCTCCGGGTTGTTGAGGTTCTCCAGTTCGCTGGTGCACGATCGCGCCTTCTCAGCCGCCGCCGGATCGTTGATGAGCTCGTCAACCAGATCGGCGGCTCGCGTGGCGAGTTCCTGCGTCTGTTCGGCGAGCTTCGCGGCATTGCCCTGAGTCGGATCGGTCAGCGCCTTGCGGTAGTCCGCAATCAGCTGATCCACATCGCGGCAGTACTGCTCGACGGCGCTGCCTGCCGCCGGCTGATCGTTGCGCGCTGAGGCGTCCTGGGAGGGCTGGCTGCTCGATGTGCCGCTCGGGGGGCTGTCCTGTCCCGACGGGGACGACGCCGCTGAGGGAGCCCCTGCGCTGGCGGTCGGGGTCGGTTCGGTCGGGGTGCTTGTGGTGTCGGAGCAGGCCGCGACGGCCACCAGCATCGCGGCGGCGAAAGCCGCACCCACAACCTTGCCGTGCATGTGGACCTCCCGATCGCGCACCCCGTGGCCCGAGACTACCTGGCCGCCGCCACTAGCCCCGCAGTTCGGCGGCGCCGAAGGAGACGCTGAACCGGTCGCACCAGATCGACACGCTGCCGTACTCGTCGAGATCGACCCTGCGGGGAATCGTGTAGTTCTGATTGCCGAGGTTTCCCTTCAGCGGCCCGAGATCCACATGTGCGTCGTCGTCGAACACGAACCAGCCGTCGTTGCCTGCGATCACAGGGGCCGCGGCGAGCCACACCTTGAGATCGGGGCCGTTGCTGGTGCGCAGGCCCTGTATGCGCAACACCCGCTCGCCATCCGGCAGGCGCAGGATTCGGACCCGTCCGGTGGTCTGATGCTCGTGGCTGATGAAGCGGCCCCGCGCCAGGACTTCGGGTTGAGCAGGCGATGCCGGGGTGGCGGCCGGGTCCGCGGTGTCGGGCTGCTCCGCTGCAGGTGCGGCCAGGGGGGCGGCCTCGTTCACCGTCTCGTCCACGAACAACTTCCAGGGCTGGAACAAGGCTCCCGCAACCGCCAACACCACAACGGTGACGATTCCCGCGGGGATCAGCACCGCCGGTCGTCGAAGTGTCCTCAGCGTCATGGCCTGCTCCATTCGTGTCCGTTATGTGTGTCTGCACTCTGCCCGTGCCGGGTTTTGGGCCTGGCAGGGGCCGAGAGGCCCTGATTGTCCGAAATACGGTTACATTTGCGGCTCATCTGGCTGACTTCTGCTTTCGTTGCATCCAAGACGGGAGTTGTTGACGAAGTTACGCATGAGATCCCATTACGACACACAAGGAGTAGCCAATGAAGATGAAATACGCCGGGGTAGCCCTGGCCGCAGCAGCCGTCCTGTTCGCCGCAGGATGCAGTTCCGATTCCGACGATACCGCCACCGAGGCTAGCCCGTCGGCGGCGGCAACCGAGGCAGCAGCCGACGAGACGATCGTGGCAGTGGCTTCGGGCAATGAGGACTTCTCGACCCTGGTGGCGGCAGTTGACGCTGCTGGCCTGGTCGACACCCTCAACGGCGACGGGCCTTTCACCGTCTTCGCCCCCACGAACGCAGCGTTCGAAGCCTTGCCCGAAGGTGTCCTGGACGCCCTGCTGCTGCCCGAGAACCAAGAGGTGTTGACCCAGGTCCTGACCTACCACGTCGTTCCCGGTGAGATCACCTCCGACATGATCGAGCCCGGCGAGGTGGAAACGGTCGAAGGTTCGCCCATCACCGTCTCCGTCGAGGGTGAGAAGGTAATGGTCGACGGGGCAGAGGTGTCCATCGCGGACATCGAGACCTCCAACGGCGTGATCCATGCCATCGACGCGGTCATCCTCCCGCCCGACGTCGATCCGGCCGCTCTCTGAGCGGATAATCACCCCGGCTGGGGGCGCCTCCATACGGAGGCGCCCCCAGCCCCTTTTTGGGTCTCGGCCTCGTAGGGTTACGCCAGCGGTATCCCGGATTCGGCCGCCACGGGCACATGCAACCCTGCAACCGGAGACCGCGCCGCTTCAGCGGCCAGCTTTCGGGTCTGATCGACCCAGTCGGCAAAAGTCCGCTGAAACTGGTCGGTCCAGGCGAACAGATCCTGATCGCTGAACGCTCCGGGAAGCTGCTGCGACATCCGGAACGGCTCGTGCACCACCGCGGCCAGCGTGTTGGCGGTCAGCCTCTTGTCGAAGTTGGCCACCGAGACCGGAACGATGAGCGGTTCGGGTTGGCTCAGCGCGGCCAACCGGAACGCGCCGCTCTTGAACGGCATCGGGGACGCCTCAGTGGTCGTGCAGTCCCCCTCAGGGCAGACGACCAGGTTGTCACCCCGGCGAAGGTGACCGCCCGCCTCACCCATGAAGGCCGCCCGCCGCGCCTCGCTGGTCGAGCCGTCGGCGATATCCACCGGATCGATGTCGGCCCGGTACACATAGATGTAGCCCAGACGGTCGTAGTACATCTGATGGCCGTATTCCTCGCGGCTGGACTTGCGGATGACCCGGATGGGGGCACGCCCGTACTTGTGGTAGAGGATCATCGACGACACGAAGTGAGTGTCCATCGTCAGCCGGAATCCGCTGGGGAACTTGTTTGCGTCGTCGTTTGTCAGATGGTTCATCACGAAGATATGCCCGGGTGAGTCGGGCAGATTGGCCATCCCGCTGATCACATACGTGGTGTGCTCGAACAGTTCGGCGAACTCCGCGGCGCACCGTGTGCGCAGCCTCTCCGGCGACGCGGCAGGCTCGGCCGTGGCGACATGCTGGTAGATGCGCTGCAACCCGCGGAAGATGGTCAGTTCCCTGGTGATGTTGGCCATGAGGTCCAAACAGGAGGCGGCCAGCGACCGCTCGAGTTCGTCACCCTCCACGGCCAACAGCTGCATCGCGGTGATCGCGTCCGGGACAGTCACCCGATTAGCCAGGAAGAGGGGGAGTTTGTGCAGGGGCGAATCGACGCTGAGCTCTTCGGCGTTCTGGTCGATCAGCGCGCGGATCGCGATCACCTCGTCGTCATAGCGGCGGGCCACCAGGCGCATCCGCGTCTCCCGCAACCTGCCCCCGAGCAGGTGCAGCACCTGCCGCATCATGCTGGCACCCAGTTGCATGTGCTCGCGTGCCACGGCGAGCAATGTGGGCCCGTCGAACGCCACCGTCCGCACCGCGGAGTCGGCGAACGCGCCGGCGCGGTATCGGTATGGCCGTACGAAGGCGGACCATCCGATGACCCGCCCTGGTTCGATGATCGTCTGGTAGTCGAAGGCCGGTACCTGCTGCGGATCGCCCGGTACGTACGACAGCCGGATATGGCCCGACACGAGCAAATGGACGGCT
>JAQAZZ010000138.1:0-44239 GCA_032127075.1 Micrococcales bacterium | reverse complement strand
GTTCCATCCTGGCATGTCCAGGCCGACTCTTCCGCACTGGTCCGGCCGCCGGGGGGAGATCAATCCCAGGCGGATGGAACACTCCTTCCGCTTCCGCGCGCATGACATCGAGACGGTGGCTGGAGATGCGCAGTGTGCGGCAGGCCTCCGGTGCCCTGGACGCCCTGGCGACCTTGATGCCCGACACCGCCGAACTGGTCGACGTTGACGGCGGCACCGAGGAAGTCCCCGCCGACCGGTTGAGTCCCGCCGATGTGTTCCTGGTACGCCCCGGCGGCAGCGCACCGGCCGATGGCGAGGTCGCGGCAGTGGAGGGCGACTCCGAACATCTGATCGCCCGTGGCATCAAGGAGGCCGCTGAGGCGCGGGGGCTGGAACTTCCGGCCGTGCACGACTTCCGCGTCCTGAAGGGCCGCGGCGTGTCCGCGACCGTGGACGGGGCGAAGCTGCATGTCGGGGGACCACGGCTCCTCGAAGCGGAGGGAGCGCCGACGCCCGCCGAGTTGGCTCGGTTCGCCGAAGCCGCCGGGCAGCGGGGCGCATCGGTGGTCAACCTCGTGCGTGAGGGAGATCCCGTCGCCGCCCTGGCGATCGAGGATGTGATCCGCCCCGACAACCCGACGGGAACCGGTGGAACGGGCGCGGCTGCGATCCTTTCGGTGTCAGGCTGGGGATGTGGCAACTGTGAACCGTGAGCGCCCGGACATGAACCCCAACAGGTCTGACGAAGGCCAACTGCGACTTGCCGTGCTGATCGACGCCGACAATGCACAGGCATCCGTCATCGAAGCTTTGCTGGCGGAGGTCGCCCGATTCGGCGATGCGATTGTCCGCCGCATCTACGGTGACTTCACCAGAAGCACCAGCTCGGCATGGAAGAAGGTCCTGCAGCGCAATGCGATCAAGCCGGTGCAGCAGTTCGCCTACTCCACCGGCAAGAACGCCACCGACAGCGCACTGATCATCGACGCTATGGACTTGTTGTACACGGGAGACTTCGACGGATTCTGCCTGGTCACCAGCGACAGCGACTTCACCGGACTCGCCATGCGACTCCGGGAAGCGGGACAGGTGGTCTTCGGCTTCGGCGAGCGGAAGACGCCGGAAGCATTCCGAAACGCCTGCCACCGCTTCGTCTTCGTCGAAGTCCTGCGTGAGGACTCCGGCTCGTCGGGATCGGGGGACGCCGAACCAGCAGGCACCGGCAGCACCAAGCAGCAGCCCAGGAAGACCACCCAGCCGCCGCCAGCGGAATCCGCTCCCCCGAAGTTCCCGAAGAAGTTTGTGATGACCGCACTCGAGCATTCGGTGGACGACTCGGGTTGGGCCGATCTGGGCACCTTCGGCCGATACCTGGTGAAACTGCAGCCTGACTTCGACTCGCGGCTGTACGGCTACCGCAAACTGTCCGATCTCGTCCGGTCGCGCACGGATCTGTTCCAGACCGAGGAGCGCGTGACGGAGGGTTCCAGCCAGAAATCCATCTACGTCCGCGCGAAGTGACGGCGCAACCTGACCATCCGCATCAGGTGCAGAGTTCTCGGCTCCCAGGGGCTGGGCACCATGGTGGCCGACCCGGCCGCTGCGACTACTTCCCCTTGCCCTTGTCGTCCTGCTTCTCATCCACGATGCCGCCGATCAGGCCGCCGATCTGACCGCCCAGGGTGGCTCCCAGCACACCGCCGCCCAGGACCAGCCCCAGGGTCGCTCCGATCGCCGCACCCTGCTGGCCGTAGCTCTGGCGGTAGACGGTGACCACGGGGGCGCCGTCGGGTCCTGCGACCAGGTCGAAACTCCCCAGTCCCGACGCGGCGATGACCAGCGCCGTCGGACTCGCCGTTCCGGACCCCGCGAGTTTGTCGTAGACCGCCCGGCACTCGAAGAAGGACCTCGCCGGATCCGCTTTCCCCTCCCCCGCCTCGAAGGTCCGGCGGTAGATCTGAAGAAGCGCACCCGCCTCGTCGCGCCTCATGACGTCGGCGTCGATGAGGCGGTCGAGCAGCATCTCGTGCTCGGCGACCAGATCGCCCTTCGCGGCGGTTTTGGTCCGGGCCGTCTCCGACCTCACCGCATGCATGAGATCCGTCATGCCGGTGATCCCCGTGAAAGCGCTCTCCATATCAGCCTCCTGGCCTGTGTGATCTAACTCACACTACGCCTACTTCGTGTGGGCCCGGTGCCGCGACCGGAGTTCAGCGGCTGATCGTGGCGGTGGGCGACCCCGCCGAGGTGACACCTTGTGGGCATTCGCTGCGAGGCGAGAGCACACCGCGCAGTGCTAATCTGCGAACGCGTCGCGCATAACAGGCGTCGGCGGGCGAGGAGGCCCAGTGGAGCCTGCCCGAAAACCTGGGTCGCCGTGCGGCGCCACCGGCACAAGCACCCAGGATCTGCGGTGACCACCACTCCATACAGCGATCACGTGTCCATCTCGGTGCAACTGGACCTGCCGGTGATCCGCCCGGGGCCTCTCGCCTTCTCCGTCGCGGTCGCGGGACGCACGGGAGCCGAGGAGGAGTTGTTCATCCGCGACGGACTGGGAAAGCAGGTCGCAGTCCAGGTGGTCGAACTCGCACACCGGTCCCGGATGCACATCGTGTCGGCCACCACCGCAGGGGTGCATGTCAGCTACGAGGCCACGGTCCCACGAGGCGAGCCAGGCGACGACCCGGTGTCCGACGCCGATCGGGTGCGGTATCTGCGACCCACCCGCTACTGCCCGCACGACCAGGTCCTCGGCTTCGCCGCCCGGGAGTTCGACGCCTCGGGTGGGGATGCGGCCACGGTCAACTCGATTGTGGAATGGATCAACAACCGAGTGCTCTACGAGCCGGGGGTGACCGACGCCGACGACGACGCCCTCCACCCGATGTTGACCGGCCAGGGGGTGTGCCGCGATTTCGCCCACCTGGGAGTGACGCTGTCGCGCGCGTTGGGCATCCCGGCGCGGTACGCCTCGGTCTACGCACCGGGTCTGGAGCCGATGGACGCCCACGCCGTCTTCGAAGCAGCGATCGACGGCCGCTGGCGCGTGTTCGATGCCACGCGGTTGGCCCCGCGCGCCTCGATGGTGCGTATCGCCACCGGCGGCGACGCCGCCGACGCCGCGGTGGTGATGCCGCTGGGGGCGGTCACCGGCGCGCCCAGCATGGGACTCACCGTCGTATCGCAGCCCGGTCTGCCCGACGACATCTGGACCGATCTCGTCACCCTCCCCTAGCGCCAAGGCCTGCCCCAGTGGAACTGTCGACACTGCAATGGATCGTGGTGGCCTGCGTCGCCATGAGCCTGTTGGCGCTGACAGGCGCGGTGACACTGCTGTTGCCGCCCAAGGCCTTCGACCGGGTGGTGATGCCCCTCGTCGCCATCGCCGCGGGCACGCTGCTCGGCGGCGCACTGTTCCACCTCCTCCCGCCGGCAGTGGCGGAGACCGGCGACGGGCTGGTGCCCTACATCATGGTTGCTGCCGGGGTCTTGTCCTTCGTACTCCTCGAGCAGATCCTGCAATGGCAGCATTCCCGTCGGCCAGCATCCCGGCGCCGCCCGCTGGGTGTGATCATTCTGGTCACCGACGGAGTCCACAACTTCATCGATGGGCTCGCAATCGGCAGCGCATTCGTCATCGACACCAGGCTCGGGCTGATCACCTGGCTCGTCATCGCAGCACATGAAGTGCCACAAGAGATCGGTGACTACGCCGTCCTGGTCCACAGCGGCTGGGGGCGCAAGTCCGCGCTTGCGTACAACATGCTGTCCTCCCTGCCCGTCTTGCTCGGCGGGATCGTCGCCTATGCCGCGGCAGCCAGCATCAACATCGCACTGCTGCTGCCCTTCGCTGCTGGCAACTTCATCTACGTGGCAATGGCCGATCTGGTCCCCGAACTCACCACCCCCCCGGCACTGCGCGATCGGGTGATCCTCACTGCCGCTTTCATCGGCGGATTGCTCCTGCTGCTCGCACTGGCCCCCATCGGCTGACCCCCAGCAGCTTCAGGGCCCATCATCTGTCCCGCGCACCTGCGGACTGTCTAGAGTCGGCCCCGAGGGGCAGCGCAGCGCTCGTCCCCACCACCGCACCGGAGGCAGACTTCGTGATGGCCACTCCCGTCGAGGCGACGATCATCTTGTGCGACTCCTCCGCCGTCGATTCCAAGACGGGCAAGGTGCACATGCTCGGGGCCGGCTGGTCGGAAGTCGGCACCCCCACCCCCCCAGGGTCGGTCGTCGTCCTGCTGCAGATCCCCTGGGACCGCGCGAATCAGCCGCTTGGGGTGGATCTGACGCTGTGCGACGCCGACGGCCGGCCGGTGGAGTTCCCCGGGGGGCGGATCAACGTGCATGCGAATCTCGAGGTCGGCAGACCCCCCGGGACCACACCCGGCACGCCGCTGCACCATCCCTTCGAGTTGAAGTACCCGCCCCTGGAGCTGGCGCCAGGTCGATACCAGTGGCGCCTGACCGTGGGCGGCGACACCGCTGTCCAAGGTTTCAACGTCCGTCCAGCGGCCGGTTCCTAGCCCGTTGCGCCTTCCCCGTCGGCGCGCCCCGGCCAGGGGTCCTTGCGGCGCGGCCAATCCTGTGGCGTCAGGCGTGGTAACCCGTGAGAATCCGATCATGCTCATCGTTCACGTGGACATCCACGCCCTACCCGACCGGGTGGACAACTTCCTCGCCGCCACATATGCCAACGCCACCGCGTCGCTCACCGAACCTGGGGTGCTGCGGTTCGATGTCGTTCAGGACCTCTCCGATCCGGCTCATGTCGTGCTGGTGGAGGTCTACCGCGACGGCGCCGCCGCCGCCGCACACAAGGGCACAGACCACTACGCCACATGGCGGGACACCGTCGCGGACATGATGGCCGTGCCACGGTCGTCGGTGAAATTCGCCGCCCTGCACCCCGCTGAGCCAGAGCGCTGGGACGCCGCCGCCTCGTGACCCCCTTCACGCTGAACCTGCCGGGGCGGATCACCTTCGGCCCCGGCGCGGCCGCCGAACTCCCAGCCGTCGCCGCAACATTGGGCTCGCGTGTGCTGGTCGCGGCCGGTTCCGACCCGCGGCGCATCGCACATCTCATCGACGGGATTCCTGTTGCCGAGGTGGTCCGTGTGTCGGGTGAGCCCACCATCGACGACGCCCGCGCCGCCGCGGCGGCTGGGCGACGCATGGACGCCGACGTCGTCGTGGCCATCGGCGGCGGCAGCGTGATCGACCTGGGCAAGGCCGCGGCGATGCTGCTCGCCAACGGCGGCGACCCGCTGGACTACATCGAGATAATCGGGCAGGGCCAGCCGATCACACGACCGTCGGTACCGGTGCTCGCGGTCCCGACAACAGCGGGCACCGGTGCCGAGGTCACCGCCAACGCGGTGCTGGCCTCCCCAGCGCACGGCGTCAAAGCGAGCCTGCGCAGCCCGCTGATGATCCCGCGCCACGCCATCGTCGATCCGGAGCTGACCCTCGGCTGCCCGCCAGCGGTGACAGCGGCCGCGGGGATGGATGCTCTCACCCAGTGCCTCGAGCCGTACGTCTCGAACAAGAGCAACCCCGTGACCGACGGGTGGGCCCGAACCGGGCTGGAACGTTCGGGCCGCAGTCTCCGCCGGGCCCACAGCGACGGCAGCGACCTCGACGCCCGAACCGACATGGCCCTGTGCAGTCTGATGGGCGGTCTCGCCCTGGCCAACGCCAAGCTGGGCGCTGTGCATGGCTTCGCCGCAGTGCTGGGCGGGATGTCCGCGGCACCACACGGGGCGATCTGCGCGGCGATCCTGGTGCCGGTGTGCGCGGCCAACATCCACCGCGCCGCGGGACCGTCGGCGCAGCGGTTCGCCGACATCGCCCAGTGGCTGACCGGCAGTTCGTCGGCGACTGCCGCCGAAGGGCTGGAATGGCTCGAAGAGACACGGCGACTGCTGCAGATCCCCGGCCTGGCCGCGTGGGGACTGTCCGCGGACCAGTCCGACGAGGTGGTCGCCAAGGCCGCCCGCGCCAGCAGCATGCAGGGCAACCCGATCACCTTGAACACCGAAGAGTTGGAGCACATCTACCGCTCGGCGCTGTAGCCGCCGCGGATCAGGGATCTGAGGCAGACGCGTCGTCAGCCGATCGCCGGCGGGTCGAACAGGAACGCACCGTAGCCGACTACGCGGTCGGTGGATCCGGCGGTGTCGCCGCTGTTGCGCAGGTCCACCTGCTCCACGGCTGCACCCAGACGGGACACGTAGCTCAGGGCACCCCGCAGCGCGTACGCGCCGCAAGCATCATCATCGCCGATCCGGTCGAGTTCCCCTGCGACGATCGCGTCGGCGGTGCGGCGGTCCTGCACGACCGCTGCAGCGTAGGCGTGGTAGTGCGACAAGTCGGTGGACACGACCAGCAGTGCGCTGCCCGGTCCGCCCACGGCGGCTCGGAGGACATCGGCGACAGCCTGCGGGGCGATGTGACCCACGGTCAGCGGCACCAACTGCCAACCCTGTCCGAGAACCTGCTGCAGGAACGGCACCTGCACCTCCAGCGAGTGCTCGTGGTCGTGGCTGAGGTCCGCAACGGCGACGCTGTCCGGGTGGTCGGCCAGCAGCCGGGCGATCACATCGGTGTCGACAGGCACGTCGCCGAGCGGGGTCCGCCACTGCCCAGCGCTCGAGGCGCCCACACCGCGCAGCGGCACGAAGTGGGACGGCCCGACAAGCACGACCCGGTCCACCGACTTCGGCAGCAGCCGATAGGCGCTGGCCGCCACCGGGCCGGAGTAGACATACCCGGCGTGCGGGACGATCACGCCGCTCATCGGGGTGGGTTCGCGTGGGCCGGCAGCCGCCAGCATCGAGTCGATCCTGCTGGTCAGGATCTGCGGATCGCGCGGATAGAACCTCCCGGCCGCCGCCGGTCGCCGCACCGCGCTACGGCCCGGGGCCACACCGATCACCCGCCCACGGCGGATATCCGCACCGGCAGGCGCCTGCGGCCCCAGTCCCCCGCCGGGCCGTCGAACACCCCCGCGATCCGCGTGCCGCAGTTGCGGCAGGTGCCGGCTTCGTCGAGGTTGTAGTCGAGGATGTCGTACCAGTTGCGCACGATCGCCTCTGCACCGCAGGAAGGGCAGAAGGTGGTGTCACCGGCGGGATCGACCACGTTGCCGGTGTAGGCGTGGCGCACACCGTTGCCGATGGCGATCTGCCGGGCCCTGGTCAGCGTCGCCGGCGGGGTGCGGGGGACGTCCACCATCTTGAAGTCGGGATGGAAAGCGCTGAAGTGCATCGGGACGTCGGGACCGAGTTCGGCGACCACCCACCGAGTCATGCGGTCCAACTCGGCAACGGAGTCGTTGTGGCCGGGGATCACCAGCGTTGTGAGTTCCACCCAGACGTCGGTGTCGTGCACCAGCCAGGAGATGGTGTCCAGCACCGGTTCCAGCGATCCGCTGCACAACTTCCGGTAGTAGTCCTCGGTGAAGCCTTTGAGGTCCACGTTGACCGCGTCGATGTTCGCGAACAGTTCCTCGCGCGGTCCCGGGTCGATGTATCCGGCGGTCACCGCGACTGTCTTGATTCCCGCCGTCGCGCAATCCGCGGCGGCGTCGGCGGCGTACTCCAGGAAGACCACCGGGTCGTTGTAGGTGAACGCCACCGAGCGGCATTCGTAGCCACGGGCGGCGGCGACGATGTCGCGTGGCAGGGCGGCGTCGGCGAGGGTGTCGATGTCGCGCGACTTGCTGATGTCCCAGTTCTGGCAGAACCGGCAGGTCAGGTTGCATCCGGCGGTGCCGAACGACAGCACCGGCGTGCCAGGCAGGAAATGGTGCAACGGCTTCTTCTCGATGGGGTCGACGCAGTACCCGGACGAGCGGCCGTAGGTGGTGGATACGATCGCGTCGCCGTCGCGGGCCCGCACGAAGCACAGCCCCCGCTGACCGTCGTGCAGCCGGCAGTGACGGGGGCAGACGTCGCACTGCACCCGACCGTCCTCGAGCGGGTGGAACCACTGCGTCGGCACACATCCCGCGCCGAAGGCGCTGCTGGTGTACATCGACGTCTCGTAGGTCACCTGGGCCTCCACAGGGCTGGGCCACTGCTCCCATTCTCCCGCGGAAACGCTGCGGCCGGAAGCCCCGGGGGCCGGCCGATGGGACGGCAATCCCGCTGCGCCGGGGCAGGGCGGCATGTGGTCGAGCCCCGGACGCTCATGTTCGCGTAGGGTGCAGCATCGCCCGCGCAGGAACTGGCAGGGAGGCAGGCGTGCTGATCGACAAGCGGTTCTGCGGACCGCCGGACTCGGCCAACGGCGGCTACTTCGCCGGGCTGGCCGCAGCCGCCGTCGCCGGCGACGCCGTGGTCACGTTGCGGCTGCCCCCGCCGCTGGGCGAGGAACTGACAGTGTCGGGCCAGCGGGGGCGGGCGGTGGTCAACAAGGGCGAGGTCTTGGTCGCAGAGGTCGAGACGGCGACGATCGACTCCGCAGTCCCGCAGTCGGTGTCATACGACGCGGCCGTCGCCGCAGCCGGACACGACCCCTACCCCCATCCGGCGGCGCACCCGTTCCCCACCTGTTTCGTGTGCGGGCCGGCATCGGAAAGAGGATTGCGGCTCTTCCCCGGCTCGGTCCCCGGCCGCGATCTGGTCGCGGCGGCGTGGATGCCCGACACCTCGCTGGTCGACGGCGACGGCACGGTCCGCCCCGAGTTCCTGTGGGCGGCTTTGGACTGCCCCTCCTATTTCGGCGCGCGGGCGGCGGATCCCGGGATCCCCGCCGCCACCCTGCTGGGGCGCATGGCAGCAAGCATCATCTCGCTGCCCAGGGCTGGCGACAGGCTCAGTGTGGTCGGCTGGGGTATCGACCGCCAAGGACGAAAGACGGCGGCTGGTTCGGCTGTGTTCGATACCGGGGGAAACCTCGTGGCACACGCCCGCAGCACCTGGATCTCCCTCGCATGACGGCTCGCGCCGACGCCCATGGCCCCCGCGGCCCAGCCGGATTCACCGCACCGGGCGATGCAGCAGTGCGGCCCACTTGTTCCTCATGGTCGCCGCAGGCTGCTCCGCCGCCGCGCGCAGCAGGTCGAATGCGAGATGCCACCGGGCGTACTCGGGATTGAACTCCTTGCCCTGGGCCAAGAGGCGGAACTGCGCGGTGTACCACAGCAACTCGCCCATGCCGCCGGGGTTCGGCGGACCAACCAGTTCAAGGCGCTCCATCTCGCCGTCCAGCAGTCGTTGCGGGCAGTCCGGCATCTCGACCAGCGGGCGACCGAGTCCGATGATGTCCACCACCCGGTCGGCGAGCAGCTGTTCCATGACATGGCGCGACCGCAGGCCTCCGGTCAGCGCCAGCGGGACGTCGGTCATCGCACGCAGGCGGGGGGCGAACCCGGCGAAGTAGGCATCGGGGTCGGTGCCCTCATCGTCCGCGCGGACCGAGAGGCAACTGGACCTGGACTCGAGAGTGCCGCCGGAGATCTCGATCAAGTCCACGCCCTCGCCCCCGAGCCGGCCGACCACATGCGCGGAATCGTCGATGTCGAATCCACCGGGGCGGAAGTCGCTTGCGTTGATCTTCACCGCGACGGCGAAGCCAGACCCGACCCGCTGTCGAATCCGGCGGACTATCTCCAGCAGGAACCGGGCGCGACCATCGAGGTCACCGCCCCACTCGTCTGTGCGCCTGTTGGTGGCCGGGGACAGGAACTGCCCGACCAGATATCCGTGTGCGGCGTGGACTTCGACACCGTCGAAGCCCGCCGTTTCCAGCAGCGCGGCGGTGTTGCCGAATCTCTCGACCAACTCCAGGATCTCCTCAGCCGTCAAGGCGCGCGACGGCCCGAAGGCGTGGCTGCGGCGCACCGGCGGCAAAGCGCTGGGCGCCACCGGATGACGGGTCACGGTGACCGGTGCCTGGCGGCCGGGGTGCGCGATCTGCCCCAGCAACCGGGCATCGCGCCAGTGCACCGCGCGGGCCCATGCCGCCAGTTTGGCGGGGTCTGATTCCTCATCGACGACCACCGCGTGCGCCTCGTTGATCCCGCGAGCCACACCGATCATGCCGGTGATCAGAGCGCCGGCGCCGCCACCGGCCCAGCGGTGGTACAGATCGACAAGGGCTTCGGAGGGGGCAGAACTCTGGTCGGCCAGCGACTCCGCCATGGCTGCCTTCATGATCCGGTTGGGAAGCGTCAGCCCACAAGGCAGTCTCAGCGGCTGCGACAGCACCGATGTTGTGGGGATGTGGGTCATCGCGGTCATGGCACACCCCTTCCCGGGGGTCCCACAGGTCACGCGGAAGGCGGAGCGGGCTCACCCCTCCACCTACATTCCTACCGCCGGTTCGACCCGTCGGGTAGGGACGAAGGTCCCCGGGCCGGGAAAGGTCCTGCCAGTGCGCCAACCGTGGTGCGCGGGCGACGTCAGGACGCGTCGGCGGGAAGACCGACCACCCAGAACAGCGCACCGAACGGGTCGGTCAACCCGACCATCCGGCCGAAGGGCGATTCGAACCCGGGGGTGGCAAGAGCACCGCCTCCCGCCAACGCCCTCTCCTGTGCAGCGTCTGCGTCGGGGACCATGAAGTAGACGACCCAATGCGGTGGCAGGGTGGAGTCGGGCCCCATATGCGGTCCGATGCCGCCCATCGGGCGCGGATCCGCCGACCGCGCGAACAACATGTACTCCGGCGGAGCGCCCTCCATCGGGGAGTACTGCAGGCCGAACACCTTGCCGAAGAACTCGCGCGCGGCGTCGGGGTCGGCGGTTCGCAGATCCTCCCAGGCCATGCCGCCCGGTTCGTTCACCAGACCGGCACCGATGTGGTTGCCCGCCTGCCAGGCACCGAAGACCGCGCCGGTGGGATCGGCCGCTATGAACATCCGGCCCAGCGGACCCACATCGCCGGGGGGCAGCAGGACCGTCCCGCCCGCCTCGGCCACGGCCGCCGCGGTGGCATCGGCATCGTCGCTGGCGAAGTACAGGGTCCAGGAGGCGGGGCCGGGCTGCTGCTGCGGCCCGATCCCCGCGGCGGCATGCCCGTCGACCTGGGCAATGAGGTAGCCGCCGTACTCGGGGCCAGGATCCACGACCGTCCAACCGAGGACATCGGAATAGAAGGTGGTGGCCGCCGCCAAATCCGGCACCGCGAGGTCGGCCCAGCATGGTGTACCGGGGGGCCACGAGTTGTCGTGTCTGCTCATGGACCCATCCCACCGCACCGGTGCAGGCCTGTCCAGCCCCCAGAAGGATCGACAACCGCCCCCGGGGGTGCCGACAACCGCAAAGATGCGGACATGGCGAAAGGTCGGACCGACAAGCATCCCGCATTGACACGGGCCGGGCTGCTGGTGGCGGCCGCGGTCGCGGTGAACGTCGGCCTCGGCTGGGCGGTGCGGGAACTCGATCTCCCGCTGTTCCTCGACTCGATCGGCACCGTCGTGGTCGGTGCGACGCTCGGCCCGGTGGCCGGCGCGCTGACCGGGGCGGGATCGGATCTGCTGACGGGGGCAGCCCTCGGGCGAACGGAGGCCTACCCCTTTGCCATCACTGGCGCCTTCATCGGATGGGCGGCGGCGTTCGCGGCCGGCCGCGGGGCATTCGCCACGTGGTACCGCGCCGCGCTCGCCGGCGCCCTCACCGGTGTCGGCGCCGCGCTTGTCTCCGCACCGATCGCCGCCTATGTCTTCGGGCGCCCGACGGGTGCGGGCACCGACTACGCCACGTCACTGCTGCGGGAGTCCGGGGCGAACCTGCTGCAAACCACCACGCTGGAGGGCCTCCTGGAAGACCCCGTGGACAAATCCATCACCTTCGTGGCCGCCTGGGCGGTCCTCCTGGCGCTGCGCGGCGTGTTCCCGGCACCAGATAGGGCGAGAAGCGTCCGAACAGCGTTCGGCGGCTACACGGGGTCGGTTCTGGCCTGCATCCTGGCCGCGGTCGTGGCTGTGGTGTTCCGGCCGGCCTTCGGGTCCAGCGGTGTCCTGCTGTTCTTCCTCGCCGTCCTGGCCGCAGCACTCGCCGGCGGTCGGGGGCCCGGCCTGCTGGCGGTAGCCGTGGGCGTGTGTGTTGAGGCGATGCTGATCACGGGAGCCATCGGCGGCGTTCCCGGCGACGTTGTGGAGTGGATCGGCCTGATCCTGTTCGCGGTGGTGGCAACTGTCATGGTCATCGTCATCGACGACCGGGAGCGGGGCCGCCGCGAGCTGGCGGCGAGCCACCGGGCGCTGGCCCAAACGGGCAAGGAACTGCAGGACACCAACGCCGACATCCTGGCGATCACCAACAGCGTGCAGGAGGGCCTGGTCGTGATTGAGCCCTCCGGCACCGTCGTGCGGGCCAACCGGCACTTCTACGACCTCTTCCCCGTCACTGCGCAGGATATTGAGGGCCGCACCCTTGAGTCGCTGCGGGAGGGACTCGGCCGGATCTTCGCCGACGGTGCGGCACTGTTCGAATTCGTCGCGGAACTCCTGCCGGACGCCACCCGCCACGAGAACAAGGCGGCCGTCCAGACGTGGCCGGTGCCGCGCGAGTTCGTCGTCATCACCAGTCCGGTGCGTGCCCGCGGCGAGGACTACATCGGCCGGCTGGTGGTCTTCCGCGACGTCACCCGGGAGCGCCGGGCAGAGCGGGAGAAGACCGAGTTCTTCTCCGCTGTCTCCCACGAGCTGCGCACACCGTTGACGTCGATCAAGGGCTACAGCGAGATGATCCTCGACGGCGACGCGGGCGACATCAATCCCGAAGCGCTCGACTTCGTCACCGTCATCCACTCCAACAGCGACCGGTTGGTGGGCCTGGTCAACGATCTGCTCGACTACCAGCGGCTCACCTCTGGCCGGGTGAGACTGCGGCAGGAACCGGTGGATCTGAGCCGCGTGTTGCAGGAGGTGTCGGACTCCATGGCCCACCTGATCTCGTCGAAGTCCCAGGACTACCGCATCGACTTCGATCCCGCCGCCCGGTGGGCCCTGGGCGACGAGGACAAGACCCTGCAGGTGCTCACGAACTACATCAGCAACGCCTACAAGTACTCCCCCGAGGGTGCCACCATCACCGTGGGGATCAGGGCCGCCGAAGACATGGCGGTGGTATCGGTCGCCGACACGGGGATGGGCATTGCCGAGGAGGACCAGAAGCAGTTGTTCACCAGGTTCTACCGTGTGGACAACTCCGCAACCCGCGAGGTCGGCGGCACCGGACTGGGGCTGAGCATCGTCAAGGAGATCGTCGAGGCACAGGGCGGCGAGGTCGGCGTGAGTAGCGCACCCGGTGACGGCGCCACCTTCACCTTCACCATCCCACTGCTCGACAACGCCGCTGAGGGGTTCGGGAACTCCTGAGACGGCGGCGCCCCTTCGCATTCAACCCCGCGGCAGGACACACTTGCGGCAACAGCCGAGCATCGTGGGAACCGCTCCGACAGAATCGGCGCAGTAGAGTCCCGCGTGACAGAGCGCACGCCGGACGGAGGGGACCCCATGTCCATCACGATCTTGACCGTCGACGATGAGGACGACGTCCGCCGGTTGATCGCCACGAAGCTCACCAAGGCAGGCTTCGACGTTGTTCAGGCCGTCGACGGCGAGGACGGCGTGGCGGCTGCGAAGACGTCGAACCCCGATCTGGTGATCATGGATGTCAACATGCCCAAGATGGACGGTTTCACCGCGGCGAAACTGATCCGGGAGGCCCTGGACCCCGCGCCGATTGTGCTGATGCTGACGGCCAACGGCACCGAAGCCGACGTCATGAAGGGGCTGTCCGGTGGAGCGGAGGACTACATCGTCAAACCGTTCGCCCCGCGGGATCTGATCTCGCGGGTGAAGGTGGCGCTGATGAAGGCGGGCAAGCAGCCGCCGGCGGGCGCCTGACAGTGGCGCCCGACGACGCTGGCGGCAACGGATCCGCCTCGGCGGCAGATGGCTCCGGCGCTCCTGACGAGCACTCCGAGGAAGAGTCCCTCGCAGCGGCGATGGACGCCGAATTCGACTCGGCACTCAATGAGCACGCCGGACGCCGGCAGCGGGTTCCGGAGCCGCAGCCCGATGACGGACTGCCTGACGACGAGACCGATTCCGCCACGGGCGCGAACCATGAGGCAGGCCCCGAGGATCCCGCCGCCGAAGCCGGCCGGCAACAGGTCCAGAAGGCCTACTGGCACGCGGAGGCGCTGATAGAGACCGAGCGCAGCCATTTCGACGCCGCACTGGCCGACGGCGACGTCAGCGGCGAACGCGCGGCGTCGTACCGGCTCGCCGCGTACCACGGGCGCACCCAGAGCATCCTGCGCTCAGCGCTGGCGGGGGGCCGCGACCGGCTTGCCGACGCAGCGGTCCACAACCTGGGCAAACTGGCCTCGGCCATGCACGACATGCATCAGCGTTCACCGCACGCCGTCCCCGTGGCCACGGTGCTGGACGCCAGGGGCAGGGATCTGCTCGCCCGGGACCTGGTCATGCGGGCGATCTCGGAATCACCCATCCCCATGGACGCCGCGACGATCTTCGACCGGGCCAACGACCTAGGAGTGGTGGCCGTCAAACGCGGAACCGTGGACCGCCATCTGGTGCAACTGGTGGAGACCGGCCACCTGCAGCGCAGCGACGAACGGCCGACGCGGTACCGGCACACCGCGCGGACCTACGTCAAGGTCGACCTCGACGCCCAAGGGCTGGCGTCGCTGCTGCCCGGCGAACTGCTGGCGCAGGTCCGCTCAGCCGGATACAACGGCCTCAGCGACATCGCCCAGCGGCCGCGGGAATTCGCCCAAGAGTTCGCCCGGATCGCCCGGGTGGAGCAGCGCACAGCCGCCGATCTCACCCAACTTGTGGAGATCGTGGTCAGCGGCGCCAGCAGCGATATCGCCCCGTGGCACCACTTCGACCTGCTCGCGTCGAGATACCCGCGGCCGTACCAGCGTGCGGCCTTCGAGGCGTTCCGCGGTGGGCGGTACCGGGCGAAGCTGGTCGAGTCGCCGACGGGCAGCGGCAAGACGCTGATCGGGATGCTGTGCATCCAGGACTGGCTGCGATCCATGCGGCAGGGGCAGTCGATCCTGATCCTGGTGCCCACCGCGGCCTATCTGCAGCAATGGACCGCTGAGCTCTGCTACAAGGACGTCGGTCTGGGCCTGTCCCCCGAATCGGTGTTCTCCGGAACCCCTGGACAGTTGGAGGCCTTCCAACGCCGCACCGGCAGCCACCCCGCAGTGTTGTTGATGACCTACACGTCGCTTGCGCAGACCGGGTCCGCCGTGGGCAAAGGCGGTTTCGACGCCAGTTCCATCGAGATGTTCCTCCAGGGGGCAAACGTTGCATATGTGATCCTCGACGAGGTCCACAAAGTGGTGGAGGACACCGCCAGCATCTCCCATTCCGTCGCCGATCTGGCCGTGGAGTGGTTGGCGGACGGCAGCCTGAAGGGGCTGATCGGTTTCAGCGGGACCGCCGAGGCCTACCGCGCCCGTTTCGAGGAGCTGCGCCTGGATCTGGTGGCGACCATCCCCATGGATGTGCTCGTGGCCGCAGGGTACGTCGCACCCTTCGCCGAACTCGGCGTGCCGTTCAGCAACTCACGGCGGGAACGCCGGATCCGCGGGTTGCTGGACGACTACAAGGCGATGATGGCCGACTACCTCGAAGAGCTGGGCCACGGACGGTTGCGCGAGTGGTTCGCCGAGATCGACGCGGACATCCGCCTGCAGTGGGGCCACGACGTCTTGGGCATGTATCGGGGGCGGGCCGACTGGAAACCCGCACTGGCGCAGCGGCTGCTCGGCTGGGAGTCCGGCGACGCGATCAAACTGACCGAATTGAACGTTGTCCTGATCGTCCAGTTGGCGACGCGGCGCAGCGATGCGCGGCTGGCAGCCGATGCGGGAATGTCCCAGCAGCGATTCGACGAGATCATGGCCGGATTCGCCCAACTGCGTTCTCAGATCGCCGAACTGATCTACCTGCCGCAGACCAGGCGGCGGCTGGCCACCCCTGGCTTCGGTCGCGACCTCGACGTCGATGCACTGCTCGAGGCGCGCGCCGGCGCGCGCAACCAGGCGCTGCGCAGCACCGCGACCAAGGATCGCTTGGCGGTGACCGTGGTGGGGCTCTACGAAAGCCTCAGCGACTGGTACCGCCGAGTCGGCGAGGGGCGCGTGGAAACGATCAAGGCCGTCATCGCCGCGGAGCGGGATGCTCGTGCGGTGGCGGGAATCATCGTCTTCGACGCCGCCCGGCGTATCGCCTGGGAGCGGGGACGGGTGGCACCCGGCTACGAGGGCCTCGGCGGCCTGTATGCGCAGATGCTCGGCGACGAGCGGTTCACCCCCTACGCCGTGCTGTCGAGCGAGCAGTACCTGCCCTGGAGCGACAAGAACCCGCTGCCCAAGCAGGTGGCCCGGTTCATCGAGGCCGAGATGATGGCCGGGGAGATCGCCGAGGCCATGTTCGAGTTGGCGACACAGGGCCTGGACGTCCCGCCGGCGATCCGCGCCGAGTTGCGGCAAACGTGGCAGGAGCGGATCGAGGAGTACCTGCCACGGCTGCGCAAGGTGCGCACGGCCCGGCCGAGCGACTTCACCCGGCGCGTGGTGCGGCCGATGCGCCGAGTGCTGGCACGGATGGACCTGGGTTCGGCGGGTGAGCGGATGGCCGGCCGGATGGACCTGCGCAGCGTGCACTTCGCGGGGCTGGTCCGGACCTTCTTCGACTACGCGATCATCGCCCGCTATTTCCGCTACCCCCGGGAGGCGGAACTGGAGCAGGTCAGCGGCGAGACCCAGAGGTTCTTCGTGGTGCCGATGCCGGGGGGACCGCGCAAGCAGCTGATGTACGACCTCACCGCCCGCCTGGTGGATGCCCCCGACCTGCCCATCAACCTGGTGATCGTCTCCAACTGGGCCCGGACGGGCTGGAACGTGATCGCTCCCAACGTGTTGATCGACGCGACGGCCACACGGGATGTGACGGCGTGGCAACAGCTGCGCGGCCGGGCGATCCGTGCACGGCGGAGTTGGACCAACGACTGCTACCGGCTCCTTCTGGTGCTGATCGGCCCCTGGCTGCCCGGGCTGGAGCAACTGGAGCCGGACGTGGACGGCCAAGACGAGGGTGATGAGCCCTTGCAGTCCGGCCCGGGGGCCGCGGGATCGCTGGACCGGGCACTGCGGGATCTGCTGCTTGCTGTGGCCCCCGACGATCTGCGCGATGCCGTCGCCGACGGCAGGATCGACCAGCTGGGCAAGGATCAGCGCATCCGCCTCGCGCTGGCGCTGGTCGAGAAGCGCAACAAGGTGACTCACATCTACGAACTGGTCCGTTCTTCCGGCTCCGGGATCCAGGTACAGCTCCAGCGGCCGGACAAGGTGTGGCGCCGCAAAGACGCCATCGCGCGCAAACATGCCAGGGAGTTGTCGGTGGACATAGTCTCGGGCGCCAAGTCCACCGGCGCCGGGCACGCGCCGCTGGTGTACCGCACAGACCCTCGCACCGACCTGCCCGAGGCCCTCCAACAGATGTTGGCCGACATTCTTGCCGGTGGCGACGACCGCGTGGCCCGCGGCTGGCTGGGCGTGTGAACCGATCGGGGAGTATGACTCGGGCATGCCCCCGCCGGTCTGGCCCGACCAGACGCAACGACTGCCCGGCCACCGCTACGCTGGCGGAACCCCACCAGCCAGGAGCCGGGAGAGGCCATGCCGTGGTCGAGAGTTGTCAAGGCATCGCTGCTGATGCCGCTGTCGGCGTCCGTGGTGCTGGCCGTCATGCCGAGTGCGGGCGCGGTCGTCCGGCCCAGCAGCGTCGAACCTGCCGCGGTGAGCGCGGCCCCATCAGGACCGGCGAAGCAATCGTGCGTGTCGACGCCTGGGGACGGCCGGAAGGCGGCCAAGCGGGCATGCGTCACGTTGAAGCTGGGCAAGAAGAAGCAGTCGCGGGTTCGAGCCGGTGACACCATCACCTTGAAGGGCGCCGTCCGTCACGAACGGGCCCGCGAGAAAGTGCTGATCCAGGAGTTGCAGGGGGCCGGCCGGTTCGGTGTGCCACCCGAGGGCGAGGGCCGCTGGCGGACGGTCGAGCGCATCAGCCACGACGGCCGGTTCCGGCTTCGCCGTGACGTGTCGTGGGGCCACCACGTCTACCGCGCCAAAGTCCGGTTGGACGCTGCAGTGCGCCGTTCGCGCGCGGGACTCGCCGAATCGGCCCCCGCAGCAGCGTCCTCCGCCGCTGTCACCTCAGCAACGACCACGGCCACAGCCGGCTCATACGGCTACGGCTACGTCTTCGCCAATGACACCGGGCGGAATCTGCAGTTGCAGTACACCGGCGGCGGCAGCACGGACACGAAGTCGAAGACGACGGCGTTCGACAACAAAACTCTGGTCGTCTCGGTTCTGCGCAACCCGCCGAAGGACTTCGCCTCCGCATTCACGCTGAAGGGCTCAGAACTCGGCGTCAAGCAGACCTACAAGTACGACGGCAGCGCCGGGAAACGGCCGTGCGCCAAGGCCGAACAGCCGAAGCTGAAGCTGGGGGGCATGACCGTCGTCGCGTTCCAGAACCAGACCTTCGGCTACAAGGGGACCATCAAGCCGCCTGGCCAGAAGTCCTGCACCTTCAACATGCTCACGTCTATCGAGAAGTTCTTCGCCAAGCAGGGGCCGTGGGCCATCCTGCTGGAGATCGCGGCCGCGGTGGTCATCGTGGCCATCGTGGTCGCGCTCACCGTGGTCACCGGCGGCGGCGACCTGCCCGAAATCGGCGAGGCGGCGGGAGCGCTGGCGGACAGCGCAGAAGTGGGCGGCGATGTTGTGGAAGAAGCCGGAAACCTCGCAGACGAGATATCCGAAGCGCTTGAAGAGGAACTGCCCAACATCACCAAGGGCGACGGCTGGCCGCCGCTGGCTTGGACCGACGGAGAGGTGTTCGGCAACGAGTGGAAATGGGTAACCGTTCCCTTCAGCACATCCTGATCGCTCGGCCGGGTGGAACGGCTGATCTGGGCTAGAGCGGAAGCGAGTCGGCGGCCACCGCCGAAGCCCTGATGAACTCGCGCCACCCTTGCTGATCGAGGAGGTCGAAACGGGTGAAGCGGACACAGTGCTTGCCCAGACTCACCCTCCCGAGCCGATCCCGGAACCGTGCGATGATCGTGTCCCCGCCGACCCCGGTGGAGATGTAGACGCTGATGTGCTGCTTCTGCGGGGCGACGGCGATCAGGGGCCAAGCCTCGTCCGGTGGAGTGCCGGTGGGGGTGATGTCGCCGTACCCGATCATCGTGATGCTCGGCTTGGCGAACAACCGACGCGGGAGCTGCGGCACGGCTTCGGCGATCAGCGCATCGATCTCGGCAAGTTCTGCCGAGCGGGGGCTGTTCTCGATCAGTTCCTCGATCGTGCTTGCCTCGACCTTCATCGTCGCCGCCCTCGCTGCTGTGGCCAATCCGAGCGTCCAGACTGGCAGATTCCCCCGCGATCAGGGGGCGCCCTTCGTGCAAGGGCCGCCAGGGTGCGTCCCCTCTCGTCGGAAGCCTACGCCCGGAACCGTGGATCGGCTGCGGGCGGCTTCGCACCCTCAGCGCTGCCCTCGTCCGGCTCAGGGTCCCCCGCGACGAGGCGAAGGGGGATGACGCCGCACCAGAAGCCCAGGCCTTCGTCTTGGGGATCATCGTGGGACCCGCCGCTGCGAACCTTGGCGGACACCGATTCGAGCGGCACCCGGATGACCGTCGTCGCAGCCAGTTCGCGATCGTTCGGCGGTCTGCTCGTGGAGTTGCGCCCCGGGCTGGCATGCTCCACGATCGCCGCCAGCGCGATGTCCTTCTCCGCCGGATCGGTCACGAGATCTGCAAGTCCCCTGATCACGACGCTGCGGTAGTTCATGGAGTGGTTGAACTGGCTCTTGGCCAGCACCAGCCCGTCCAGCACCGTCACCGTCGCGCAGACTTGCGCCGGCATCCCGCTCAACGCCAAACCAGACCCGGTCGAGGCGTGCAGGTACAGCCGCTCGCCCACACGCGCGTGGACCATCGGAAGGACCAGCGGCCCGCCGGCTTCGAAACCGACGTGGCAGATCAGCGCCTCGTCGAGGATCGAATGCACCCGGGCAACGTCGTAGGAGACCCGGTCGGCAAGCCGATGCGGGCGGTTCGCGGCTGTAGCGGGATACTCGGTCACCGGCCAAGTCAAGCAGCCGTGGACCGCCGTGGCGATGGCCCCCACCGGAAGCGCCCACGCGGCGCCCGCGGCGTCAGCCGGCCAGGCGGCTGCTGATCTCGTCGAATACCCCGATGGGCGGCCCCGGCAGATCTGGATCAGCGGGGCGCGGATAGTGCAGCGCAACTTCGGTGAAGCCCATCCCCGATAGGCGTCCGCAGAAGTCGTCCCAAGCGGCGACGGACTGCTGCGGCCATGCCAGCTCGAGGCCCACCAGGAGCATCCGTCGGATCGCTGCGGGGTTGCGGCCCATCCGCTCGCACTCGGCGTCGAGCCGGGCCGATTGCCTCGCGACGGCGCTCAACCACTCGTGAGGGTTGTTGCCGCCGCTGACCGGCCCGTAGGTAACCCATCTGTGCCCATGCGCGGCTGCCACCCGCAGTGCTTTCGGCCCTGCTGCCGCGACCGTGAACGGCACCCTCGGCCGTTGGACACATCCGGGAAACGTCCTCGACTCCTCGGCGGTGAAGTAGGCGCCGTGGTGCGATGCCACCGGGTTGCGCAGCAGTCCGTCCAGGGCCGCGACGAATTCGCTGAACCGCTCTGCCCGCTCGGCGGGCGACAGCGGTGGGGCGCCGGTCACCATGGCGTCGTAGCCGGTGCCGCCCGCGCCGACGCCGAGCTCGAACCTGCCTGCGCTGATCTGGTCCAGGGACATGGCGTCTTTGGCGAGCAACGCGGGATGGCGGAAGTTGGGGCTGGTCACCAAGGTTCCGAAGCGAAGCCGCGAAGTGGTCGCGGCCACCGCCCCCAGCAGCGGTACGGTTCCCAGCCAGGGGCCGTCGCGCAGCGAGCGCCACGACAGGTGGTCGTAGGTCCAGCCGACGTGGAACCCGCGAGCCTCGGCGTCCAGGAAACGCCGCCGCAGCTCTGGCCACCCGGAATCGGGCAGGATCACCACGGCGACGCGCATCCCCCCAGCGTATTCGCCGTCGATGTCCGCCCAGGCGAGCTGCCAGGAACGGGCCCTGGACCAGCCACGCCCGCCTCGGCGCCTGCCCGTGGGGAGGCCCGGCACAGGGAGTGCTGCGTCCGCCATGCCGACACACAACAGTCGCTTACAGAGCGCTTACCGCACCGGCGGGGAGACGCTCTGACGCGGCGGATTGGCCCACACTGTGTACGTGGCAGTTCACGACGGCGAGATATCGCAGTCGACCCGCGTCCACCGCCCCGGGATCGGCACCCTCGCATTGATCGTGGCAGGTGGACTTCTTGCCGTCGCCTTGCTCGCCGTTGCACTGCTGGTGACGCGGGACCCGGCGCCCGTGGCCGACCCGGCGCCCGCGGCCGGTGGAACCGAGGTCGTAAGCGAGGCAGTGCCCCCCGGGGCGGCGGTCGCCACCTTCGCAGGCGGCTGCTTCTGGTGCACTGAAGCGGCCTTCCAAGAGACCCCCGGCGTGTCCAACGCCATCAGCGGCTACGCCGGCGGGACCGAACCCAACCCCAGCTACGAGGACGTCTACACGGGCGGAACCTCGCACCGAGAATCGTTGCAGGTGTACTTCGACCCGGAGCAGGTCAGCTACAGGGAACTGCTCGAGGTCTACTGGCGCAGCATCGACCCCACAGACCCCGGCGGGCAGTTCGTGGACCGCGGGATGCCCTACACCACCGCCATCTTCGTCCGGGGCCCGGAGCAGCGCCGCGCGGCGCAGCGCTCGAAGGATCGGCTGGCCGAATCCGGTCGGTTCGAAGCGCCGATCGTGACCGAGATCCTGCCGTTCACGTCCTTCTATCAAGCCGAGGACTACCACCAGGACTTCTACCAGAAGAGCTCTGACCGCTACCGAGCCTACGAGGACGCGTCCGGGCGGGAGGCGTTCAAGGCGCTCGTATGGCAGGAGATCCAGCGAGAAGAGGGATAGGAACACCCCGGGATCCGTCGCCCCGCTACCGCGACGCTCCTCCCGATTCCCGCAGTACCCAACCCAGACAAGCACAGGACCCCGGGGGAACACCCCGGGGTCCTGTGCTTGGTGGAGGTGCCGGGAATCGAACCCGGGTCCAACGGTGTGGAGCGGGGACTTCTCCGAGCGCAGTCGATGTGGTGTGTTCTTGACCTTCCTGCTTCTCACGACACTGCAGGAAACACGGTCACAGTCACTGCAAAGGTGTTCCGCCGACCCGCGTGACCCGGATCATTGGTGAGTCCCCTGGCGACGTCCGACGGTGCGGGAACGATTCCCGCCGAACGCTTCACCGGTTCGCTGTCAGGCAGCGAGGGCGAAGGAGGTGCGGTTCTGTTTGGCACCTGTTGGTTTCCACCGAAGGTTTACGAGATCACAGTGGTTTCTCGGCTCGCTTCTCCCTTTTCGACAGACGTTGTCGAAACCTGTCACCCCCTGTTGAGTTGTACGGCGGCCAACCCGGTGAATCCTGGACTGGAATCCTGGAATCACCTGCCGGCCACCAAACCTCAGAGTAACCCCGAGGGCCGACACATGCTCCTACTCGCCGGCACTTGGTTCAACACCACCACACGGAGGCGCATTCCCGCCGCCGTGGACGCTGAGTCGTCGCGCTCCGAGCAGCTGATACGACCGCAACGGGTCCGACCGACCGAAGCCGTTCGGTCGTTTCGACCACTTGCGGTCGTTTGAGCTCCTGGCAGGTGCCGTCAGCCGCCTACCAGGGAACGGATCTCGCCGTCGAGCGCCGAGACCAGCACATCCGCGTCAGGCACGGCATCCGGATCCACGACCACTGTGACGGTCAACGTCCCGGCGTAGGAGAAGACCGCGAAAGCGATTGTGACGTTGCCCGCGGCGATCGTGATCGGCACCATTCGGCTGATCGGCGCCCCATGGAAAGACAGCGGCCGGTCGGGACCTCGAACGTTGGTCAGGAAGGTGTTCACCACCCGCTGCCGGTTGATGGTCCAGCGAAACACTCCCACCGCTGCCATCAGCCGGAAGATCGGTGCCACCACGGCGGCGGACGCTCCGCGGTGTGAGGCTTTCTGGGCAGCTGTGGTCCGGGCGATGTGATCCAGCCTCTCCCCAGCCGGCCGGCCCAACGGGACCCGCACCGGCATGACGCCCGCCCGGTTGCCCAACTCCCCCGCAGCCGCAGCAGTCCGTGCGGTGACCGGAACCGACACGACCAGTTCCGACTGCCGCTCACCGCGGCTCTCCAGAAGCGTTCGCAATGCTCCGGCGGCCGCGGCCAGCATCACGTCGTTGACAGTTCCGGAGCGTGCCCGCGCCGCGTCGCGGACGGATTGCAGATCCGTGCGCACGACCCGCGCGCTGCGCCGAGGACCGGTCGCGGTGTTCAGTGAGGTTCGCGGAGCAGACGCCGGGCGGCGGCCCATCTCGGACAGGGCGGCGCCCATCTGGGTTGCAGCCAGCGGCAGTCGCCGCAGCGACCGCCACCGCCCGGTGTTGGCGTCTGCGAAGAGCATCCCGCGCGAGGGTGCGGGGCGCGGCGACGGCCCGGGGCCTGCCACGGCGCCCGACGCCGACTCGTCCACCAGCCCGGCAAGGACCGCGAGTCCCCCGATACCGTCGGCGAGAACATGGTGGAAAGCGAACACCATGCCGACCTGTCCGCCTGCCAGGCCGGTGACCACGGCCGCCCGCCAGAGCGGCCGGGAGCGGTCCAGGGCCCTGGTCACAGTGGTCACAGCGAGGTCCATCAGCGCGGCATCGTCCCCCGGGGAGGGGCAGCGGATCCGCCCCAAGTGCGCCGCGACATCGAAACCCGGGTCGTCCACCCACACCGGCCGGCCGCATCCGAAGGGCGGCACGACGATCCGTTGCCGCAGCCGGGGAACAGCGGCCAGCCGCAGCGCCAGGAGCTTCTGCGCGCCCCCGACGTCGAAGTGTGGTCGTGCGCCGAGCAGCAGCACGGCTCCGACGTTCATGGGGACCGGTCCCACGTCGGTGGCCAGTTGTTGGGCGTCGTTCGCGGAGATCCGTTCGAACCATGGCGCGTCACCCATGCCCGACACATTCCCACGGGCTGGACCCGGCCGCCAGCAGTTGCCGTCGGCTACGGTCACAGTGTGGCACTCCGCGGTCAGCAAGCCGCAGCAATCGACGTGGCCGTGGTCCAGCGACGCTCGGTGGCATCGTTGTCGCTCGCGCAGGTCCTCAATGGCGTCGCCGTCGCGGGGTCGCTTCCGGCGGGGGCTCTGCTCGGGGCCTCGCTGGGTGGTGAAGGCGCAGCCGGCCTAGCCCAGACCGCCGGCGTACTGGGGGCAGCGATATTTGCGCTGCCGCTGGCGCGGCTGGCCCTCACCCGGGGACGCCGGGTGTCGCTGTCGACGGGCTACGGAATCGGCGCAGCAGGAGCCGCGATTGCCGTCATCGGAGGGGCGAACCGACTGCTGTGGCTGGTGCTCGCCGGATTCCTGCTCCTGGGCGTGGCGACGGCCGCGGGTTTGCAGGCCCGCTTCGCCGCCGCCGATCTCGCCGAACCGCAACGCCGCGGCCGTGCCCTTGCGCTGGTGGTGTGGGCAGGCACAGTCGGCGCCGTCCTCGGGCCCAACCTGCTGGACGTCTCGGGAAGCGCCGCGGCTGAAGTGGGACTGCCGGAACTGACCGGTCCTCTCCTCCTGGCGGGAGCCGTCCTGACGGTGGCAGTTGCACTGCTGGTTGCCACCTTGCGCCCGGACCCCTTCCTCCTCGCCCGCTCGATCGCCAGTTCGGAGTCGGACGTGGAGCCGCCGGCGGCAAGGCTTCGTGACGGCTTGGCGTATGTGTTGTCGCATCGCAGGGCCATTCTGGGGATCAGCGCGGTGTCGATCGGCCATGTCGTGATGATCATGGTCATGGTCATGACCCCCGTCCACATGGCACGCGTGGATGTTTCCCTGCGGCTCATCGGCCTCGTGATCAGCGTCCACGTACTCGGCATGTTCGCGTTCTCCCCCCTGGTCGGTTGGGGGGTCGACCGATACGGACCCGTCCCGCTCATCATGCTGGGCGCCGGCATCCTGGCGGCCGCATGCGCCGCCGCCGGGATCGCCGCGGCGGACAACGTGGCCCTGCTGGGCGTCGGGCTGTTCCTGCTCGGACTCGGTTGGTCGTGCACTCTCATCGGCGGTTCCACGCTGCTCACCGACGACGCTGCGCCGGCGGATCGACCATCGGTCCAAGGCCTGTCCGACCTCGTGATGAACGCGGCGGGAGCCGTCGGCGGCGCCTGTGCGGGCATAATCGTCGTATCGACGTCCTACGCCGTCCTCTGTGCGGTGGCTACCGCTCCCATCGTGCTCCTCCTGCTGTTGGCGGCCCCACCGACGATGCGGCGGGGATGACCGGCTTGACCGGCCCGACCTTGGGGAAGGCCACCTGCTTGTCTCGAATCCGCCACTGGCGACACCTAGATGCGGTTCAGCCGGCTGTACGTGCCACGTAGCCTGCCGGCCAGCTTGCGGTATTCGCGGTAGTGGCGGGCGTAGACGTCGCGGGCCGCAGGGTCGGGGCGAAACGTCCGCGCCACGGGCACCATTGCCGCCGCCTCGGCCAGGGTGATCTCCCCCAGGCAGATCCGTGCCCACAGGGCCGCGCCGCGCAACTGGGCGTTCAGGGGGTCCGCCACCTGCTCGACAGGCCGATCGACGGTCGCGGCGATGATCGAACACCACAGGTCCGACCGCGCTCCGCCGCCGAGGGCCCGGATGCTGGGGACCGGTTGGCGGACGAACTTGCGGTAGTACTCGAACAACCAGGCGATGTTCAATGCCACACCTTCCAGCACGGACCGGACCAGGATGGACCGATCGGTGCGCAACGACAGGTTGAGCCATGCCCCACGCAGGTTGCGGTCTTCCAGGGGGCTGCGCTCCCCGTTCAGCCACGGGGTGAACAAGACTCCCTCGCTGCCGACCGGCGCCTCGGCGGCCAGCGCGAACAGGTCGTCGTAGGTGGGCCGGGCGGACAGCGGCGCAGCACCCTCGGCGCCGATTCCGCTGCCGCCGCCGGCGAGGCGATCGTTCGGCGCGATGATCTGCTCCCGCAACCAGGTCAGCGCCGCTCCCCCGGTCTCGATGTTGTTGCCGACCAGTGGGTAGTGCTGGTCCAGCCCGGGCAGGGTTGCCATGGAATGCAGGACGTCGGTCTTCTTGAACGGCACGCGTGCCGACAGCCAGGCAGTGGTGGACACCGCCAGGTGCGTCTGGAAGGGCTGCACCGCACCGCTGCCGACGACCGCGGCGTGCAGATCAGGGATGCCGGCCATGACGGGTACGTCAGCTTTCAGTCCGAGTTCGGCAGCCACACCGGGCTGCAACCGCCCCTGCACCGAGCCGGTCGGAATCAGTTCTGGCAGCAGCGCCGGGTCCCGCCGGGCACGCCGCACCAGGGCGGGGACGTAGCCCACGTCGGCATCGGGGCGGTTGTCGGTCAGCCAGGACAGCATCATCGATGCCGGTGTCGCCGCGACTCGGCCGGTGAGTCGGAATGCCAGGTAATCCACCGGCTCCAACAACACCCGGCACTGCCGGCCGACGCCGGCCAATTCGTGGCCGAGCAGCAGCGAATGGCCGGTGGGGTCCGCGCCGCTGGGGCTCGGCGCCCCAGCGGTGAGCCGCACGAAGGGGAGCGCCTTGTGGGGCGCGATGCCGCCCACCGAAACCGGGCCGCCGATGACCCCACGGGCGTGGCGGGCGGCGCGGGTGTCCGCCCACAGCAGTACCGGACCGACAGGGCGCCCATCAGCACCGACCGGAACCGTCGAACCCCATTGACCGGTGATGCCCACGGCGTGCAGGCCATCCAGGTCGGCATCGGCGCTCGCGAGCGCCTGCGCCACAGCCGACCGCAGCGCCACCTCCCACTCGGCGGCATCCTGGGTGGCCCGGCCATCCGCGCCGATGTCCACCGCCACGGGCGCGAAACCGGTGCCGAGTATCGTGCCGTCCAGCCCGACCACGCCGACCTTGGGGCCGCCGTTGCCCTGGTCGATCGCGAGGATCCACGTGCCCCCCGCCACGGCGTCAGACCTCCTTGGCCTGCGGTGCCGGTTCATGCATGGCGTCGAGCACGCCCGTCATCAGCTGGTTCAGCGTCTGGTTGCCCTGCGGGGTCCCGCCGAAGCCGTAGATGGCCCCGCTCTCCGCCGGGGTCCCGACGTTGGCCAGCGCCCACGCCGCCGCTTCCGCCAGAGCGGCGACGAACGCCTCCGCCACCCCTGGTTGCGTGTTCGGCCGGGTGACACAGAAGTGCAGCGCGGCGGGCAGTTGCAGCGAGTTCAGTCGCCAGCCGGCGCGCTTGAGGTGGTCGTTGACCAGGTAGATGTCGAGGTCGTCGCGACTGGACTTGAAGGCGATGAGGAACGTGGGGTCGCCGATGACCTCCAGTCCCTCGGTCTGCGCCACACCGCGACGGATGGTGGTGGCGGCGTCCATCAGCTTCTGTGCCGACTCCAGATACTGCGTGCGGCCCGTGGTGACCATCGCCGCCCACGTCGCGGCGATCAACCCGCCGGAGCGAGATCCCGCCAGCCCGGGCGACAGGTACAGGCCGCCGGGCCAGTCGGGGTAGGTGAAGTACTGCTGCTGGCGCAGTTCCCGGTTTCGGTACAGCAGGGTCGAGGTTCCCTTGAGCGCGTAGGCGAACTTGTGGGTGTCGGCGGAAATCGACGTCACACCGGGCACCCGGAAATCCCATGGTGGGATGTCGTAGCCCAACTCCGGCAGCCATGGCAGGAGGAAGCCGCCGAGGCAGCCGTCCACATGCAGGCCGATTCCCCGTTCCTGGGCGAGGTCCGACATCTCCTCGATCGGGTCGATCAGCCCATGGGGGTAGTTGCCCGCGGAGCCCACCAAGGCGATCGTCTGGTCGTCCACCATGTCCGCCATCGCGGCCACATCACCGCGGTAGTCGTCACCCAGCGGAGCGTGGCGCACCTCGACGCCCAGCCAGCGGCCGCCCTTGTCCAGTGCGACATGGGCGGTGGTGGGCATCACGAGGTTCGGCTTGGTGACACCACGTTGCTGGGCGGCCTGCTCCCGGTAGGACAACATCGCGGTGATCAGGCTCTCGCTGCCCCCGGAGGTGATCACGCCGCATGCGCTGCCGCCTGCAGCCGCGCCGTGCAGCAGGTCGAGCGTCATCGCGATGATCTCGCCCTCGAACTTGGTGGCAGACGGGTACATGTCGCGCTGCAGCACATTCGCGTGGGCGAACAGCCCGAAGATGTCGGCCAGGTAGTGGTAGTGATCGTGGTCGCCGCTGTAGAGGCTGCCGGAGACCCGTCCCTCATCGCCCATGGCGTCCTCGCGGTTGGCCATGTCGGTGATCTCGGCGAGTATCTGCGCCCGGTCCGCCGGATCGTCGGGAATCCTGCGGTAGTTGACGGCCTCCTTGCGGTAGGGCCAGAACCCGTCGATGAAATCGTCGCCTGCAGCCATGTCGGCTCCTCGCTCGCGCTACTCCATGCCCTTGGCACGCCTGCCGATGGCGCGCTCAGCCTCTCGTTTGGCCTCGCGTTCGGCGATTGCGTGGCGCTTGTCCGCCGCACGGCGACCGCGGGCCAAAGCCAACTCCACCTTTGCATACCCGCCGGCGAAGTACAGGGCCAGCGGGATCAGCGTCACCCCGGATTCCTTGGACTTACCGATGAGCTTGGCGATCTCCGCGCGCTTGAGCAGCAGTTTGCGGGGTCTGCGGGGCTCGTGGTTGGTCCAGGAGCCGTGCTCGTATTCGGGGATATGCACCCCGTACAGCCAGACTTCCCCGTCACGGATCGTGGCGTAGCCGTCGACGATCGTCGCCCGCCCGGCGCGCAGGGACTTCACCTCGGTGCCGGTCAGCACCATCCCCGCCTCGTAGGTCGCGTCGATGAAGTAGTCGTGGCGCGCCTTGCGGTTGGCCGCGATCACCCTGCGGCCTTTCTCCTTGGGCATGGTGCCCAGTCTGACCGATGGTGGCGGTGATGCCCAACCGCCACCGTTTCAGACGCACACCTGGATCTTCGGCCCCTGCCCGAACCAGCCCTTCGGGCTGTAGGGGGCGCCGCCGATGCGGGCCTCGAAGTGCAGGTGCGGGCCGGTGGACAGGCCGGTGGACCCGACATAGCCGATGACCTGCCCGCGCTGGACCGACTGCCCGACACTGACCGCCATCCTCGTCTGATGGGCGTAGCTGCTCGTGAGGCCGCCGCCGTGGGCGACAGTCGTGAAGTTGCCGTAGCCGCCGTTCCAGCCGGCTTGGATGACCGTGCCGCTCGCGACGGCGTGGATCGCGGTGCCGGACGGGGCGCTGATGTCGGCCCCGGCGTGGCACCGGGTGTACTTCAAGATGGGGTGGAACCGCCACCCGGCGTCGGAGCCGATCGAATAGCCGGGCAGCGGGAAATACCAGTCGGTGCCGCTGTCGGTTCCCGCCACGCCAGCGCTGACCTTCGGGTTGGTGTTGACCCCGGTGGAGCGCTCCAGCCGGGCGGCGGCCTTGGCGATCTGTTTCTGGATCCGCTCCTGCTCCGCCTCGAGCCGCTCATATTCGGCCTTGACGTCGGCGCGGTGCTTCTGCGCCGAGGCCAGGGCCGCCTCTTCCTGGGCGATGAGCGAGTCGACGATCTTCTTCGCCGCCGCCGCACCCGCTGCCGCCTCCCGCGCTTCGGCGAGACGGGCCTCGGCGGCCTCTTTCTTCTTGTCCGCCACATCGCGCAGTGCAGCCAGCCTGGTTCCCGTATAGGCCATGTCGGCTCGGTTCTCGCCCATGCGCCCCAGAGTCGCGTTGTTGGACTGGGCCACAGACCTGATGGCCGCCAGTCGGTCGGTGAAGTCCGAGGGATCGCGTGCCTCCAGGACCATCTCCAGTTCCGCGAAGGGACCCAGTTGATAGGCGCGGCGGGCGAAGTCCCCGACGTTCTCCTCCATCCGCTCCAGCCGGCGCTCGATGGCGGCGAGGCGGCGTTCCGCCAGAGCGACCTCCGCCTCAGCCTCTACCAGCTCCCGGGCCGCCTGCTCGTTGGCCGCCTCGGTGCGCGACTGCTCCGCCTGCGCCCGGGCCAGGTTGGCCTCAGCCGCGGGCAGTTTGCCGCGGGCGTTGATCACCTGTCGGGTGGCCGACGCAACCTTCTTGTTGAAGGACAGGATCTCGTCGTGGGCGTCGTCCAGGCGAGCGTCGACGCGTTGTTTCTGAGCGCGCTTCTGGTCGAGGTCGTTGCCGGCAGCGGCGGTCCCCGACAGCAGACCCAGTGCCAGAGCCGCACCGATCAGCACGGCAGCGGGACCCGCTGCTGTCTTCCGCCTACTGTGTGGCGCTTCCCGCTTCACCGCGTTTGCCCTCCCATGAGACGACATCCGCAGCACGGCCATTCGTCTCGTCAGACCTTCAGGTACCTGCGCAGCGTGAGCACCGCGGCCACCGCTGCCAGTCCGACGCCCAACCCCACAAGGATGAAGGACACCTGCCAGACCGAATCCCAGCCCACGAATGGCGTGAACTGGAACGACGGCTCCAGGAACCTGTCGACGAGCACAATCTTCACCCCGACTATCGCCAGGATGGCGAGCGACGCGCCGATAAGCGCCGCAATGACCGATTCGAGTAGAAATGGCAACTGAATATAGAACTTCGAGGCGCCCACCAGACGCATGATCCCGGTCTCACGCCTTCTGCTGTGGGCGGCCAGGCGCATGGTGTTGCCGACGAGCAGCACTGTGACGATCAGCATGGCGACCGCGATACCGAGCGCGATCGCCTGCAACCCGTCGAGCAATCGGAACAGCTTGTCGAGCACTTGCTTCTGGTCATCAACCCGCTCCACGCCGGGGCGGCCGGTGAAAGCACTGGTGATGACGCTGTACTGATCGGGGTCGGACAACTTCACCCGGTAGGACTCACCCAGATCCGCCGGAGTGGCGGACTCCGCGATGGGCGAACCGCTGAACTGCTCCTGGAAGCGGTCGTACGCCTCTTGCGAAGTCTCGAAGTAGACCTCCTCGACCAGGGGGGCGAGCCCCTCGAGGTCGGCGGCGATCTCCTGCTTCTGCCCCGAGGTCACGGCCCCGGTGCAGGACGGCTCCTGGGAGTTCTTGGTGCACAGGAACACCGAGACCTCGACCTTGTCGAACCAGAAGCCCTTCATCTGCGCCACCTGCTGGCGCACCAGCAGCCCCGCCCCCAGAAGAGCCAAGGACACGGCGATCGTGATGATCAGCGCCAGGGTCATCGTGAGGTTGCGCCGCAGCCCGGTCCACACCTCGCTGAGAACAAACCGGACCCTCATGCCAGCCCCATCCCATCGGTGGATCGTGTCAATCCGGCGCTCACAGGGCGGCCCCGTACACGCCGCGCGCTTCGTCGCGGACGATTTCGCCGTCGCCGAGTTCGATGACACGTTTGCGCACCTGGTCGACGATGTGCGCATCGTGGGTCGCCATCACGATGGTCGTGCCGGTGCGGTTGATCCGGTCGAGCAGCTTCATGATGCCGATGCTGGTGTTCGGGTCGAGGTTGCCCGTGGGCTCGTCCGCGATCAGGATGTCGGGGCGGTTGACGAAGGCTCGCGCGATGGCCACCCGCTGCTGCTCGCCGCCGGACAGTTCGTGGGGCAGCCGCTTCTCCTTGCCGTCCAGGCCCACCATCTCGAGAACCTCGGGCACCACCGTCCGGATGTGGCTGCGGGGCTTGCCGATAACCTCCAGCGCGAACGCGATGTTGCCGAACACGGACTTGTTGGGCAGCAGCCGGAAGTCCTGGAACACCGTTCCGATCTGCCGGCGCAGCAGGGGCACGCGCCACGACGACAACTTCGACAGATCCTTGCCGGCAACCCACACCGAGCCGGATGTGGGCTTGTCCTCCTTGAGGCACAGCCGAAGGAAAGTGGTCTTGCCGGATCCCGAGGGCCCCACCAGGAACACGAACTCCCCGCGCTCGACCTCCACGCTGACGTCGCGCAGCGCAGGGCTGTTCTGGTGCTTGTAGAGCTTCGTCACGTTGTCGAAGCGGATCATGCCCGTCCTTCCCGAACCAGGGGTAGTGCCCAGGAGCCAGATCAGTGTAGGCGCAATATTCCTGCGCTGGACAAACGTCGCAGACAAGTCGTAATCCTGCACCCGACTACGGATCGGCGGGGGAGAACTACTCCGATCAGGTGGTCGTTATGAAATCGTTACCCTCTGGTGATGCGGCTCACGTTGCACAGCGTCATGATGAAGTCACCCAAAGGGCCCGTCGGGAATATCCCCCCCCAACCCCGACCGGCCGCGCCGCACGGCGGCGCAACACCCTCCAGGTGGGAGGCCCCGGGAAATCCCCCCCCTTCCCGGGGCCTCTGCCTGAGGTGGTGTTGTCACACATCTGCAGACTCGGTGCGGCGCCAGCGGATACCCGATTCGATGAAGTCGTCGAGTTCCCCGTCGAGGATGTTTGCGGTGTTGCCGGTCTCGGTGCCGGTGCGCAGGTCCTTGACCATCTGATACGGGTGCAACACGTAGGAGCGCATCTGGTCCCCCCATGAGCCGCTGGCGTCACCTTTCAGTGCGTCCATCTCCGCCTTCTCCTGCTGCCGGCGCAGTTCGAGCAGCCGCGATTGCAGCACCCGCAGCGCCGCCGCCCGGTTCTGGATCTGTGACTTCTCGTTCTGGCAGGACACCACGATCCCGGTGGGGGTGTGGGTGATCCGCACGGCAGAATCGGTCGTGTTGACGCTCTGCCCGCCGGGACCGGAGGAACGGAAGACGTCGATGCGGATGTCGGATTCCGGGATGTCTATGTGGTCGGTCTGCTCGGTGACGGGCAGCACCTCAATACGGGCGAACGACGTCTGCCGCCGCCCCTGATTGTCGAACGGCGAGATCCGGACAAGGCGATGGGTGCCCTGTTCCACGGACAGCGTGCCGTAGGCGTAGGGAGCATCGACCTGGAAGGTCGCCGATTTGATGCCGGCCTCCTCGGCGTAGGAGATGTCGTAGACCTCGTACTTCCAGCCGTGCCGCTCGCAGTAGCGGGTGTACATGCGCAACAGCATCTGGGCCCAGTCCGCGGCATCGACGCCGCCCGCCCCGGAATGGACGTGGATCAGTGCGCCGCGCTGGTCGTACTCCCCCGAGAGCAGGGTCCGCACCTCCATCTCGTCGATCTCGCGGGCGATCTCGTCGAGCTCGTCCCCCGCCTCGGCGGCCGTATCCGCGTCCCCCTCGGCCGCGGCGAGTTCGAACAGCACGAGCACATCATCCAGACGGCTGCGAAGGGACTCCACGCTGGTGACCTCCGACTGCAGGAACGACAGCCGGGAGGTCACGCGCTGGGCCCGCTCCTGGTCGTCCCACAGTCCGGGGTCGGAGGCATGCTGCTCCAAGCTGGAGATCTCTCGACGCGCGCCGTCGAGGTCGACGACATCGGCGATTCCGGAGAGGGTGGAGCTCAGCGTGCTGATGCGTTGGGTGATTTCGGGATCGGCCACGCCTTTCAGAGTACGTCAGCGGCGCAACCCCGAGTCACGCCCGCGACTGCGCGACCAGGGTGCGCATTGCCCGCAGCGCGACGCTCAACGACGCGAGATCGTGGCGCTCCAACCGGGAGATCTCCTTCAGCGTCTGCCGCACCCGGGACACCTCGGCGGTGTTCTGCAACTCCCACTGCTCCATGCGCTCGTCGGCAGACATCCCCTTGTCCGTGCTGCGGGCGATCTGCGCGGTCAGTGACGCGAGCACCTGGTAGAGGTCGCTGCGCAGCGCCTGGCGTGCCAGCGCCTTCCAGCGGCCGTCGCGGGGAAGCGCGGAGATCCGGGTCAGGAACCCATCCACCTCGTAGTGCTCGCTGACCATGAAGTACAGCGGGGCGATATCGGCCGGGTCGGCCTGGATTCGCTCGGCGATCCGCACCACATCCAGCAGGCTGAACTGATACAGCAGCGCAGCTGCATCGTGGGCAAGGTCGTCGGGCACCCCTTCGCTGACCAGGCCCATGGCGATGGCCTCCAGCCGGGTCAGTTCGGTGCCCCGCAGCATCTCGCTCAGATGAGGGCCGAGTTCGGCCACCACCGGGCGGTATCGCTGCACCAGCGCGGTCAGATCGACCGCCGAACCGTACGTCTGCAGCAACCAGCGAGCGCCCCGGTCCAGCAGTCGGCGGGCCTCCAGATGCACCGAACTCTGGGCCCGGGTGGGGATCTGGTTGTCCATCGACTCCGCCCGCGCCCACAGCTGCGGCAGGGCGAAGACGTCGCGGGTGAACGTCAACCCGCGCACGACCTCCAACGGGTCGGCCCCGGTCTCCTCATGCCCGCGGTAGACGAAGGTGATCCCGCCGCGGTTGATGACACCGTTGACGACCGATGTGGTGATGATCTCCGCGGCAAGGGGATGATCCGCCAGGCGGTCGCGGTACTGGTCCCTCAGCTCGCGAGGGAAATATGCATCCAGCATGGGCCGGAAGTAGGGGTCGTCCGCCAGCGCACGCGGCGGCAGTTGCGCTGTCAGCGTCAACTTCGAGTAGGCGAGCAGGACCGACAGCTCCGGCGACGTCAGTCCCCGATGGGCAGCTTCCCGCTCCCGCATCTCGTCATCGCTGGGGAGGTGCTCGAGGTCGCGGTCGATCTCGCCGCGGGCGGCAAGCTGCTGGATGTAGCGGTTGTGCACGCTCATCAACGACGATGCCTGCGTCCGTGCGTTGCCCAGCACGAGGTTCTGGCTGTAGTTGTCCGCCAGGACAAGATCGGCCACCGCGCCGGTCATGGAGCGCAGCAGGGCGTTGCGCTGCTTCACCGTCAGGTCGCCCTGTCGCACCACCGCGTCCAGCAGGATCTTGATGTTCACCTCGTGGTCGGATGTGTCCACGCCTGCGGAGTTGTCGATTGCATCGGTGTTCAACCTGACCCCGAATTGAGCCGCCTCGATGCGGCCGAGCTGGGTGAGGCCGAGGTTGCCGCCCTCGCCGACGACCTGGCAGCGCAAGTCGCGGCCGTTGACCCGCACGGCGTCATTGCTCTTGTCCCCGACGTCGCTGTTGGACTCCTGCGACGACTTCACATACGTGCCGATCCCGCCGTTCCACAGCAGTTGGACCTTCGCCTTCAAGATCGCACGGATGAGGTCGGCCGGCGTCATCGCGGGCGCGTCGGCAATGATGCCCAGTGCCTTGCGCACTTCGTCGCCCAGTCGGATCGACTTGGCCTTGCGGGAGTAGACGCCGCCGCCGGCGGAGATCAGGCCGCGGTCGTAGGAGTCCCACGACGAGCGGGGCAATTCGAAGAGGCGCTGCCGCTCGGCGAAGCTTGCGGCAGGATCCGGGGTGGGATCCAGGAAGATGTGCCGGTGGTCGAACGCCGCCACCAGCAGGATGTGCTCGCTGAGCAGCATCCCGTTGCCGAAGACGTCGCCACTCATGTCGCCGATGCCCACGCACGTGAAGCCCTGGGTCTGGGTGTCGATGCCCATCTCGCGGAAGTGGCGCTTGACCGACTCCCAGGCGCCACGCGCGGTGATGCCCATCACCTTGTGGTCGTAGCCCTCCGACCCCCCCGACGCAAAAGCATCGCCCAGCCAGAAGCCGTAGGACGCCGACACCGAGTTGGCCAAGTCGGAGAAGGTGGCAGTTCCCTTGTCGGCCGCGACCACGAGGTAGGGGTCGTCCTGGTCGTGGCGCACGACATCGGGCGGTGGGACGATCTGCGAGCCCACCCGGTTGTCGGTGAGGTCGAGCAGCCCTGAGATGAACTCGGTGTAGGCATGGCGCCCAGCGGCGGCGAAGCCCTCCCGGTCAGTCGGCTCGGGCAACTGCTTGGCGAAGAATCCGCCTTTGGCGCCCGCGGGAATGATCACGGTGTTCTTCACCGATTGGGCCTTCACCAGCCCCAGGATCTCGGTCCGGAAGTCCTCGCGCCGATCGCTCCACCGCAGGCCGCCACGGGCAACCGTGTCGAAGCGCAGATGGACTCCTTCCACAACTGGCGAGTACACCCAGATCTCATAGAGCGGCCGCGGTTCGGGCAGTCCGGCGATCATGCGCGGCAGCAGTTTGAACGACACCTTGAAGGGGGCCGCCATGTCCCGGCTCCGGAAGTAGCTGGTGCGGGCGCACGACATGATCAGCCGCAACAGGAACCGCAGAACGCGGTCGGCATCCAAGGACGCGATCTGGTCGATGCGCTCCACTATCTTCTCGTGCAGCGCGGCCACCCCGTCGGGCCGCTGCGCCTCGGCGGCGGGATCGAAGCGGGCTGCGAAGAGCCGGACAAGATCTGCCGTGATCTCCGGATTGGTGATCAGTACTTCCTCCATGTACTCCTGGCTCAGCGCAACGTTGGCCTGGCGCATGTAGCGCGACAGCGCCCGCAGTATGACAACCTCCTGCCACGCCAATGCCGCGCGCATGACCAGCGCGTTGAAGCCGTCATCCTCGGCCCGCCCGGACCAGACCGCGAGGAACGTCTCCTCGAACCGGCTCTTCAACGTCTCGCTGTCGCTCATCTCGTCGCTGGGGAACTCCAACCCGAGGTCGTAGATGCGAAACGGCTGACCCGAATCGTCGACCAGGGTGAACGGCCGCTCATCGATCACATGCACGCCCATGTGCTGCAGCACCGGAAGGATCAGCGACAGTGACAGCGCAGCGCCGGAGCGGTAGATCTTGAGCCGCCGGTAGCGCTCGCCGGCCTCGTAGGGCCGGTACAGGTTCAGCGCCATGGCGTTGTCGGGCAGGGCATCGATGTGGCGCACATCGGCGACACCGGTACGGGCGGGGAACGCCTCCTTGTACGCCTCGGGGATCGAGTGGCCGAACCTCGCCGCCAGTCGCGCCCCGTCCTCCTCCCCCACCGCCTCGATCAGCTCCTCGTGGAACGCGTCTTCCCAGGAGCGCACCGCGGCGGCGATCTCCTGTTCCAGCAGTCGGTGGTCGGGATGCGGCAACCGCCGGCCCGGCGGGACCCGGGCCACGAAGTGCAGGCGGGCCAAGACGCTGTCCGAGACCCGGGCGCGGTACTCGATCGAAGACGCGTGCAGCGCCCTTCGCAGGATCCCCTCGATCCGCAGGCGCACCGCAGTCGTATAGCGGTCGCGAGGCAGGTAGACCAAACACGACACGAACCGCTCGTAGGGGTCCCGCCGCATGAACAGCCGCACCTTGCGCCGTTCCTGCATCCTCAGGACGGCCACGGCGGTTCCCAGAAGTTCGGGGACGGTGATCTGGAACAACTCGTCGCGGGGATAGGTCTCCAAGAACAGCTTCAGGTCCTTGCCGCTGTGCGAGTCCGGGGCGAAGCCGGTCAACTCGGTCACGGCGTCGACCTTGGCCCGCAGAACGGGGATGTTGTCCACACTCTGGGTATAGGCAGACGCCGCATACAGCCCCAAGAATCGATGCTCGCCCACCACGGTCCCGGAATCGTCGAAGCGTTTGACCCCGACATAGTCGAGGTAGGCGGCACGGTGGACGGTGGACTTGGAGTTGGCCTTGGTCAGCAGCAGCGGGGTCGGCTCCAGCGCGCGCTCCCGCACAGCTTCGGGCAGCGACGACAGCAGGCGCTGCCGACCGTCCCCGCCGCGCAGTATCCCGAGCCCGGTTCCAGCCGCAACCTGCAGCGACTCACCGTCGGCGGTCTGCACCAAGTCGTAGTTGCGGTACCCGAGGAAGGTGAAGTTGCCTTCAGCGAGCCAGTCCAGGAAGGCCGCCGCCTCGGCTCGTTCGACATCGGAGACACCGGGGATCGGCTCCGCTGCAAGGCCGTCTGCGACCTCCTCGGCCCGGTTCTGCATCGGTGGCCAGTCTTCCACCGCCGCGCGAACGTCGGCGAGAACGTGGTTCAGCCCGTCGATGAGTTCGGCCAGCTCGTCGGGATCCGACTCCCGGTCGATGTCGAAGTGGATCCAGGATTCGGTGACCTCGTCCGCCACGGCACCGTTGCCGGCACCCGGGTTCCGCACCGACACGAGGTCGCCCGCGTCGTCGCGGACGACGTCGAACAGCGGGTGGATCACCAGATGGATTCCGCGATTTCGGGCAGACAGCGCCGCCGACAACGAGTCGACCAGGAAGGGCATGTCATCGGCAACGATCTCCACAGCGGTGTGGCCGTTGGACCAGCCATGCTCCTCCACGGTCGGCGTGTAGACGCGCACCGCGCAGGTGTCCGGACCCCGGCCGTGAGCCGCCTGCCGATGGGACAGCGCAATCCCGAGCAGGTCGATGGGATCGTTCTCCTGCAGATCCTCGACCGCGACGTTGAGGTAGTAGGCGGAGAGGAAGCCCGTCAGGTCGGGGATCGCCGTGCCACCGAGCGCGCGGCTGGCAGCGGCAGCCGAGGCCATGACGTCCGCGCGGATCCGCTCCTCGGAATCCAACTCGTCCTCCCGGGCATCCGCATCGGACTCCAGCGTGGTCATGCCCCGAGATTACCGCCGTAGCGGGCCGAATTCCCCGCGCAGCGGGGCCTGGCTCGGTGAGCAGCGCTGCCCCAGGCCCTATTCTGGGTGCCAGTCGCCCGACCAGCGGAGGAACCGTGACAGCGAGAATCGATGAGACCCAACGCTACGACGCGGCTCCCGAGTCCGTGTACGGGCTGCTGCTGGATCCCGAGTTCGTCATCGCCAAGTGCCTGGCCAGCGGTTCCATCGAGGCGACCGCCGAAGCCATCACCGAAGACGGCCACACCACGCTGGTGAGCAGACGGGTCCTGCCGGCGAAACTGCCGGGATTCGCCAAGAAGTTCGTCGGGGAAACACTCACGCTGATCGAGACCCAGCAGTGGCACGAGCCGCAAGGAGGCTCCCGCACGGCCAGTTTCCTGGTGGACTTCGGCAACAACCCGATCTCCTTCCACGGCAGCATCGCCCTGGACCCGGACGGTGCGGGAACTGCGGTTCGCACCGAGGGCGAGGTCAAGTGCACGGTCCCGTTCGTGGGTGGTCGGATAGAGGGCGTCGCGAAGGACTGGATCGGGAAGTACCTCGCCAAAGAGCAGACCGTCGCGTCCGAGTGGCTGAACCGGGGCTGACGACCCGGGGCGTGCTCAGCGCGATCGCTGGGCCGCAGCCGCCTCGGCGCCGGCTCCGTCCGACGTTTCCGGCTGCGCGGCGACGGGTCGGGAGATACGGAGCAGCGCGACAGCGGCAGCGGCTACCACCAGCGCGATGCGAACGGCTTGGACCGCGACGAATCCCCCGTGGCCGCCGAGGAAGTCACCGTAGCCCCAGGGGTAGAGCAGTTGGGCCAGGAAGGCCGCGACCGCGACCATGACCACCGGCGATCGCAGCCGTGAGGGCCCGGCGAGGCACAATGCGCCCAGCGCCAGCAGCCAGATCGAGTACTGCGGCGAGAACACTCTGCTGAAGACCACACTGATCAGCACGACGGTGAATGCGACGTCAGCGGGCTGATGCCCGGCCAGGGTCCCGCGCCACCACAGCACCGCGAGCCACCCGAAGGCCGCCACGAGGCCCGCGGTGACCAGCCCAGCCGCCAAACCCGCACCCCCGGACGCCACCTCCATCGAGCCGTACCGGTACTGCACGTCCACGGGCACGCCCAGGGCGTTGGCCACCATGAATGGCAGTGCCCCCGTCGATTCCACCTGCAGGCCTCTGCTGCCCTGCCCGCCGAGGAACCCGCTGAGCCTGTCGAACACCAGCGCCGTGGCCGCCAGCAAGGCCACCGCGGTGCCCAGGAACGCGCCACCCGCGCGCAGCGCGTCCCGGCGCGGAACCACTGCGAGGACCAGTACCGGCCACACCTTCAATGCGGCGCCCACCGCGGACCACGCCCCCACGGCGATCGGCCGCCCTGCCGCCAGCACCGCGAGGACGGCGAACAGCGTAGGAATCACGTCGAATCGCGAGACGAGCACCGGCCCGATCAGCACACCGGCGACCACCCACGCCCAGCCGGCTGTGGCGCTGCGGCGGGCGAGGACCACCGTCAGCACCAGATCGACGGCCACGATGCCCACCTGCAGCGCCGTACGCGGATCCGACCCGAGGCCGCCGACAGCGAACACGAATGCGGAGAAAGGCGGGTACTGCCACATGTCGTCGGTGGGCAGCACGCCGTCGGAGATCAGCGGGACCCACCGGGCGTAGACGGTGAGATCGTCGAACGCCAGTGGCCCACCGGGGTAGAACGGGAGGTTGAAAAGACCCAGGGCCAACAGCCAGGCGCGGGTGACCGCCCAGGCCAGCCCCAGCCAGAACCACCGGGCCCGCCGCCCGGCCGCTTCCATCCGCACTGTCAATCCATATGGGGGTAGTGGTAGTCGGTCGGCGGGACGAAGGTCTCCTTGATCGAGCGGGTGCTGCTCCAGCGCATCAGGTTCTGCGCTGCTCCGGCCTTGTCGTTGGTCCCAGAAGCCCGGCCACCGCCGAACGGCTGTTGCCCCACGACCGCACCTGTCGGTTTGTCGTTGATGTAGAAGTTGCCCGCCGCGAACCGCAGCCGATGCGTCGCCTCGGCGACAGCGGAACGATCCTGGGAGATGATGGACCCCGTCAGGGCGTAGGGGGCGATCCCCTCCATCTGGTCCATCACGGCAGAGTAGTCAGCATCGTCGAAGACGTGGACGGCGATCAGCGGTCCGAAGTATTCGGTGGTGAAGTACTCCCGCGTCGGGTCGCTGCACTCCAGAACCGTCGGACGCACGAAGTAGCCCTCGCCGTCGTCCGCGGTGCCGCCGGCAAGGACGGTGACCGTGTCGTCGGCCGCGGCGCGCTGCTGGACGCCGGCGAGTTTGTCGAAGGCCTTGCGGTCGATCACCGCACCCATGAAGTTGCGGAAATCGGTCACGGTGCCCATCGACAGGCCGTCGGTGGTCGCAGCGACCTCGTCGCGGATCCGGTTCCACACGCTGCGGGGCACATACGCGCGTGAGGCGGCGGAGCACTTCTGCCCCTGGAATTCGAAGGCCCCCCGGACGATGGCGGTGGCGACCACGGCCGGATCGGCAGAGGGGTGCACCATGATGAAGTCCTTGCCGCCGGTCTCACCGACGATCCGCGGGTAGCTGCGGTACTTGTCGATGTTCTGCCCGACGATGCGCCACAGCATCTGGAACACCGGTGTGGAACCGGTGAAGTGGATTCCGGCGAGGTCCCGGTGGTTCAGCACCACGTCCGACACCGGCGGGCCGTAGCCGGTGACCATGTTGATGACCCCCGGCGGCAGACCCGCCTCGGTGAGCAGCTCCATGAGCAGCGATGCTGCGAACTGCTGGGTGTGAGCCGGTTTCCAGACAACCGTGTTGCCCATCAAGGCGGGCGCTGTGGGCAGGTTCCCGGCGATGGCGGTGAAGTTGAACGGGGTCACGGCATAGACGAAACCCTCGAGCGGACGGTGGTCGCTGCGATTCCACACGCCCGGCGAGGAGGCCGGCTGTTCGGCGAGGATCTGCCGTGCGAAGTGCACGTTGAAGCGCCAGAAGTCGATCAGTTCACAGGCGGAGTCGATCTCGGCCTGGAAGGAGGTCTTGGACTGCCCCAGCATCGTTGCGGCGTTGAGAGTGTCCCGCCATGGCCCGGACAGCAGGTCCGCGGCCTTGAGCAGGATCGCCGCACGGCTGTCGAAGTCCATGTCGCGCCATGCCGGGGCCGCTTCGGTGGCGGCGTCGATTGCCGCGGCCGCATCGTCGCCCAGCGATTCCCGGCCAGACCCCAACACTTTGGCGTGGGCGTGCGGCTGGACGACTTCGAACTCCGCCCCGGCGGCAGGGTAGTGCTGTCCGCCGATGTACTGGTCGAGCTGCCGGGGACCCGCTGCGTCCATTTCAGCCACCCGCTGCTGGAGTGTCTCGCGGTGCCGGCTGCCCGGCTCGTACATGCGGGTGGGTTCGTTGCCCGGTGCGGGTGTGTGGGTGACAGCGTCCACAGTTCCTCCGTGGTCAAGGGTTGTGCTGGGTCAGGGAGCAATCCAATACTGGCACCGTCGGGGCTGTCGTCGCCTCTCATCGCTGTGGGCGCGGCGGACGGTCACGACACAAGTTCGGTGAGTTCCTGGCGGGCGAACCACAGCAGGGCCGTCTCATCGATGGGCGACTTCTTGCCGTTGAGTGCCTTGACCACGTCGCCGGCGGAATCGGGGGAATCGGCGTACACCGCCAGGAAACGGTCCACGGGAACCCGCCGGTTGAGCAGCACCGATCCATCGGGCTCTGGCTCGGTCCATTCCTCCGGCACATTCGCCACAACGACCGCGCGGCGGCGGGCCGCCTCCGGCTCGCTGCGCAACGAGTCGAGAGAGTCGTGGGCGGCATGGCGCAGCGCCTCATATTCGGCCGTCTCGGTGTCGGCCGCAGCTACCGGCAGCAGGTGGGCCCGTGCGCCGGACGTGGGCAGGACGCCGCTGGACGTCGCCCGTTTCAGGCCGACGAAGGTCACCGGGATGTAGACGCGCACGTGTCACCCAACCTCGGAAAGATGGTCGGGGCCCACGTTCTCCGGATCCCGCAACGACTGGACGCTGGTCCGCAGGGACGTCTCCATCACTTGGGTGCGCCGTGGCAGGTTCATGGCATTGCCACCCATGGCCTCCAGATCCTCCGGGCCGGGGCCGATCACCGTGACCGCCGCACCGTTCGACCGCACCTTGTCGGCCTCACGCAGGCAGCGCTTCGTCACCTGCAGCCGCCAGCGGCGCTCCAACCGGGTCAGCAGATGCTGTGGCCGGTCGAGGTGGAACGACACCATGGGCGCCAGCACATACACCTCGTCCAGTCCTTGACCTGCCAGCAGGTCCACGTTGGTCGCCGACCAGGTGCCGCCGTCCACATACTCCCGATCCCCGATCTTCACCGGCGCGAACCAGGAGGGGATGGCGCATGAAGCCATGACCGCCTCGGACAACGGGGCGGTCGGCGCTCCCGGCTGCCCGAAGGCGACCCTGCGACCGTCGGCATAGTCGAGCGCAACGACCCACACGTTCGGGTGGGGCGACCATTCGTCCATCGGCGTGATCGCCTCGACGAGATGACCGATGCGCGCCAGCGAACCCGTCCCCGTGGGCATGAACCCGCTCAGGACCGCTGTGGGCGGCATGTTCAGCGCTCGGCGCAGGCTGGTGCCGATGAGCCGGGCGGAACCCGGGCCGAAGAGCCTCGGCCGTGTGGGTCGACTGCCCCCGGTCGCCTTCTCATAGTCGAAGGAGTAGCCCGCGAGCGGGCCATCGGTGATCGGCTCACCGCGCTGATGCCGCAGGATCTCGTCCACTGAGATGCCCGCACCGAGGATGGCGGTGAGGACCGATCCTGCCGACGTACCGATGATCACGTCGCAGTCACGGGGATCGAAACCGTGTACATCCTGCAGCGCACTCAGGGCGCCCGCCATCCACGCAGCGCCCAGAACACCGCCGCCGCCGAGCACCAATCCGCGTCGGATAGGCCTCGGACCAGTCATTCCAATTACCTCACGCATGCAGACGAATACCTAACGCTACCCCTTTACGGTACGCCGCCGGCCGCTCGGAGTCGTCGTCTCGGCCAATTCCGACAAAGCTGCGACAATACACTCGGCAAGGACATCGACGTCCGGCATCGCGTCCCGGTCGGCGTTCAGCCCGTAGAAGACCCCGCCGTCGTAGGACGTCAGCCCGATACTGACCGCCTGACTCTTGGACAGCGGCACCACCGGATACGCCGCCAGCATCCGCGAACCGCCCGCGTACAGCGGGAACTGCGGACCGGGCACGTTGGTGATCACAAGGTTCCACACGCGGCGGGTCAATCCGCTGGCGGCACGCGCACCGATCGCATGCAGCGTGGGCGGGGCGAATCCGGTGAGCCCGACCAGCGCCTGGGCGCCCATCGCCTGGCCGCTCGACTTCAGCTGTCCCATCTCGAACGCGACCCGCTGCAGCCGCACCACGGGATCGGGCTCCCCCACGGGGAGGTCGCACAAGAACGCCGCGATCTGGTTTCCCGTTGCCGGGCCGCTCTCCGGACGCACACTCACCGGCACCATCGCCCGGATGGTGCTGCGGGGCGTCAGGTTCTCGCCCCTGGTCATGAGCCACTCACGCAGGGCGCCGGCGACGACCGCCAACACCACGTCGTTGACGGTGCCGCCGTGGGCTTTGCGGATGCGTTTGTAGTCGTCGAGCCGGGTATCGGCGGTCCCGTAGCGGCGCTGCTCGCCGATCTCGACGTTGAGCGGGCTGCCGGCGGG
>JAQAZZ010000137.1:0-3535 GCA_032127075.1 Micrococcales bacterium | reverse complement strand
AATTCGGCGTCGGCCCGCAGGCCTGAAACGTCGTAGAGGCCCCGGACCACGACCCCGGCGTCCTCCTGCTGCTTGAGAAAGGCGGCGGTCTCGTCGATCACCGCCGCCCGGGACTCCGTGTCGTAGCCCAGCACCCCGGGTTGCACCGAAAATGCCGAGAACATCACGTAGCGGATGGTGGCGTTGAGCGCGTTGTAATCCAGTTTCGCCATGGCAACCATGGTGCCACGGGGTCGACGCCTCGGGGTCGACGGCACGGGGTCGACGGCACGGGGTCGATGCCAGGGGTCTACGTCGTCGCGGCCACCACCGCGGCGGCGGCCCGGCCCGCGACGGCGACGCAGGCCGGGACCCCGACGCCGTCGAGATAGTTACCCGCGACCGCCAGGGTGGGCGGCAGTCCGGCCCGGATCTGAGCGGACATCTCGGCGTGACCCGGGACGTACTGGGGCAGCGCGTCGATCCACCGATGCAGGACCACCTCGATCGGGTCGACGGCGATACCGAACACGGTGGCGAGGTCGTCGCGGGCCCAGGTCTGGAATTCGTCATCGGCGGCGCTGCGGGCAATGTCGTCGCCGAAGCGGCCGAAGGACATTCGCAGTAATTCGGTGTCGCCGCGGGCGCCCCATTTTCGCGTCGTGAGGGTGATCGCCTTGGCGTGCAGATGTTCCCCGGTCGCCACCAGCACCCCGGACTGCGGCGGAAAGGGAGTTCCCGCCGCCACCCTCATCGCCAGCACCGCCGCTGAGGCAACCGGAATTTGCGCGGCCGACGCCGCAGACCGCGGCGCCGGAACCTCCAGCAACACGGCCGCCTGCGAAGCCGGTACCGCAAGCACCACCGCCTCAGCCGGCCAGGTACGACCGGTGTCGTCCTGCACGGCCCAGCCCGGGCCCTGGGCGTCGATCCGGCGCACCGACGCCGCGACCCACCGCGGCGCAGCGCAGGCGACGAGTTCGTCGAGCAGCACCTGATAGCCGCCGTCCAGGGCACCGAACATCGGTCCACCCACTGCGCCCGGCAGCACCCGCAGGACCGCTTCGGTGACACTGGCCGCACCCGTATCGAGGGCCGCGGCCACCGTGGGAGCCGCCGAGCGGATGCCGATACCCACCGCAGATCCCGCGTAGACCCCGCTCAACAGCGGATCCACCGAGCGGGTAACCACCTGCTCGCCGAAGCGGTCGGCCACCACGTCGCCGAGTGCGGGATCTGAGCCGGACTGCCACCGCAGTGGGCGGTCGGGCTCGGCGGCGATTTTGGCACAGGTGGCCGCGTCGACCAGACCGGCCACCGAGGCCGCTGAGGACGGGATACCGCTGACGGTATCGGCGGGAAGCGGGTGTAGGCGGGCCTGGCTGTAGACCATGGGCCGCACCCCGGTGGTGCCGATCTGCCGTCCCGCCAAACCAAGTTCGGCGAGCAGGGCGGGCACCTCGGGCCGGCGGGCGATGAACGCCTCGGCCCCAATGTCCACGGCCTGACCGCCCATTCTCTCGGTCCGCAGGACACCACCGAGGCGATCAGCCGGGTCGAACACGGTGATGTCGGCGCGCTCACCGAGTGCGGCGCGAATCCGGTAGGCGGCGACAAGACCGGAAATCCCGCCGCCAACAACGCAATAGCGCAGAGATCGGTAAACGCCCGGCCCCCTGCCACCGAGCGTCACAGCGAATGCACCAGGGCCACCAGATCGGTCAACACATCGGGATCGGTCGCCGGAAGTACCCCGTGGCCGAGGTTGAAGATGTGCCCGCGCGCGCCGGCGTCGAGGGCATTGCGACCGTCGATGACCACCGCCCGCGCGGCTTTCTCGACGGCCGCCCATCCCGCGAGCAGGACAACTGGATCAAGATTTCCCTGCAACGCTTTTCCGGCGCCGACGCGACCGGCGGCGTCAACCAGCGAGGTGCGCCAGTCGACTCCCACCACGGTCGCGCCCGCCTGCGACATCGCACCAAGAAGCTCCGCGGTGCCGACACCGAAATGCGTCATCGGCACGCCGTAGCCGGCCAGTGCAGCAAAGATGCGCGCGCTGTGGGGCAGGACGTGGCTGCGGTATTCAGCCAACGACAGCGTGCCCGCCCACGAATCGAAGAGCTGAATGGCATCCACCCCGGCGTCCAGTTGGACCCTCAGGAATTCGATGGTCAGATCGGTGAGCGACGTCATCAGCGCATGCCAGGTGGACGGTTCGGCCAGCATCATCGTCTTGGTGCGCTCGTGCAGCTTGCTCGGACCGCCCTCCACCAGATAGGAAGCCAGGGTGAACGGTGCGCCGGCGAATCCGATGAGTGGCACCTCGCCCAACTCCGCGACCAGTAACCGAATGGCATCCGATACCGCGCTGATCCGCTGCGCATCAAGGGCTTTGATAGCAGCGACGTCGCCGGCGGTCCGGATCGGCTGCGCGATCACCGGGCCCACATCGGCGACGATGTCGAGATCAATGCCCGCTCCCCGCAGCGGGACCACGATGTCGGAAAACAAAATCGCGGCGTCGACGCCGTGGCGGCGGACCGGCTGCACGGTGATCTCACAGATCAACTCGGCGTCGAAACAGGCCTCCATCATCGTCTTCGTGGCACGCAGCGCGCGGTATTCCGGTAGCGAGCGGCCGGCCTGCCGCATGAACCAGACCGGAGGCCTCGACGGAGTGCGGCCTGCGGCGGCGGCCAGGTAGGGCGCCTCGGGGAGGGCGCGGCGGTTGCTCACCGGGTCAATGCTGCCACGGCGTTCCTGGCCGGGTCACCGGCCCGGCGCGCCTGCCTGCGCGGCCCCCCGGATGGGGCTAACGTCACTTCGTGTGACCAGCGCGGAGCCGACCCAATTCCGCGAGGCGGTGGCGGCAATGAACGCTGCAGCGGTCAGGTCGGAAATCGAGCTCGGCCCGATCCGCCCTCCTCAGCGCCTCGCGCCGTACAGCTACGCACTGGGTGCCGAAGTCCGGCGTGCCGAGGGCGAGATCGTGCCCGAGGCTTCCGAGGGTGATGCGTTCGGCCGCCTGATCCTGTTGCACGACCCCGACGGTGCCGAAGCCTGGGACGGGACCATGAGGTTGGTCGCCTTCATTCAGGCCGACCTGGACCCGGCCGAGGCCGTCGACCCGCTCCTTCCCGAGGTCGCCTGGAGTTGGTTGGTGGAGGCGTTGGAAACGAGGGCCGAGCACGTCACCGCACTGGGGGGAACCGTCACCGCGACCACGTCGGTGCGCTATGGCGACATCTCAGGACCCCCGCGAGCTCATCAACTTGAAATGCGGGCCTCGTGGACCGCCACCACGCTGTCCCTGGGCACCCATGTCGAAGCGTTCTGCGAGGTTCTCGAGCACGCGGCCGGGCTACCCCCGACCGGGGTGACCGACCTGAGTTCTCGCTCCCGCGCCTGAGATGGCGACCCCCGAATCCCCCGACACTCCGGAAGAGGCTCCCGCCGGTCCGGAAGAGGCTCCCGCCGGTCCGGAACCAACTCCGCTCGCCCATCCCAGTGATGGCGTCCCGGCGGTGTCAGTCAGCACCGACGAGATCGCCGA
>JAQAZZ010000136.1:0-3251 GCA_032127075.1 Micrococcales bacterium | reverse complement strand
ATGCGGTCGCGGTCGAGATCCCGGGACGACGACACCAGGAACTGCTTCCGGGGGGCGACTTCGTTGCCCATGAGCAGGTGGAAGACCTTCTCGGCTGCCTGTGCGTCCGACACCCGCACGCGGCGCAGCTGACGGGAGTTCTGGCCCATGGTGGTCTCGCGCAGCTGGGAGGCGTCCATCTCGCCGAGGCCCTTGTACCGCTGCATCGGGTCCTTGACCCGGATGTTGCGCTTCGCCAAGTCGCGCAGCGAGGAGTGCATCTGCGCCTCGCTGTAGGTGTAGATCACCTCGCCGGAACGCTTGCCCGACGCGATGGTCTCGATGCGGTGCAGCGGCGGGACAGCAGCGTAGACCCGGCCGTCTTCCAGCAGCGGGCGCATGTAGCGGTAGAACAAGGTGAGCAGCAGGCAGCGGATGTGGGCGCCGTCGACGTCGGCGTCGCTCATCATGATGATCTTGCCGTAGCGCACGGCGTCCAGGTCGAACGTGCGCCCCGAACCCGCCCCGATGACCTGGATGATCGCCGCGCATTCCGCGTTCTTGAGCATGTCGGCGATGGAAGCCTTCTGCACGTTGAGGATCTTGCCCCGGATCGGCAGCAGCGCCTGGAACTCGCTGTTGCGCGCCAGTTTCGCCGTCCCCAGCGCGCTGTCGCCCTCCACGATGAACAACTCGCTGTCGGCGACCGCCTTGCTGCGGCAGTCCACCAGTTTCGCGGGCAGCGACGACGACTCCAGGGCGGTCTTTCGCCGCTGCAGATCCCGGGTCTGCCTGGCTGACACCCGCACGCGCATGGCGTTCGCCACTTTGTCCAGCGCCAGTTTCACCAGCTGCTTGTCGCCCCGCGGCGGCTTCGCCATCCACTCCTTCAGCCGGTCGGAGACGACCTGGGAAACGATCTTGGTCACCGCGGGGGTGCCGAGGACCTCTTTGGTCTGGCCCTCGAATTGCGGTTCCGCCAGCCGGACGGTGACCACGGCGGTCATCCCCTCCATCACATCGTCTTTCGTGACGGGGTCTTCGCCGGACTTCAAGGTCTTGGTGGCCTTGAGCCGTTCGTTGAACGTGCGCACCATGGCCCGTTCGAAGCCGGTGATGTGGGTGCCTCCCTTGGGGGTGGCGATCACGTTCACGAACGACTTCAGCACCGTGTCGTAGCCGGCCGTCCACCGCAGTGCGATGTCGACGGCCAGCTCCCGAACCACGTCCTGCGGGGTCATGTGCCCGGCATCGTCGAGCACCGGGACCGTTTCGGTGAACGACCCCTCACCCCGCAGCCGGACCACCCCTGTCACCGGCTCCCCCACGGTGAGGTGATCCACATAGTCGACGATCCCGCCGCCGTGGTGGAACGTCTCATCCACCATCGACTCGGGGTCGCGCTCGTCGACCAGGCGGATCGACACCCCGGGCACGAGGAACGTCGTCTGCTGGATCCGCGCCCGCAGCTCGCCCAAGTCGTAGCCGGCGTCGCTGGTGAAGATCTTGCGGTCAGCCCACCAGCGCACCCGCGTCCCGGTGTTCTTCACCGGACACCTGCCCACAACCTGCAGGCCCGACTTCTTGGTGAATCCCGCATCCGGTCCCGCCCCGTCGAACTCACCGGGAACACCACGGCGAAACGACATGGCGTGGACCTTCCCGCCGCGGTCCACCTCGATGTCCAGCCTCTCCGACAACGCGTTGACCACCGAAGCACCCACACCGTGCAGCCCGCCGGAGGCGGCGTACGAGCCGCCGCCGAACTTCCCGCCCGCGTGGAGCTTCGTCATCACCACCTCCACCCCGGTGAGCCGAGTCTTCGGCTCCTTGTCCACCGGGATGCCCCGACCGTCGTCGCGGATCTCCACCGAACCATCGGGAAGCAGATGCACCGAGATCTGCGTGCACCAGCCCCCCAGCGCCTCATCCACGGAGTTGTCCAGGATCTCCCACAGGCAATGCATCAACCCCCGGCCATCGGTGGACCCGATATACATCCCCGGGCGCTTCCGCACCGCATCCAGGCCCTCCAACACCCGCAGCTGCTTGGCGGAGTAGTCGCCGCCCGCCGAGGTGCGCCCAGCCTTGCGGCGTGGCCGCGCCGGTGCCGGATCAGCGGTCACAGGATCCTCCTTCTGCCGGGCTCCGGTTCGCCCCGTCCAGCGAAGATCCGGGCTGCCCCGCCACCCAGCGTAGGCGCAGCAGCAGACAACGCCGGGCAAGGGCACGATTGCGCCCGTGGCGAACCGAAGCGCCGGATGGGTGCGGCGCGGCCTTGCCGGTGTCACCATAGGGGTCTGGAGGTGATGTGTGATGACCACGGCAACCGCTCCCGCACAACTGAGCACCGAGGACCGGTGCGACCGCTGCGGCGTCCAGGCATACGTGCTGGTCAGACTCCAGTCCGGGCTGGACCTCCAGTTCTGCGCTCACCACTACGCGCAGCACTCTGCCGCCCTTGAGCCGCTGACGGCGGAGATCGTGGACGACTCCCATAGGCTGTTGAACAGCTAGGCCGGTGGAGCCGCTTGCGGGGATCCTCCTCGCCGTTGCGGTCGTCGCGGGCATCATCGGAACAGTCGTCCCGCTGATGCCGGGGCCCACCTTGGTCGCAGCCGCCGCGATCGGGTACTCGCTGTGGGCGCAACAGACGCCCATCACGGTTGCCGCGGCCATCGTGGTAGCGATCCTCATCACGGGATTCGCCCTGAAGTACGCCGTCCCCGCCAAACGAGTGGGCGGCCAGGTGGACAGCCTGCCCCTGATCGTGGGTGGCGTCGTGGGACTCATCGGCATGTTCGTCGTCCCGGTCGTGGGACTCATCCTCGGGTTCATCCTGGGCGTGTTCCTCACCGAACTGGGGCGCACCCGCACCTTCGGAGAAGCTGTTCCGGCGACGAGGTCGGCGCTCTACGCAGCGGGACTGAGCATGCTGATCGACCTCGCTGCCACCGTGCTGGCTGGCGGGGTGATCCTGGCTGCTGCCGTGATCTACTGAAGTGATCGGCCGCAAAGGAGCCAGGGATGGATTTCAGCGACTACCGCCGGTTGGATGCCACCGCGATGGCCCAGGGGGTCGCCGACGGCAGTTTCACCGCCGAGGAACTCCTCGATGCAGCCACGCGAAGGCTTGCCGCGGTCAATCCTGCCATCAACGCCGCCGTGCTGGATCTCTCCGAATCAGCGCGGGAACAGTTGGCCGCGGTGCCGCCGGCGGGCCCGCTGCACGGGGTGCCGCTGGTGGTCAAGGATATGGACGCAACCCTGGC
>JAQAZZ010000135.1:0-19885 GCA_032127075.1 Micrococcales bacterium | reverse complement strand
TGATCCGGCACGACCAGCGAGCCGGGCGGTGTCTCGGCCCGCAGGGATCCGGTGGCGCACGGCGCGATGATCTGCCGTACGCCGAGGTCCGCCAGTGCGCGCAGGTTGGCCCGATACGGAATCGCGTGCGGCGGCCAGCGGTGGCCGGCCCCGTGCCGGGCCAGGAACGCCACCCGCCTTCCCGCTATCGCGGCGATCTCCACGTCGGCAGATGGTTCGCCGAACGCGGTGGCCAGTTCCGCCATCGGGATTGTGGCGACATGGCTCGGGGAGTCCGGGGCGAACAACGAGTACAGCCCCGACCCGCCGATGATCGCGGCGTCGGCGACGGTCATGTGTGCTGTGGTTGCAGTCGATCGGCCACGGCCAGACCCGCGTAGCCGATGCCGAGGCCGAGCAGGAACGCGAAGGTGGACCCGTTGCCGCCGAGCAGGCCGCCGTCGGTCAAGCCGGCGAGTTGGACGACTGCCGCGGCGAAGGCCACCACTGCGGCCGCGATTCCCAGCGACGCCCGGCCCGGGCCGGCGGCGGCGAAGCCGAGCGCGGCGATGATCACGGTGACCACGGCCGCGGCACCGGACTGATCCACCCACCGATAGGCCTCATCGGGGGAGCCGACCAGCATCACCAACGACACCAGCGCCAGCGACGACAAGGCGATGAACCCGGATCTGACAGTCATGGCGAGTCTCCTTCCCGGCGCGCTCAGCTGGCCCGTGCGAGCCACTTGGCCGTCTTGGTGTTCCGCGTCAACCAGATGGGCCGAAGCAGTGCGTCCAGACCCCAGACCCGCCCTGCCGCGGTTCCCGCCAGCAGCAGTCCCACGCCCATCATCAGGTAGTACGACCAGGGCCACTCCTCAGGTGTGAGCCCCACCGACAGGAAGATCACAAAACTCTGGGCCACGGCCAGCAGAGCCCAGAACCGGGTGAACAGCCCCACGAGCAGGAACGCGCCGATGGCCGCCTCGGTTGCGATCACGAACCACCCGAACAGCCCGATATTGGGCAGGATCAGCGATTCGACGACTGCGGAGTACGGCGGGAACACGGGGTGTTCGACGGCGAAGCCGGTGAACGCCGCGAGCGCCTCGAAGTCTGGGGGCGTCTTCCAGCGGACGTTCTGGATCCACAGGAACGCGAACACGATCCGCACCGCCACCACCGACCCGCGGGCCAATCTGTCGTCGGCCAGGGAGCCCGCCACCGGAGTCTCTGTTCGTGTCGCGCTGCTCATCGTCACTCCCTCCGACACCGCCACACTAGGCGCGGCGGCACCCGGTTCGATACCGGTGAGCAGTGATGCGGGCCTGCTGTAAGCAGTCGGTAATCCCCGTCCGCGCGGCCCCAGCACCGCACGGATGGTAGGAACATGCCATGCGGGTGGTAGTGACCGGTGCGGCGGGATTCATCGGTTCCCACGTCGTAGACGAGTTGACGGCGGCGGGCCATGAGGTCGTTGCGCTCGACGGCCTCCTGCCGCAGGTGCATCACGACCGCGGCTGGCCGGAAGGCCGGGCCGTCGATGCCGAGCGCATAGTGGCGGACCTCAGGGACTCCGCCGCAGTCGCAGCGGCGTTGGCGGGTGCCGACGCCGTGGTGCACCAGGCGTCGCTGGTCGGCCACGGCCTGGACTTGGCCGATCTCCCCCAGTACGCGGGTGCCAACGATCTGGGCACTGCGGTGCTCCTCGCGGCGATGCACCGCTCGGGGATCGACACGCTGGTGCTGGCCAGTTCCATGGTGGTCTACGGCGAGGGGCGGTACCGCTGCAGCAGCCACGGAGTGGTGGAACCGCTGCCACGGACGCACACAGAACTCACTGCGGCCCGTTTCGACCCACGCTGCCCCGGGTGTGGTGCCGCTGTGCGCTGGGACCGGGTGCCGGAGGATGCCGCACTGCGGCCCACCAGTGTCTACGCGGCGACCAAACTGGCCCAGGAGAGCCTGACCGGGGCCTGGGCGCGCGGGATGGGCGTCGCGGTGTTCGCCCTGCGCTACCACAACGTCTACGGCCCCCGAATGCCGCTGCGTTCGCCCTACTCCGGTGTCGTGGCGCTGTTCCGCACCCGAATCGCCGACGGACTTGCGCCGCTGGTGCTCGAAGACGGTGACCAGATGCGCGACTTCGTGCACGTCCGCGATGTGGCGCGGGCCAACCGGATGGCGTTGGCAGCCACGGCGGGCAACCAGCACCCGCCCGGGGTGGTGCCGCTCAACGTGTGCAGCGGCCAGCCGCGTTCAGTCGGGTGGGCCGCGGAGACACTGGCTGCGGCGTCCGGAGGTCCGTCGCCGACGATCACCGGCGAGTATCGGGCCGCCGATGTCCGGCATGTGGTCGCGGACCCGCGCCGTGCCCGCGAGGTCCTCGGTTTCACCGCCGCGGTGGCACCGGAAGAGGGGTTCCGGCAACTCGCCGCCGAGCCGCCCGACTGACCAGCCGGTCTGCGCCTCGCGACGAGGAACCGCTTCCGGTCCCGCGGCTGACGGTCAGGAGTCGGTCACCGTGAATTCCGTGGGGATTCCGTCGCCGACCATCCCCGGCTTGCACAAGGCGGTGTAGTCCCCTGCCGCAGCGTCCACGACAAGATCTCGGGAAACACCCGGCCCGACGTTCTCCACCTCACCGACGATCGAGTCGTCGCTGGCCAGGAGGTACAGCTCTGTGGGCTCGTCGCCGGTGTTGCTGACGGAGAACACGATCGTGCCCGCGGGCGCTTGGGTGGGCGAGACGTCGCATGCCGAGGCGCTGCTGGTCACCGCGACCGTTGTCGCGTCGGCGGTGTCGCTGGATTGGCTCGTGCAGGCCGCAAGACCGACGGCCAGCACCGCGGCGGCTGCGGGGAGGAGGATCTTCATGCGACACCTGCCTGCTCACGGTCAGCGGCCTTCACGGGGGGTGGGCTGGGTGTCCTGACCTTTCGGACGAACAGGGTCATGACAACCGACACATACACGAGCCACCCCACCGCGCTCAGCACCGTCATCGCCGGGGTGAAGTTGATGGTGCTCTTCAGCAGCACCGCGTACCAGGCGGAGGGCGGGATGGTTTCGCTGACGTCGAAGGCGAGGACGTCGAGACCCGGAAGGACCCCGGCTTCCTGCAAGTCGTGGATGCCGTATGCGAGCACCCCTGCGGCCACGATGATGAGCGCGGCCCCGGTCCACTTGAAGAATGTGGCGAGGTTGAGTCGCAGAGCGCCCTTGTAGACCAGCCAGCCGAGGGCGACCGCCGTTGCGATCCCCAGCAGCGCTCCGAACAGCGGGGCGGATCCCTGCCCGGTCGATCGGGCAGCGGCCCAGATGAACAGCGCCGTCTCGAGGCCTTCGCGGGCCACCGCCAGGAAGGCGACGAGTCCCACGGCCCAGAAGTCGGCGTCGGCCGCCTTGTCCAGCTTTGCGTGCAGCTCGCCCTTGAGGTGCCGGGCGTTGTTCGCCATCCAGAAGATCATCCACGTGACCAGGCCCACGGCCACCAGCGACAGCGTCCCGCCGATGGTCTCTTGCGCTTGGAAGGTCAGGGTGCTGGTGCCGAAAGTCAGCACGGTGCCCACCGCGATAGACAGGCCCACCGCCAGGCCGACACCGATCCACACGCGGTTGAGCAGGTATCGCCGCTGTGTTCTGACGAGGTAGGCGACGAGGATGCTGACAATCAGCGCCGACTCCAGGCCTTCACGCAGGCCTATCAGGTAGTTCCCGATCACGATGCTCCCGTCCCGAGTTAGGCAAACCTAACCTAGCGTACGGTATCGAACAAGGTCGTCGGACCAGACTTGGTTGCCCGCGGTTTCGGGCTACCAGGGGGAGTTGACGATTGCGGCGGCGGCGACCGCTACCGCCACCTGCAGGGCCAGCCACCGTCGATGCCATCCGGCGGCAGCGGCCGCGAGCATGAGCCAGGCGGTCAGTGGCAGCCAGATGCGTTCGACCTCGCCCCGCATGAACCCCATGGCGATGCCCACGAGCGCAGCGCTCAGGGCGAGGGCGATGAACAGCGGGGCCGGCCGCACGAGGACACGGATGGCGGGTGCGCCGGCCAGGGTGGCCGGACCGACCAGCGTCGCCAGGACCACGACGTTCGCGACCGCGAAGTACCAGTAGGGCCGCACCGATGCACCGTTGAGCTGCCACGCTTCTGCAGTGGCGGCGATTCCGTCGGGAAGCCAGAAACCGGCCAGGCCCCAGCCGAGGAGTTGAGCGACCACAAGGGCGCCGGCGAAGAGGAAGACCCCCCATGCCCGCGTGTGCCAGAGCACCACGAAGACGATCAGTCCCATGGGCAGGAGTCCATAGGACAAGAACGGGCACAGCCCCAGCAGCAAGCCCGCGCCCGCCCCGGGCGCCAGCCAGGAGCGCGATCCGCACCCTCGGGCAGCACGCGCCGACGCCACGGCCAGCAGTGCGGTCCCCCACGCGAGCACCCCGCCGAAGTAGGCGTCGGGGGAAGTTGCGATCCACACCGCTGCCGGGGCCAAGGCCGCGGCCGGCAGCATCCGCCGCGCCAGCGATTCACCGGGCTCGCCGGCCAGCGCCTTCATGGCCACCCCGGCGGCGGCGATGGCGCTGGTCCCCACAACGACGTACAGCAGCGCGACAAGCCAGGGCTGTGCCAGGCCGACCCGATCCAGCAGCGCCAGGATCACAACCGGACCCGGGGGGTGTCCCTGGACGTGGGTGGCATAGCCGAGGAGGTCGTCGGTGAACGTGGTGAGGAACTGTGGGATATCGGTCACCGGAAGGGCGGTGAAGTAGTCGTCGTCCCGGTACAACGGCCGCAGGAAGTCGCCCCAACCGCGTGCGGTGCTCAACGCCCAAGCCCAGAACGAGCCGAAGGCTACCGCGGCGCCCAACAGCCATCCCCACCGCCATTCCCGTGCGATGCGGGGCAGGACAGCGATCCCCACCGACCCGACGACCACCGGCAGCACCATGTACGCCGGGCTGGGAAGCAGCAGCCCGCCGAGGAAGGGCTGGCTACCCAGGAGGACCAGGTTCTGTTGGCCGTTGGCCTCCAGCCACCAGCCCCACAGCCCCACAGCGACCAGCGCGACCGCCCAGACCGCGACCGGCCACCGTCTCGTCACGGTGGGCGTCGCATTGCCGTGTTCGGGGCGAACGGCTGCGTCGGGGTCCACGCCGCGAGGCTATGCGATAGTGACCAGCGTGCCGGTTGAGCCCAAGGCCACGGTCGTGCTGCCGTGCCTGAACGAGCGCGAGGCGCTGCCGTGGGTGCTGGGTCGGCTGCCGCGGGGGGTGACGGCCCTCGTGGCGGACAACGGCTCCACCGACGGCAGCCCGGAGGTCGCCCGCCGACTCGGCGCCGATGTCGTCGAAGTCCCCGCGCGCGGCTACGGCGCCGCGGTTCATGCCGGAGTCGCAGCGGCGCCGCCTGGCGTGGTCGCCGTCATGGACTGCGACGCGACCCTCGACCCCCGGCAGCTGCCCCCGTTGATCGGGGCGGTGATCGGCGGTGCCGCCGACATGGCGGTGTGCCGACGACGACCGCGGGACCGGCGGGTCTTCCCCTGGCACGCGCGGGCGGGCACCGCCTTCCTGGCCTGGTGGCTGCGCGTCACCACCCCGCTGCGGATTCACGATCTGCCGCCCGTGCGGGTATTCGACCGTGACCGCTACCTGGGCCTTCGCATTCAGGACCGGGCCTTCGGCTACCCGATGGAAGTCCTCGCCCGAGCCGGCCAGCAGGGGTGGACGGTGTCTGAGTTCGACATGGACTACCGGCCCCGGCTCGGCACGTCCAAAGTGGGCGGTTCGCTGTCAGGTTCGCTGCGCGCCACCCGGGCGCTGTTGGCCGCGGCACCCCGACGCCGGACCCTCCCATGACCTTTGCTGTGCTGATCATGGCCAAGTCGCCGATCCCCGGGCAGGTCAAGACCCGGTTGTCCCCGCCGTTCTCGCCGACAGAGGCAGCCCGGTTGGCCCATGCCGCCATCGAAGACACCCTGGCGGCGGCCGCCGCCAGTGGCGCCCATCGGGTCTTGGTGGCTCTGGCCGGGGATCCGGCGCCCATCGGACCTCCCCTGACGGATTGCGAGCATTTCCCGCAGCGGCCCGGGACCCTGGGACAACGCCTCGACCATGCGTTCGCGACCTGCTGGGCCGCCACCCGCTCGCCCGCGGTGGTGGTCGGAATGGACACCCCCCACGTCACAGCGCAACTCCTCGGTGAGTGCGTGGAACTGACGAGGACCAGCGCCGCAACCGCCGCACTGGGACTGGCCCATGACGGCGGCTTCTGGAGTCTGGCCTTCCGTGAGCAGCCCGTGCCCGTGCTGCACCGGGTCGCGATGAGCCGGCCGGACACCGGCGCGCTCACACAGCGGGAACTGCGGACAGCAGGTGTGCGCGTCGCCCTCGCCCCGCAACTCGAGGACGTCGATGATGCGGAGTCGGCCCGCAGAGTCGCCGCCGCGGCTCCGACCACCAGGTTCGCCAGGGAATACCGTCGTCTGACGCGCGCTCCCGCCGACCGGGGCGCCGCCGGCGACTGAGCCCGGCCCGGGAGCCGCTAGGCCCAGGAGCCGTAGACCTTCACCGTTGTCCCGATGGTCCAGCCTTTCCGCCACAGCCAGTCCACATCCCGGTGCAACATCCGGACGCAGCCGTGGGAGTCCGGATAGGTGCGCACATAGGAATCGGAGTAGGAGCCGTGCACCGCCTCGCCGCCGTTGAAGTACAGCGAGCGGTACATGTTCCAGTGGTCGTCGGGGAACTGCTGTGAAGTCTCGACGCCGTTGACCCCCCGGTACATGCGGAACGTGCCGAGGTCCGTTCGGTATCCGGACCGACCGGTGGACACGGGGACCGCGCGCACCACCTTCCCGGCTCGTACGAAGTAGGCAGACTGGCACCGGACGCTTACGTTGACGCCGTTGATCATCCCTGCGGGAGCTCGTCGGAAGGACTCGGCGCCGAGCAGCCTCGCCCGCAGTTTTCGGCCGGGCTGCGACCGGGAGGCGCCCATGCCGGCCAACTCGGAAGCCACACAGGAGGCCCGGGCCGTGGTGGGACTGCTGACCGAACTGGAAGAGACCCGCGGAATGCCCAACGGAGCCACGAGCCGGTTCAACAGCGTGGGCAGCATGGCTGTGGGCGCCACCTTGCCGTAGCCGATCACAGTCCTGACATCCGAGACCATGCGCCTACCCACGGTGTCCTGCTTGGGGATGACAACGCGGTACTTCATCGTGCGGGCAACCGCGGGTCCCGGATTCACGCGCAGCCGCCCATCTGCGCGCACCTTGCGGCTGCTGACCACCGTCCAACGGTTGCTCTTGGCCCCACGACGCTGCAGCTGCGCGGTGGCACCCACCGGCGATGCCTGCAGGACGCGGGCCTGCTGGGCGCCCTTGCGGGCAAACACCTCGCCACCGGCCCAGCCCTGCAGGGTCGCCTCGCGCTGGAAGCCGATGATCGTCACCTTCACCGGCACGCCGTACTCCGGCGGCGTCGTCGAGACGGGCACGACCCGGTAGTGCTGCTGACCCAACTGTGCCCGGGGGTACTTCAGCGTCAGGAGCGCCTTGCCCTTGGTCTTGAACTGCCGGATGGTCTGCCATTCACCATCGGCCCCGCGCTCCTGCAGCACAACCACCGAGCCCTCGCGTCTCACGGTGACCGTGTCCGTTGCGCGCTCGCCGACCGGGACCCGCAGCGAGTCGTCGAAGCCGTCCATCTCGGGCGCGGCGGGCGCGGCAGTCGCCGGAGTCGCCACGGCCGGCACCGCTGCCACGGCCAGAACGGCGGCTGCAGCAAGAGCTGCTCTCCTAGCCTTGATCGTCATACCTGCTCCCGAGGGTCGAGTCGATGCGCGCGCACGCGGTGCAGCAGCGTTCCTGCCTGCCGGGTGGTGCCACGGCGCTTCCGCAAGGATAGTTCCGGATTCAAGTTTATGGGACATGCTTGGTCGAGCGGCAGGCGGATGCACCGGGACCACGGCGACCGGGGGCTTAGGAAACCCTTACGGATCGGCGGCGTTTGCTGCCGATGGCGTCAACAGGGCGTCGAGGTTGCCATAGTGGTCGCCAACACCCTGGAGGATCGATGAACTACGACGACCGCCTCGCACCCGTGCTCGAGGCTGCCGCAGCCAACGCCGCCACGGTAGACGCCGACGGCGTGTTCCCGGAAGCAGCCATCTCGGCACTGCGGGAATCGGGCCTGCTGGGTCTCACGCTTCCCGAAGAGGTCGGTGGCCTGGGGGCGACCCCGGAACAGTTCAGCCAGGTCGTGTCCCAGATCGCCGGCGCGTGTGGCTCCACGGCGATGATCTACCTGATGCACATAGCGGCCACCATGCCGATCGCTTCGGCGCCGCCGGACTCCTACCCCGACATCCTGTCCCAACTGGCCGACGGATCCAGCCTGGCAACGTTGGCGTTCAGCGAGAAAGGTTCCCGGTCGCACTTCTGGGCCCCGGTGTCACGGGCCGAAGATGTCGCCGACGGTATCGCTGTGTCCGCCGACAAGAGCTGGGTGACCGCCGCGGGCTTCGCCGACGTCTACGTCGTGAGCTCCCAGACGCCAGGTGCTGAGTCGACCATGGAATCCGACCTGTACGTCATCCCCGGCGACGACCCCGGGGCTGAAGTCGGCCCCCGGTTCTCCGGTTTGGGGCTGCGCGGGAACGAGTCCTCACCTATGCGGTTCGACACGATCGTCCAGCCGGGCCAGCGCATCGGCGAGGCGGGCAGCGGATTCGCGACGATGATGAACGTCGTCCTGCCGTGGTTCAACCTCGGCAATGCGTCGGTGACCCTGGGTCTGGCGCGCTCGGCCTTCGAGGCGGCGGTCGCCCACGTGGGCGGCGCAACGCTGCAGCACATCGGCTCGCGGCTGGCCGACCTGCCCACGATCCGTCACCGGATCGGGAAGACGGGGATCCTGCTCGCATCGCAGGAGGCCTACCTGGCCGTCACCGCCCAGAAGATCGCAGAGCCCGCCGACGACACCATGCTGTACGTCTTGGGGGCACGTGCGAGCGTCAACGACGCCGCACTGGAGATCACCGACCAGTGCATGAGGGTCTGCGGCGGCGCTGCCTTCTCCAAACATCTGCCCATCGAGCGCAACTTCCGTGATGCGCGGGCCGGCCATGTCATGGCGCCGACCTCGGACGTCCTCTACGACTTCTACGCCAAGGCCGTGTGCGGAATGGACCTGTTCTGATGGCTCGCAGCGTGCTGGTGGGCGCTGTCGCCTACACGCCCAACGTCGTTCCCATCTGGGAAGGCATCAAGGACTACTTCCGGGGCGCCCCGGTCGAGATGGACTTCGTGCTGTTCTCCAACTACGAGCGACTGGTCGAAGCCTTGATGGCCGGGTGGGTGGACATCGCCTGGAACACCAACCTGGCCTACGTTCGTACGGCCGGTCTCACCGGAGGCACGGCTCGGGCGCTGGCGATGCGCGACACCGACGCGACTTTCCGGAGTGTGTTCGTGAAGCGGACGGGGTCGGACATCTCGTCCTTGGCCGATTTGGTGGGCAAGCGGATCGCGCTGGGCTCCAAGGACTCGGGGCAGGCGCGGATCCTGCCGCTGAAGTTCCTGGCAGATGCAGGCGTCACTGCCGACAACACCACGTTCGTCATCTTCGACTCCGACGTCGGCAAGCACGGCGACACCGGCCGCAGCGAACTGGACGCCCTGCGCGCGGTCCTCGACGACGAAGCTGACGCCGCCGCCATCGGGGTGACCACCTGGCAGCAGCTGCAGGACTCCGGCGACGTCGGCGTCGAGCAGTTCTGGACCAGCGCGGAGTACAGCCACTGCAACTTCACCGCGCTGGAGTCGCTGGACCGTGGCGTGGCCGACGATTGGGTGGCGCACCTCATGGCCATGGATTGGGACAATCCGGAGCACCGGCCCATCTTGGAGATGGAGGGGCTCACCCGCTGGATCGAGCCGGCGATGGCCGGGTACGACTCCCTCTTCGAAGCGGTCGAGGAGCAGTCGGTCCCGCTGCGATGGTGACCGACGACACCCTCCGCCAGCGGACCATGTTGGTCCTGGACTTGATGTCGGCCGTCGGCGCGGTGGCCCGAGGCAGCACGGTGAGGGTTGCGGTTCAGACTCCCGAGCAGGTCGGGCAGGTGCACGACTGGTGCCGCGCATCGGGCAACACGGTGCTTGCCGTCCACGACGACGGCGTGGAGATCTACCGGGGGTCGTTGACGGACGCTTCCGCCTCGCTGGCGCCGGAGCAGATGCCCGGCTACCGGCTGTGGCTCTACACGAACTTCCACTGCAATCTGGCGTGCGACTACTGCTGCGTGGCCTCTTCCCCCCGGGCGGAGCCCCGGGCATTGACCGCGGCGCAGGTTCGCGAACTTCTTCGCGTCGCAGTCGCAGCGGGAACTCGCGAGGTGTTCCTCACCGGCGGTGAGCCGTTCCTCAATCCGGAGATCGCAGAAATCGCCGCGGCGGCAGTGGCGGCGGCTCCCACGGTCCTGCTCACGAACGGCATGCTGTTGCGTGGCAGCCGGTTGTCGCGGCTCGACGAGATGCCGCGGGACGGGCTCATCCTGCAGATCAGCGTGGATTCCGCCACCCCCGACCTGCACGACCTGCACCGGGGGGCGGGCAGTTGGCAGCGGGCCATCGACGGAGTCCGCACGGCCAAAGAGCACGGGTTCGACGTGCGGTTGGCTGCCACGCTGGCTACCGATGGCTCTGGGGACGAGTCCGCCCTCGGCGACCTGTGCGCCGATCTCGGCCTGGCCGAGGGGGAACTGATCGTGCGGCGCATCGCGCAGCAAGGGGCCGCCACCCGCGGCATTGCCATCTCCCGCGCAACCGTGGTGCCGGAGGTGTGCGTGACAGGCCGGGGCATCTACTGGCACCCCGTCGCGGCGGCTGACCCGCAGATGCAGGTTGCCGACGCGCTGGCCGATCTGTCCGGGGCGATAGATGAGATCCGAGAGGAGTACCTCGGCTACCGCCGCAAGGGGGACATCCTCGCGGCCACGTTCCCCTGCGCTTGACCGCTGCCTGCTAGGCCGGATCCCCGGGCGTGGTCGCCGCCCCGTCAGCGGCGTCGACTGCGCTGCTGGCTCGGCGGTGGCGCCAGTACTCGATGCCGATCGGGAGCACCGACACCAGCACGATCACGATCAACATGATCTCCAGGTTGTCCTTGATGAACGGCACGTTGCCCAGGAAGTAGCCGGCGACCGTCAGACCAGCCGCCCAGATGACGGCACCGACGGCGGAGTACACGAAGTAGCGGCGGAAGTCCATCCGCGCGACGCCGGCGATGGCGGTGATGAAAGTGCGGACTATGGGCACGAAACGGACCAGGACGATCGCCCGGGCGCCGTACTTCTCGAAGAAGTCGTGGGTCTTGACCACGTATTCCCGCTTGAACAGCCGTGAATCAGGCCTTTCGAACAACCGAGGGCCAGCCTTGGCCCCGATCCAGTAGCCGGTGAGGTTGCCCGTCATCGCTGCGACCGCCAAGATCGCGGCCGCCACGGCGATGTTGATGTCGATGAACCCTTGGGCGATGAACAGCCCGACGACGAACAGCAACGAGTCGCCGGGCAGGAAGAACCCGATCAGCAGGCCGCATTCGGCGAAGATGATCGCCACTGAGCCCCAGAAGGCCCAGGGGCCCAACTGGGTGAGGAGGGTCTCCGGGTTGAGCCACTCCGGAAGCAACGCGATCTGGTCCATCACAGAAGCCTATATCGATGAACCAGACCGCGTTGCCGGCGGAATCGTCAGCTCAGGGCCTTGGCCTTGATGCTCTGGTACTCGCCCTCGTCGATCACGCCCTGGTCGAGCAACTGCTTCGCCTTGGCGATCTGGTCGGCGGGGTCTGTTGCAGCGACGGAGCGGATGTACTGGTCCTGGGCCTTCTTCACCTGCTGCGCCTCCTCCATAGCGCGCTCCTGCATCCCCTTGCCGCGCACGATCAGGTACACCAGCGAGGTGATGGGCGTCAAGATGATGAGGAAGAAGACCCAGACGGCCTTGACCCACCCGGAGGTGGAATGGTCCCGGAACAGGTCGGAGAAGATGTAGAACAGGACCATCAGGAACATGAAGAGCAGGAAGATCCACAGAGTTGTCAGGAAGATTTCACCAAAGGTGTCCACGGGGGGTGGCCTTTCACTCGAGGGGACGGCGGCCTGGTCGACTCCCGGAAGATCGCCGCCGGGGTGGCCACCGCTAGTTCTGAGGCTAGCAACCCCCTGTGGCACCAGCACACGCCACACCCGCGAGTTGTGCTGTACTGCACATGGTCCACGCCAGCTGGAGGTAGCCACGGTGACAGCAACTCCCGATGCGGCCCCCGCCGCGGACACCGCAGGATCCCAGGGTTCCTACACGATGCTGCTGCGCAGCAACAACGTCTGGCGGATCTCGTTCAGCGTCATCGCAGCGATCGCAGTTGCGCTGTTCCTCAGGTTCGTCCTCGAGGACGGCGGCAACGTCATCTTCACGGTGCTCATGTCCTGGTTCGCTGCGATCGCGATGGCCCCCGCGGTGGACCGGCTCGCGAGGCGCATGCCGCGCGGTGTGGCGACCGCGATCGTGATGATCAGCTTCCTGGTCTTCGTCGCGCTGTTCACCTACGCGTTCGGCCAGTTGCTCATCGAGCAGATCGTCCAGCTCATCACGTCCCTTCCGGACATCCTGCAGGGAGCCATCGATTGGGTGAACCGGACGTTCGGCCTCACCCTGGACATCGATGCGATCCGGGAATCCGTGGGGTTGACCTCCGACGACGTGCAGTCGATTGCCCAGACTGTGGGCGGCGAGGCCCTGGGAATCCTCGGCTCATTGGTAGGTGGGGTGTTCAGCCTCTTCACCTTCGGTCTCTTCACTTTCTATCTGTCCGCCGACTCCGCCCGGCTGCGGCGCTGGATCGCGACGCTGTTCCCGCCCCGGCTGCAGGGTGTGGTGCTCAACATCTGGGACATCACCGCCGCCAAGACCGGCGGCTACGTGGGTGCGCGCGTGGTCCTGGCCTTCATCAATGCATCCACGACGGCCGTCGTGTTTGTGATCATCGGGATGCCGAACTGGCTGGCGCTGTCGATATGGACCGGGATCGTGGCCCAGTTCGTGCCCACCATCGGCACGTATATATCCATCATCCTGCCGGTCCTCGTCGGCCTGCTCAGCCCGGAACCCATCGTTGGTGTTCTGGCGCTCGCCTGGGCCTTGCTCTACCAGCAGGTGGAGAACCTCACCATCGAGCCGCGCATCAGCGCCAAAGCCGTCGATGTGCACCCGGCGGTGGCGTTCGGCTCCGTCATGATGGGTGCCTCCCTGTTCGGGGTCGCCGGGGCCTTCCTGGCGGTGCCCGTCACGGCGATGCTGCTGTCACTCCTGGGCATCTACATGAAGCCCCACAAGTTCCTCCCGGAAGCGGAGGTTCAGCAGGACGAGGGCGACGCCGACACCCTTGCGGTGCAGCAGGGGGCCGCGGCGGAACGGCCCGGCGCAGCCGGTTCCCCGGGCTCCTGAGTCGGTCCTTGCCTGTGCCCCCGCCGGAACGACAAGTGGGAGTGGGCCCACATCCGCGGCCTTGGCCGGACGACCCACGCTTCGACCCGGAGTTGCTGGCCGAGGGCGACCGGCGCAACGTGGCGGATCGCTACCGGTATTGGCGCCACGACGCAATTGTGGCCGACCTGGACGCCCGTCGCTTTCCGTACCACGTGGCGATCGAGAACCTGCAGCACGATTTCAACATCGGATCCATCGTTCGCACGGCCAACGCCTTCCTGGCCGCGGAGGTCCACATCGTCGGCCGACGGCGCTGGAACCGCCGCGGCGCCATGGTGACCGACCGGTACCAGCACGTGCGCCATCACAGCAGCGCGGCAGATTTCGCGGAGTGGGCGCGAGGCGAGGGCCTGCCCATCATCGGCATGGACAACGTCGCGGGATCCGTGCCGTTGGAGACCCACTTGCTGCCACGTGCCTGTGTGCTGTGGTTCGGCCAGGAAGGTGCCGGCCTGTCCGCGGCGGCGATCGCCGAATGCCGTGAAGTGGTGGCCATCGCCTCCTTCGGCTCGACGCGCAGCATCAACGTCGGCGCCGCCGCGGCGATCGCCATGCACTCCTGGATCTGCCAGCACTCCTGACGGGTCCGCCCGGGCCGCTGACGCGGTCCCCCGGCGTACTCGCTTGCGCCGTGCCAAGGTTGGGGCATGAAGGTACTCGTGATCGGCGGCGATGCCACGGGCATGTCGGCCGCCAGCCAGGTCAAACGCAAACTGGGTGATGCCGTCGAGGTGACCGTGCTGAACCACCAGCGGTGGACTTCGTATTCGGCCTGCGGGATCCCCTACTGGATCGCGGGGGAGGTGGACGGCGGGCCGGACGCCCTGGTCGCGCGCAGCCCCGAGAAGCACCGGGCCAACGGTCTCGACGTCCGGGTCGGGGTCGTGGCCACCGCCATCGACCCGGACGCCCAGCAGGTCACCGCCGAGTCGGTCGAGAACCGCGAGGACGTCGAGGTCTTCCCCTACGACCACCTCGTCATAGCAACCGGCGCCAAGTCCGTGCGGCCGGATGTCCCCGGCATCGATCTCCCCGGCGTGCTGCCGGTGCACACCCTGGACGATGGCATCGCCGCGCTCGACGCCTTCGCCGCCGGCGCACGGCGGGCCGTAGTCGTCGGGGGCGGCTTCATCGGAGTGGAGATGGCCGAGGCGCTGTGCATGCGGGGCCTCGAGGCTGTGGTGATCGAGCGCGCACCGGAACCGATGATCACGATGGACCCCGACATGGGAGTCCTGATCCATGCCGCGATGGAGAACCATGGCGTGGTGTTCCGGGGCAGCGAGCCGCTGGTGGAGTTCGTGGCCGGCGACGACGGCCGCATCGCCTCGGTCCGCACGGATTCAGCGGAGTACCCGGCCGATGTCGCCTTCCTCGGCACCGGCTTCCAGCCGCGCAGCGAGTTGGCGACCGCCGCTGGCCTGCCGGTGGGCGAGTTGGGCGGCATCCTGGTGGATGAGCAGTGCCGCGTGGTCGGCCGCGACAACATCTGGGCGGGTGGTGACTGCACCCAGGGCGTGGACCGCGTCACGGGTCGGCCCACCTACCTGCCGCTGGGATCGCACGCGAACAAACACGGCCGGGTGATCGGACTCAACCTCGCCGGTGGGCGGGCGTCCTTTCCCGGGGTCATCGGGACGGCGATCACCAAGTTCATGGAAGTGGAGATCGCCCGCGTCGGACTGCGCGAGTCGCAGGCCCGCGACTACGGCCTCGACGTGGCGGCAGTGACCATCACGGCGAACACCCGTGCGGGCTACTTCCCGGGTTCGTCGCAGCTGAAGATCAAGATGATCGGCGAGCGGGGCACGGGTCGTGTGGTCGGGTGCCAGATCGTGGGTGGCGCGGGTGCCGGCAAGCGGATAGACAGTGCTGCGGTGGCTATCTGGAACGGTATGACCGCCGAAGCAATGATCGAGCTTGATCTCGCCTACGCCCCACCGTTCTCGCCGGTGTGGGATCCGGTGCTGGTTGCCGCCCGGCAGTTGGCGGGAGCGCTGGACCGGTAGCGATCCCTATCCGGCAGCGACCACCGAATTCGGCAGGGAGCGGCAATGGGTTATGAAGCGGTGGAAGCCGCGGCGGGCGAGAAGCAGACCCTGGTCGGCTGGCTGGACTTCCACCGGTCGGTCCTGCAGCGCAAGTGTGCCGGACTGACCACCGAGCAGATGAGGCTGCATTCGGTGGAGCCGTCCGGCCTCACCCTGTTGGGCCTGGTTCGGCACCTGGCTGATGTGGAGCGGCATTGGTTCCGGCGGGTGCTGACCGGTGAGCACATCCGACCGCTGTACTGGACCCGCGACGACCCCGACGCCGACTTCAACGACCTCGACTCGGCGACGGCCGAACAGGCCCTGGCTGCGTGGCTGGCAGAGGTGGACGCCGCGCGCGACATCATCAAGGGTACCGACGACATGGACCGCCTGGCAGCGCGCAGCCACCGCGGCAAGGCGGTCAACGGGGCCGCGCACCCGGTCAATGTGCGCTGGATCATGGTCCACATGATCGAGGAGTACGCCCGCCACAACGGTCACGCCGACCTGCTGCGCGAGGCGATCGACGGCGAAACCGGCCTCTGACCTGCCTGTCGACACCGCGCGGCGCACAGCGGTCGGCTCTAGTCGGTGGGCATCAGGCTCGCCAAGTCGCGGCCTAGCCCGCGGGTGCGGGCTACCCCGCCCGGCAGGATCCCCATACTCGCGAAACCATGCACCTGATCGCTGAAGCAACGGTGGTGGGACTCGACGCCCGCCTCCTGCAGCTTCTGGGCGTAGGCAGCACCCTCGTCGCGCAGCGGATCGAAGCCTGCGGTCCACACCCACGTCGGCGGCAACCCTCGATGATCGGCGGCGAGCAATGGTGAGGCCATCGGTTCGTGCCATAGATCCGGGTCGGGGGCGTACTGCTCGCGGTACCATTCCATGTCGGCGCGCGTGAGCAAGAAGTCGTGCCCGAACGTGTCCACCGAACGCGTCCGCAGCCGCAGGTCGGTCCCCGGATACACCAGACCCTGGGCGATGGGCATCGGTTCCCCCAGGTCGCGGACCATGGCCGAGACAACCGCAGCCAGGTTGCCGCCCGCACTGTCGCCCATCACCGCCACGGCCAGCGGGACGTCGTCCGGCAGGGGGTGGTCCCTGACCCAGCGAAACGCCGCCAGCGCATCCTGCACCGGCGTTGGGAAGGGGTGTTCCGGGGCGCGCCGGTAGTCGATCGCGACCACGGTGCAGCCGCTGCCCAGAGTGAGGTTGCGGCAGACGGCGTCATGGCTGTCCAAGTCACCGACAACCCACCCTCCGCCATGGAAGTACACGATGCACGGGCGGCGGGAATCGCCCCAGTTGGCCGCGCGGTAGCGCCGCACGCGCAGTCTCGGGGACGTTGTGATCAGGAAGTCGGCGGCCGCGACACCGCGTGGCGTGACCATCGCCAAACGGCTGCCGCGCCGGATCGCCGCTCGGCGCTGCTCGACCGACATGCCCTCCTTGCCCGCGACACCGCCGAGTTCGTTGACCTTGAGCATGAGTTGCACGGCGGGGTCCAGGGTGTTGCCGTCCAGACTCACCGGCGTCCCGGCCAGTCGCCGGAGAACGGTTCGGGGGCAGTCCCAGCGCGGCCGAAGCGGCCAGTGCGGCGGCGTCGGCGGAGACATTCGGCATATGTCCACAGTGCCGAACCGGCGGCGAGGCCCACGCACCGGGTGGCAGGTGCTTGGCCTGTTCGGGTGCTGAAGGCGGTGGGTTGCCCCGCCCGGCTGTATACGCGGCGCAGTTCTGTCAGGATGGCGCTGACCCGACGATCAAGGGAGATTCCGAATGCCCATTGCCACCCCCGAGGTCTACCGCGAGATGCTGGACCGCGCGAAAGCCGGCCAGTTCGCCTACCCGGCGATCAACTGCACCTCCTCCCAGAGCATCAACGCTGCCCTGCAGGGTTTCGCCGAGGCGGGAAGCGACGGCATCATCCAGTTCTCCTGGGGCGGCGCCGCCTACGGGTCGGGTCAGTCGGTCAAGAACATGGTGGCGGGTGCGCAAGCGCTGGCCGCGTTCGCCCATGAATCGGCGAAGAACTATCCGATCAACGTCGCACTGCACACCGACCACTGCCCGCAGCAGCACCTCGACGGCTACATGCGCCCGCTGATCGACATCTCGCTGGAGCGGGTCGCCAACGGCGGGCTGCCGCTGTTCCAGTCCCACATGTGGGACGGCTCGGCGATCCCGTTGGAGGAGAACCTCGACATCGCCGAGGAACTGCTGGACAAGTGCAACCGCGCGAACATCATCATGGAGCTGGAGATCGGCGTCGTCGGCGGCGAGGAAGACGGCATCGAGGCCAAGCAGGACGCCAAGTTGTACTCCACCCCCGACGACGGCCTGGCCACGGCCGCGAAACTGGGTCTGGGGGATCGGGGCCGCTACATGGTCGCCGCGACGTTCGGCAACGTCCACGGCGTCTACAAGCCGGGCAACGTGGTGCTGCAGCCCAAGATCCTCGACACCATCCAGAAGGCCGTCGGTGAGAAGTACGGCGTGGACAAGCCGTTCGACCTGGTGTTCCACGGCGGTTCCGGTTCGCTGCTGTCCGAGATCCGCGAGGCGCTCGACTACGGCGTGGTGAAGATGAACGTCGACACCGACACCCAGTACGCTTTCACCCGCCCGGTGGCCGGCCACATGTTCAGCAACTACGACGGCGTGCTCAAGGTTGACGGCGATGTCGGCAACAAGAAGAAGTACGACCCCCGCGTGTGGGGTGCCGCTGCCGAGAACGGGATGGCCGCCCGTGTCGTCGAGGCGTGCGAGGATCTGCGCTCCGCCGGCACCAAGATGAGCTGACCGCTGTGATCGCCTGACGGCGACACGTGATGCGTTCGGGCGCTTTTCGGTGACCTGGGTAGCCCCGGGGCTCCTGGGGCTAAACGGCGGCCGATAGCCGGATCCCGGTGGCCGGAAACGGCACCGGCTGGGTGATTCAACGGTCTTGCCGCGGCCGATGCGGCAGGGTGCCGAACATGGCTTCGCTACGGCTAGCAGTGGGTGCGGTGTCGCTGGCACTCGCCGCCCCCGGCCTTGCGCCGGCGATGGCAGCGCCCGCTGGTACTGCTGCGGAGCCGCGACCGCCGCGAGAGGCTCCCGCTGGCAGTGCCGCCGCAACGGTATCCGCGGCGGCTGGCCGGGTTCTTGTGGACGTGGTCAGCGCAAGCCCCTCGCCGTTGCGGCGCAAGCAGGTCATGGACCTGTGCGTCACGCTCGGATCCGATGCCGCGGGGGAGACGAGCATCTGCGTCGTCGCCAAGCGGTGGGCGAAGGTGACGCGGCCCGGTTCGGCGTCGCTGCGCGTGCCTGCAAGGATCCGGCGCACCGGCGGTGCGGGGGTGCGGGTGGCGCTGCGGCAGGCCGACCTGATGGTCCCGGCAGGCCCGATGCGGGTTGCGGTGACCTGTGCAGCGGGTTGCAGCGCCACGCCTGCGGCGATCACGCTGCCGCCCCTGATCGTCGAGTCGTGCCGCGCCAGGCAGCCTTCGCTGGTGCATTCGGCTCAGGACAAGTTGGGAAAGGCGGTGGCGATCACCTTCGATGATGGCCCCGGGCCGGCGACCCGGGATGTGTTGCAGATCTTGAAGCGCCACGGCGTACCCGCCACCTTCTTCCAGATCGGCCGCATGATCGAACAGGACCCGGGAATCCTGCAGCGGATCCGGCGGCAGGGCCATGTGCTCGGCAACCACACCTACAGCCACCCGGTGCTCCGCGGCGGTGAGAAGCGAGAGCTCAGCCGGACTCAGCGGCTGATTCGCCTCAAGGGCGGCTTCGAAACCTGCCTGTTCCGCGCGCCCTACGGCGAGAACCCACCGGCAGTTGTTGCGCGAGCCGGATCGATGGGGTTGCAGACGGTGCACTGGAACGTGGATCCGGGCGATTGGCGCGGGCTCAACGCTCGCCAGATGGTGGCGACGTCGCTGCGCCAGACCAGACCCGGTTCGATCCTGGTGTTCCACGACGGGGAGGACCACGCCGACATGGTCGCCGGGCTGCCACGGTTGCTGGAGTCGCTGCGGCAGCGTGGCTACCGATTCCTCACCATCCCGGAACTCTTGCGCCTGGACATCCGCTACCGGTAGCCGCCCTGCAGGTGCCCACCCCATGACCCTGCCTTTCACGAGGAGCAGCGAGGCGGGGCTCGGGGGAGCCTCTCTCTGACCGATTGCTTACCGGGGCCTCAACACAAGTGCATTGATACCCCCTGGGGTATATCGCACTCTGGAATCAGAGGCTACGAGCGCCGTGGCTGCCCAGTGAGAGGAGATGTCATGAACAGCAGGATGATGCGGACGACAGCGGC
>JAQAZZ010000134.1:0-10376 GCA_032127075.1 Micrococcales bacterium | reverse complement strand
CGGCGACATCGACCTCCTCGGCCATGAGGTCGTCCAAGTCGGACTGCATCGTCGCGAGCTCCTGGGTGAGGCTGTCCAACTCCTCGTTGAGGTCCTCCCGCACACCGGCGAGCTCTTCCGCCGACCACGGTGACTCGCCCTCTCGGACCGCGGGGGCCGCCTTCTTCGCGGGGGCCGCCTTCTTCGCGGGGGCCGCCTTCTTGGCGGGGGCCGCCTTCTTGGCGGGGGCCGCCTTCTTCGCGGGGGCCGCCTTCTTCGCGGGGGCCGCCTTCTTCGCGGGGGCCGCCTTCTTCGCCGGGGCCGCCTTCTTCGCCGGGGCCGCCTTCTTGGCCGGCTTGGCGACGGTTACCGTGCGCTTGGCCTCCTTCGGCGGTCCCGCCGGGGCGGGCGCTTCGGCCGCGGCAGGCTCATTCTCGGCTCCTGAGCCGCGGCGGGTGACCTTTCCCGCCGCCCCGCTCACCGCATTGCGCACTCGTCCAGCCAGCGACTTGTCAGCCATGATGCTCCGATCCCGGTTAGGTAGGGACGTTAGGGGCGGACAGGTCCCCGATCAAGGACCCGAGCAGTGAGATCCGACACGCCGAGAGGGAAGGGGCGGCCGGGTGCGGCAGCCCCTTCCCGTCGAACAGCGGGGGACGATGTCGCCTACTTGACGCGGTAGGCCTTCTTCGTCTTGTAGCTGGTGTAGCCGCGAGAGTCCTTGGCTTGGTAGACAACCTTGACCTTGCCCGGCTTCATCACCTTCGCGCTGCGCTTGCCGTTGTTGCCCTTGACGAGCTTGGCTACCTTGTTCTTGGCCTTGAGGGAGACCTTCACCTTCTTGCTGGCGTTTGTCTTGCACTTCTTCTTCAGCAGGACGGTGGTCTTGCCCCTCTTCAACTTCTTCGGCGGCTTGGCGCACTTGGCCTTCTGCTTGACCAGACTTCCCTGATCCTCGAAGTACTGCAGGACGCTCGGATCGAAGCTGCCGATGATCACGTCGGAAATACCCTTGGCTTCGAAGATCTGCTCTATGTAGTCCTTCAGCTCCTGCTTCAGCCCAGCCGCCGGGACGCTCCAGTTCTTGATCTCCGGCAGGACAGCGACCTTCGCATCGGCGGCAAGGCGGAGGAGATCCTCCAGCGTCGGCACATTCTCCCCGTTGGACAGCTGGTACTGGTCCAATTGCGTCTTGGTCAGGCCGGTGACCTGAATCTTCTGAGCGTCGGTGGGGTTGGGCCAGACGGGATTGGTGCAACTCGTGGCGGTGGGCTTGCACGTCAGGGTGCGGTTGATCCACTGGTCGTGCATCAGCACGGGGACACCGATCTTCTCCCCACCCTCCGGCTTGGTCCACTGCACATCGCTCTCCAAGACCCCCGCACCGTCGGTCACAGCCCGGCGGAACGCTGCCAGCGAATTCTCCGGAGTGTCAGACACGACCTCGCCCACATCGCCGCCGCCGCGGTGCGCCACCATGATCGGCCCGCCGCCCCGGGCCGCGGCCCAGGCCTTGTACTCCGTGGTCTTGTCAGTGGCGATCCACTTGGGAACCGGGGTCGTCGCCACCGCCGCGTTCCAGCCCGGCAGCGGGATGCCCAAGAGGGGTGGCTTGCCGTCCGGAGAATCGCTGGCGATGAGAGGGTTGGTGTTGTACCAGATGTACACCGGAATCTTGGCGTCACCGAAATCCTTCGGCACGTCGACACCCGCCACCGCGGGCTGCGCCTCAGTGATGAACGGTGGCACCGCTGGCAGGGCGGGCCAGTCCCCGCTGAACCAGAACGGGTTGAACATGCCGATCGACCCGGCAGCCGGCGCCTTGGTCTTCATCTCCGAGACCGTCGGCGGGGTCCAGGGCTGATCCAACTGGGTCCCCGAGGGTGTCCCACCGCCGCGGAACCACATCCGCTCCCACTTGGCTATCTTCTTGGCCTCCTGCGGGAATTGATCGCTGACGGGATCCTTCGCCTGGGCCGGAGCCCCGGCGAGACCGGAGCCGATCAGAAGCGCGCCGGCGAAGCCGAGCAGCGTCACTTTCTTCATAGGGGTGTCCTTTCACGACATCTGTGCTGAAACTACGCAACAACACCGGCTGAAGCAGGCCGATCGCGCACTCCGATGCGAATTCCGCCCACCCGCAGCGGTTGCCGTAACATGGCAGCACCGCATGACGTCGATGGGGACGCGCGCGGCGCGACCAGTGGCTGAGAAGCGACCGGAGTTGGTGGAAGTCCGGCAGCCATCGCGCAGCGACATCACCCCTGAGTAGCCGGAAGAACGGCCGTTGGCCCAGTAGAACCGGCGGCGGTGCCGAACTCGAGCGGTCGCATGCGCGGCAAGAGGGGTGGTACCGCGGGGTGGGCAGAGCGCCTCCCTCGTCCCTTCACCGGAATGCTCCCGCGGAGGGTTCATGTATCGCGACGTACCACCCCGCATCGATCGCGCCGCCGACATGGAGGCCGAGGTTCTGCAGTTCTGGCGCGACAACGACATCTTCCACCGCAGCCTCGCCCAGACCGCAGACGGTCCCAGCTGGGTGTTCTACGAGGGCCCGCCCACCGCCAACGGCAGCCCCGGAACCCACCACGTCGAGGCTCGCGTGTTCAAGGACGTCTTCCCGCGGCACAGGACTATGAAGGGCTACCACGTCCCGCGCAAGGCTGGCTGGGACTGCCACGGCCTGCCGGTGGAACTGGCGGTGGAACGGGAACTCGGCTTCAGCGGCAAACAGGACATCGAAGCGTTCGGTGTCGCCGAATTCAACGCCAAATGCCGCGAGTCGGTGCTGCGCCATGTCGACCAGTTCAGCGTCATGACCCAGCGCATGGGGTACTGGGTCGACATGGACTCGGCCTACTGGACCATGGACCCCGCCTATGTCGAATCGGTGTGGTGGTCGTTGAAGCAGATCTTCGACCGCGGCCTGCTGGTGCAGGACCACCGCGTCACCCCCTACTGCCCCCGCTGCGGCACGGGCCTGTCGGATCATGAACTGGCCCAGGGCTATGAGGACGTGGTCGATCCATCAGTCTTCGTCCGCTTCCCGCTCACCGGCGGGAAGCTGCTCGAACGCCACCCGGGGCTGACTCTGCTGGTGTGGACGACCACACCGTGGACCCTGGTGTCCAACACCGCGGTCGCCGCCTCCCCCACCGCCGAGTACGCCATCGTCCGCACCCCCGACGACGAACTCCTGGTCGTGGCCTCGTCCCTGGTCGATGCCGTCTTCCCCGACGGCGCCCAAATCGTGGAACAGATATCCGGCGCTGACCTGGAGCACGCCACCTACCGCCCGCCGTTCGGGCTGGTGCCGATCCCCGACGCCCACGTGGTCATCCTGGGCAGATTCGTCACCACCGAAGACGGGACCGGCTTGGTGCACATCGCCCCCGCCTTCGGGGCCGACGATCTGTCCGTGGCCCGCGACTACGGCCTCCCCGTGGTGAACCCGGTTCTGGCCGACGGCCATTTCGGTCCGGAAGTCCCCCTCGTCGGCGGGGAGTTCTTCAAGAAGTCCGACACCACCCTGGTCGCGGATCTGCAGCAGCGGGGGCTGCTGTTCCGGCATCTTCCGTATGAGCACTCCTATCCCCATTGCTGGCGCTGCCACACTCCGCTGATCTACTACGCCCAGCCTTCCTGGTACATCAAGACCACCGCGCGCAAGGACGAACTGCTGGCGCAGAACGAGTCGACCAACTGGTACCCGCGCAACATCAAATGGGGACGCTACGGCGACTGGTTGAACAACAACATCGACTGGGCGCTGTCCCGGGACAGGTATTGGGGAACTCCACTGCCGCTGTGGCGCTGCCCGGACGACCACCTCACCGCCATCGGATCGCTCGCGGAGCTGTCCCAGCAGTCGGGCCGAGACGTGTCCGGCCTCGATCCGCACCGGCCGTTCGTGGACGATGTCACACTGCCCTGCCGCGAGTGCGGCCAGACCGCGGTGCGGGTGCCGGAAGTCATCGACTGCTGGTACGACTCCGGCGCCATGCCGTTCGCGCAGTGGGGATACCCGCACCGCAACGTCGAAGCATTCGAAGCCAGCTATCCGGCGGACTTCATCTGTGAGGCGATCGACCAGACGCGCGGCTGGTTCTACACACTCATGGCGGTGGGGACGATGGTGTTCGACCAATCGTCGTACCGGAATGTGCTGTGCCTGGGCCACATCCTCGACGAGGAGGGCCGCAAGATGTCCAAGCATCTGGGCAACGTGCTGGATCCGATTCAGTTGATGGACGCCCACGGCGCCGACGCGGTGCGCTGGTTCATGGCGGCCAGCGGCTCCCCCTGGCAGGCGCGGCGGGTCGGCCACCAGGCCATAACCGAGGTTTGGCGCAAGACGCTGGCGACATACTGGAGCACGGTGTCGTTCCAGGTCCTCTACGCCCAGGCCTCCGACTGGCAGCCTGACCAGGCAGCGGAAACGTCCGAGCACGTGATGGACCGCTGGGCTCTGTCACGGGCCAACGGCCTGGTGCGCGATGTCGATGCCGCGCTCGAGGTCTTCGACACCCAGCGGGCGGGCCGCATCCTCAGCGATTTCATCGACGATCTTTCGAACTGGTACGTCCGGCGCTCGCGACTCCGCTTCTGGGAAGGTGACGCCGGAGCCCTGCAGACGCTGCACGAGTCGCTGCGACTGCTGACGCTGGCGATGGCCCCGCTGACCCCGTTCATCACCGAACGCGTCTGGCAGGATCTCTTCCGCGAGGCGACGGACGTGGAATCGGTCCACCTGGCATCGTGGCCCACGCCCGATGAGGCCCGTCTCGATACGACGCTGGATTCACAAATGGCGCTGGTGCGAAGGCTAGTGGACTTGGGCCGCACAGCCCGCGGCGAATCCAGTGTCGGAACCCGCCAGCCGCTGTCAGTGGCTCTGATCGCCGCTGTCGGCTGGGACGATCTACCAGACGATCTGCGCCAGCAGGTCGCCGACGAGTTGAACACGGTCGAGATCAAGTCGCTGGCGGCGGCTGCCGGAGACCTGGTGGATGTCGCCGTCAAGCCCAACTTCCGCGCCCTCGGCCGACGCTTCGGGAAACAGACGCAGTTGGTGGCCCGGGCCATCGCGGGGCTCGACCCCGAAGGCCTGGTGGCCCAGCTGCGCTCATCGGACGGCAGCGCACGCATCCACGTGGAAGGTATGGACCCGGTTGTGCTGACCGGCGACGAGGTGATCATCACCGAGACCCCGCGGGAGGGCTGGGCTGTTGCCACCACCGAAGGCGCCACAGTGGCCCTGGACCTGCATCTCACCGAAGAGCTGCAGCGAGCCGGTATCGCCCGACAGGTGGTCCGCGTCGTCCAAGAGGCACGCAAGGCCTCCGGCTTCGAGGTCTCCGACCGCATCACATTGCACTGGTACAGCGACGACCCGAAGGTGATCGAAACTCTCGCCGAGCACAGCGGACTCATCAGCGACGAGGTCCTCGCCACGTCGGTACGGCGAGTCCCCGCCGCTGGACCGCACGCCGCCGCAAGCGGCGATACCGCTGAGGCCACCGACAACGCCGAAGCGGGGGACGAGGCCCGGACCGGTTTCGCCCCGCGCGACGAATCCTTCAAGATCTGGGTGCAGCGCTGAGGCGACCCCCCGCCGCCAGGGCTCCTCCCCCTCGCTCTGCCCCAAACTGGCCCCTCTGGGCGGCGTGTTGGGCGCAATTGGGGGCCACTTTGGGGCAAGAGCTGAGAGGGCAGGGAGGGAGGGCCGTCAGTTGTCCACAATTGGGCTCGGGCGGGTGGATCGAGTTGCGGACGCACTGCAGGGTGAGCCATGCCCACCTCGCCCAAAGCCAGCGACGCCGCCGTGGTCCTGGTCGCCAGATTCGGTCCGTATCCCTTCACCCTGCGGCAGTCCGAAGCGCTCGGCGTGTCCCGCAAGGAACTGCGCCAGGCAGTCGAGCAAGGGTCCATCGACCATTTGCGCCATGACTGCTACGCGGCGACAGGGTCGTCCGTCACTGATCGGGCGGACTACCTCTCCCGAGTCGCCGCTGCCCTATCCCGGCGCTGGAACGCGGCCGGTTCCCACGAGTCCGCCGCTGCCGCCCTCGGCCTGCCCAACCCGCGGCCAACGCCATGGCGCTCCCGGCTCGTCGTTGTCTCGAACCCGGGGACGCGAACACGGCAGCGGCGCGGCATCCTCAACCTCGATATCCCACGAGATCCGGACCATGAGATCCGGACTCCCTGGGGCCCCGTCACCGGGATGACCCGCACGGCCTACGAACTGGCGGCCTCGCGCACCCTGGATGAGGCGCTCGTCGTCGCCGACGCAGTGGCCGAGCGACTGCGGCCCGATCTGTCCCGCGCCCAGCTGCGGAGCGAAGATCATCGCGAATGGGCAAGGGCGCAACTCGTGGCCGACGCCGCGCGTTGGGCCGACCCGGACAACCATGCCAGGGCGATGTCGGTCCTGCAGCGGGCAGATCCTGCCGCTGAGTCTCCAGCCGAATCACGTTCGCGGGCGGTGGTGATCCGGGCTGGGCTGCCCCCACCGACCGTCGGTGGGTTGATCCACGGCGCAGAGGGACAGACCTACTACGGCGACTTGGTGTGGGAGGAGCAGTGGGTCGTCGCCGAAGTGGACGGACTCACGAAGTACACCCACGGGGAGGTCCTCCTTGCCGAGAAGGCGCGGGAGGACTCGCTGCGGCGCGCCGGTTGGACCGTCGTGCGCTGGACCGGTCGCGAAGCCTCGGACAGCCCAGGTGTGATCACGCAGCGGCTCACATCGGCGTTGCGGTGATCGACACCGCCCGCTGGGCGCAGTCCACACCACCTAGCCCTGCCCCAAGATGGCCCCTGAGCCCGGCGTGTCGGGGGCAATTCGGGGCCATTTTGGGGCAGATGAGTGGCGGGTCAGGCGCCCAGCCCGGACAGGATCGACACTCCGATGCCGACGGCGAGGATCAGTACGAGGAAGCTCAGGTCCAGGGAGATCTGACCGAGCCGCAGCGGCGGGATGAAGCGGCGCAGGAAGTTCAACGGCGGGTCGGTGACGGTGTAGATGGCCTCTGCGATGAGCAGCAACGGTCCCCGGGGACGCCAATCACGTGCGAAGACCTGCACCCAATCGAAGATCAACCGGCCGATGAGGATCAGCCAGTAGATCCACAGCAGCGTCGCGAGGAGCCCGAAGATCACCGGCTTGCTTCGTTCAGCTCTGGTTGAAGAAGCCGTCGCGCGCCTGCTGCACCGCGGGCGCGTCGCGAACGTCGACATTGGCCGGCGAGAGCAGGAAGACCTTCGCCGTGATCTTCTCCATCGTGCCGTGCATGGCGAAGACCAGGCCTGCCCCGAAGTCGATGATCCGCTTGGCGTCGGAGTCGTCCATGTCCGTCAGGTTCATGATCACCGGAGCGCCAGCCCGGTACTCCTCGCCGATGCGGCGGGCATCGTTGTACGACCGCGGGTGGATGGTGTGGATCGAATACGGATCCACCGCCGGCTGCGGCACCGGCGGCTCAGACCGGCGCGCCCGGGTCTCGTGACCGCCCTTCGGCCGGTCAAGGGTCGCCACCGACGCGGTGCTGCGCTCGTGCGTCGACGGCGTCGCCGATCCGCCCGGGTTCACCCCCGCGGTCGACAAGCGGCCCTGCGAGGCCTGCTGTGCGTAGTGGGGATCATCCTCGACCAGGCCGAGATAAACACCTAGTCGCTTCATCGCTTGTGCCATGTCCGCTCCTCGTACGGGGAAGTGAGGCGCCGGGTTATCCCCTCGGCAGTCCCCGACTGCCGGAGGCTGCGAGACGATACCCGCAGCCCGACGTTACCTGACATTCTGGCGCACCCCCAGCACCGCACTGCCGACGCGCACGTGTGTCGCGCCGACCGCCACGGCCTCTTCCAGGTCGCCACTCATCCCGGCGGACAGCAACCCCGCCGCCGGAAACTCCGAAATGACCCTGCCGCGCAACTGCGCCAGGGCGTCGAACGCCGCTGCCGGATCCCGGTCCAGCGGGGCCACTGCCATCAGCCCGACCAACTCCAAGGCCTCGGCCCGATCGATCTGCGCGCACAGCGCGAGAACGTCCTGCGGGGCTGCGCCGCCGCGGCCCGCGGCCCCCTCGCTCAGATCCACCTGGACGAAACACCGCAGCGTCCTGCCCGACTGCAGCGCCCCACGGTCCAGCGCCGACACAATCTCCGGCCGGTCCAGCGAATGCACGCAGTCGGCGTAGCGTGCGACCCGGCCCGCCTTGTTTCGCTGCAACTGGCCGATGAAATGCCACGTCAGCGGCAGATCGGAGCATTCGTCGTGCTTGCGGCTGCTCTCCGGCTCGCGGTTCTCCCCGACGTCGCCCACCCCTAGCTCGGCGAGGATCCGCACGTCGGCGGCCGGGTAGGTCTTGGTGACGACGATCAGCGTGACACTGTCCGGATCGCGGCCCGCCGCCGCGCAGGCGCTTGTGATCCGCTCTCGGACGGCGGCGATGTTCCGGCGCACTTCGTCGCGGCGCTCCATCTCAGCCCTCCCCGTCGAGCACGATCAACATCCCGTGCCGCCCGGTCACACCGTCTCGGCGATAGGAGAACAAGGTCTGCGACTCGAACGTGCACTCATGGTCAACATCCATGTCGGTTATGCCATGGGCGCGCAGTTGCTGCGCGATACCCGCCTGCAGTGCCACAGCCGGGGTGCCGTGCCGCGTTTCGGCGCGGGCCTCGACGGCCGCGGCGCCAACCTCGTCACGCACTTGTTCCGACACCTCGTAGCACCCAGGGCAGATCACCGGCCCGATTGCCGCTGAGATCCGCTGCCGGTCCGCCCCCTGCTCGACCATCCGATCCACCACCGCACCCACCGCGTTCGCCGCAACCCCGCGCCAACCCGAGTGCACCGCCCCGATCACCCCCGCCCCGGGATCGGCGAGGGCCACGGTGGCACAGTCCGCCGCCAGCGCCAGCAACCCCAGGCCGGGAGTGGCAGTCACCAGTCCGTCTACGCCAGGAACCACCCCTGCCTCGGCGACCACGGCGACATCGCGGCCGTGGGCCGCCTGCATGATCGCCACGCGGTCCTGCGGCAGAGCCAGCTGGTCGGCCAGGATCGCGCGGTTGCGCCCCACCGCGACCGCATCGTCCCCCACATGGTCGGCGAGGTTCAGCGACGCATACCGGCCGCTGCTGACCCCTCCAGACCGGCGCGAGAACCGCCAGCGCACCCCCGCGGGAGCCCCATGGCGGGCCCCGGGGTGTGTCACTTCAGGAAGTCGGGGATGTCGAGGTCGTCGGAATCGTCGAACACGATGCGCTTCGGCTCCACGGGGGTGCCGTTGCCGTACGTCTGCTGGACCGCGCCGGTCGGCTGGGAGTCATGCTGCCGCGTCGAGGCGGGGCGGACGGACACAACTTCGGTCTCGGGAATCCGGATGGCCGCTTCCGCCTCCGAGCGCGTCTTCGGCAGTCCGCCGTCGAATCCCGCTGCGATGACGGTGACCCGCACCTCGTCGCCCAGGGTGTCGTCGATGACCGTGCCGAAGATGATGTTCGCCTCCGAATGGGCCGCCTCCGAGACCAGGCGGGCTGCCTCGTTGATCTCGAACAGGCCCAGATCGCTGCCGCCGGCGATGGACATCAAGACGCCGTGGGCTCCGTCGATGCTGGCCTCCAGCAGCGGGCTGTTGATGGCCCCCTCCGCGGCGGCGATCGCCCGATCCTCACCCCGGGATGATCCGATGCCCATCAACGCCGAACCGGCTCCCTGCATGACGCTCTTGACGTCGGCGAAGTCGAGGTTGATCAGCCCCGGCGTGGTGATCAGATCGGTGATGCCCGACACACCCTGCAGCAGGACGTGGTCCGCCTGGCGGAACGCATCGATGATGCTGATCTGCCGGTCGGTAAGCGAGAGCAGTCGATCGTTGGGGATCACGATGAGTGTGTCGACCTCGCCGCGCAGCGATTCGATACCCGAATCCGCCTGCGATCCGCGGCGCCGCCCCTCGAAACCGAACGGGCGGGTCACGACGCCGATGGTCAGCGCGCCGAGTCCGCGGGCTATGCGCGCCACGACCGGTGCACCGCCGGTACCGGTACCGCCGCCCTCGCCGGCGGTCACGAACACCATGTCGGCGCCCTTGAGCACCTCTTCGATCTCGTCGGCGTGGTCATCTGCTGCCTGGCGGCCCACATCCGGATTCGCCCCTGCGCCCAGCCCCCGGGTCAGGTCGCGGCCGATGTCGAGCTTGACGTCGGCATCGCTCATGAGCAGCGCCTGCGCATCGGTGTTGATGGCGATGAACTCGACGCCCTTCAGGCCGTACTCGATCATCCGGTTGACGGCGTTGACGCCGCCTCCGCCGATGCCGACGACTTTGATCACTGCCGGGTAGTTCTGGGGAGCGGCCACAAGGTCCTCCCCACGCCGCGCTATG
>JAQAZZ010000133.1:0-51954 GCA_032127075.1 Micrococcales bacterium | reverse complement strand
ACCGTCACCCGGGAGATGCGCAGGCCCTGCCGGGCGTCGAGGGAGAAGGATCGCAGGTTGTGCAGCGCCGCTATCCGTAGGCGGACCTTCGCATCGGCGATGCCGTGGTTCGTGGGGTTGTACTCCAGCCGCAGGTCGTAGTGCTGGACATCGATACCACCGTTGCCGCTGGGGGCGAGGTAGGGGTCGCTGCCCGCTGGGTCGCCCCTTGCCGCGTCGACCGTGGCTGACGCGGTTGCGCACCCGGCAAAGCCAAGTGCGAAGGCCACAGCCGGAACTACGATCCGGGCCGCGCCCGCGGTCCACATTGACTGCCTCCCCACGCGGCGGCGACCCATTGCATCCCCGCACCTCAAGGATACGTCAGGGCCGGGTTGCCCGGATAAAGAAACGGCCGCAAATCCGCCCGAATGGGACGGGCGAGACCACGCTGGGGTTCCGCAGATCCCGCGTTCGACAGGCAAACACGGCCCGACTGCTCAATACTCCGAATCGGGGCCGCGGGAGCCGCGGCCATGTACAGGAGGAACAACGTGTCCCAGAAGATCTCCAACCCAGACCGGTATCCCGCCACCCCGGCCCAACTGATGGCGATGATGCAGGATCCGGAGTACCTGACTGCGAAGTACGAAGCGCTCGGCGACGTGGCGTTCTCCGTGGTGGAACATTCCGCCACCGGCGACGGTGTCTCGTCGAAGGTCGAGCGCGAGGTCGAGTCGACTCTGCCCGACATGGCCAAGAAGGTCCTCGGACAGACGACGAAGATGGTCCAGACGGAGAGCTGGCGGGCGGAGGGCGACGGATATGCCGGCGACCTCACCGTCGACTCCGGACCTGTGCACATCACCGGCAAGCAGACCATCGTCCCGGCGGGCGATGGCGAATCGGACTGGACCGCTGAGATGGAGATCAAGGCGTCCGTCCCGATGATCGGCGGCAAGATCGAGAAGGCGGTCGCGGAGGAGACCAAGGGCAGCTTCCCCAAGGAGAAAGCCTTCAACCTGAAGTGGCTCGAGAGCCACTAGTCGCCTCGGGCGTTCACATTCTTGGCCAGGGGGCGGGCACGGTGGTCTGCTGTGTTGCCGCTACGGCAGCCAGTCCACCGTTCCCGCCAGTGCCGCGTAGCCCACGAAGGCCACGGCGTCTATGAGGAAGTGAGCCACGACCATCGGCCCCACCCGGCCCCATCGGCGGAAGAGCCATCCGAACAGCAGTCCCATGGCGACGTTGCCGATGAAGCCGCCGATGCCCTGGTACAGGTGATAGGCCCCCCGGAGCAGGGCGCTGAGAACGATGGCCCGGCCGGGGCGGACGCCCATCTGCGAGAGTCGGTGCAGCAGGAAACCGAGGATCACAACTTCCTCCAGCACCGCGTTCTCGGCTGCCCGCAGCAGCAGCAGCGGCCAGTCCCACCAGACTTCGCCGACCTGGGCCGCTGCGATCTGCACGCTCATACCCGAGCGGTAGGCGATCAGGTACAGCAGCAGGCCGGTTGAACCGACTACGGCGGCAAGCAGTGCCCCCCGGCCAAAGTCGCCGACGGGTCGGCTGAGGTCGAAACCGATCGTGCGGAAGGACTCACCCGACCTGGCCAGCAGGTAGCCCACCAGCGCCACTGCGCCGAGAGGCAGCACGACGAAGGCGACCTGGTAGGCAAGGTCGAGCAGGGGTCGGTCAGGGGTGACTGGCGCAACGATCGTGGTGGTCTGCTCGGCCAGGGGGGCCCCGGCGGTCAGTCTTTCCGCCAATCCCAATCCCGCGCGCACTGCGGCTGCGCCGAGAGAGACCCACAGCACAACTACAATCTCCCAGCGCAGCCAGGAGCGGGGCAGGGCGGCGCGATCGTCCCCGCGACCTGCTATCGCGCCAGGGTCAGGCGACACCGGGCCCGTCGGTCAGGGCCTCCGCCGACTCGCCATCGTCTGATCCTTCCACGGCTTCCACGGCTTCCACGGCTTCCACGGCTTCCACGGCTTCGGCGGCTTCGGCGGCTTCGGACGCCTTCTCCCGCTCGAATGACTCCTCGATCTCCTGCTCCGCCTCCTTGCGGCCAGCCCAGGTGGCGCCCTCAACGGACTTGCCGGGCTCAAGATCCTTGTAGACGGAGAAGAAGTGCTCTATCTCGAGCCGGTCGAACTCGCTGACGTGGTGGATATCGCGCAGTTGCTCCATCCGGGGGTCATCTGCGGGGACACACAGCACCTTGTCGTCACCACCTGCCTCATCGCTCATGCGGTACATCCCCAGGGCGCGGCACCTGATCAGACACCCGGGAAACGTCGGCTCCTGCAGAAGCACCAAGGCGTCCAGCGGGTCACCGTCCTGGCCCAGCGTGTCGTCGATATAGCCGTAATCGTGGGGGTACCGTGTTGAGGTGAACAGCAGGCGGTCCAACTTGATGCGACCGGACTTGTGGTCCAGTTCATACTTGTTCTTGCTGCCGGCCGGGATCTCGATGGTCACGTCGAAGGTGAGCGGCTCCACGGGGTCTCCTGTCGCTGGTATGTGACTTCATATTGCTGTGATTGATCACCATTCGCCACCGCAATGGTCCGATTGGGGTCTGGAGGGACAAAGGTGCAGCAGGCGGTTGCGCGGTTCGCGCTGACCATCATCGTGTTGGCGCTGGTGGCTGCAGCGGGGGCGCTGCGAACCGGGTCGGCCGGAGCTGAAGACGCTCCACTGACCGTCCTCGTGCCGGTGGCCGCAAACTCCGGCGCGGAACAGGATCCGGCGCGGGTGGCTGCACGGATCGGCAGGCTGGCCACGGCGAAGGTCATGGGCAAGCAGGCGGGCACTGTGGTGCTCGACGCGGACACCGGAAAGGTGTTGTACGACGACGACGGTGCCACGGTGCTGACCCCGGCATCCACCAACAAGATCGCCGCCGCGGTGGGGGTCCTTTCCGCCTACGGCGGCGACAAGAACCTGCGGACCCGGGTGACCCTGGATCGCGGGACCATCTACCTGGTCGGCGCGGGCGATCCCCTGCTGGTGTCCCGCAAGCCCCAGTCCCAACCGGGGGACCCGGTGTATCCGGCCCACACGTCCATGCAGGCGCTCGCCCGAAACACCGCGGCGTCCCTGAAGCAGCAAGGAGTGTCCGCGGTCCGGCTGCGCTACGACGATTCGCTGTTCACCGGGCCGTCCTGGGGGCCGCAGTGGCCGGACTACTACCGCACCAGTGGAATTGTGTCGCCCGTGTCGGCTCTGATGGTCGATGACGGCCGGGTGGGGGGCCAGTGGGGCCCCAAGGTCGAGGACCCCGCTCAGGCGGCAGCTCAGCGTTTTGCGGATCTTCTCAAGAAACACGGAGTGGCCGCCTCGCAGATCAAGCGCGCCAAGTCCCCCGGCGCTGCGCCGGAGATCGCCTCGGTCGACTCCGTGCCGGTGCACGAGATTGTGGCGGAGGCGCTGACCACATCGGACAACGACACGGCGGAGAGCCTGTTCCGCCTTGCGGGTGTGGGCGCCGGCTACGGCGGGTCGTTCACGGGCGGCTCGCAGGCGGTGCGCGATGCGATCGAGTCCGCGGGGGTGTCCACGGTCGGTGCGGAGTTCGCCGATGGCAGCGGCCTGTCCCAGCTGAACAAGATCTCGCCCAAGACCCTGGCGCAGATCATGATGCGCGCCGTGGCCGGTGACGACGGACTGTGGCCCATCGCCAGCGGCTTGGCTGTCGCCGGTGTGAACGGCACGCTGCGCTATCGCTTCGACGAACCGCAGACCATGGACGCCGCCGGCTGGGTGCGCGGCAAGACCGGCACACTGAACTACGTTTCGAGCCTTGCGGGATATGTGCAATCGAAGAGCGGTCGCGTCCTGGTGTTCGCCTCCATCGCCAACGAGGCGGCGTCATCGGCCGACGCTGCCGCGAAGATCGACGAGATCGTGGCACGCATCGCTGCCTGCGGTTGCCCCGGCGGCGGCCGCTGATCAGCCGCACAGTCGGTTGGTGAATGCCGGGAATGTCCGTAGGCTCGCCTGCATGGCGATCGTGGACTGGGATGCTGCCGCTGCCATCGCGACGCGGATGGTGCCGGCGGGGCCCGAGGTCTCCCATCAAGGTGCCGAGGATGCAGTTGCGGAAATGGTGGAACTGGCCCAGGCCGCTGTCATGCCCGTGCAGCAGGCAACCGGATTGGTGTGCCCACCGGCCCGGCACCGCACTGTGGTCGTCGACCGTCCGGAGTGGATCAAGTCCAACATAACCGGTATGCAGCAGCTGCTCGGGCCGCTGGAGCAACGCGTGGCCGCCCGCCAGAACAACCAGTGGGCCGCCGAGATGACCGGCAAGGTCGCCGCTGTTGAGGTCGCAGCGGCGCTGTCCTGGGTCGCGACCAAGGTCCTCGGCCAATACGAGGCTCTCTCAACGGGGGGTGAACCGGGTCGTCTGCTCCTCGTCGCCCCCAACATCGTTGCCACCGAGCAGGCCCTGAAGGTGCCCGAGCGGGACTTCCGCATGTGGGTGGCACTGCACGAAGAGACCCATCGGGTTCAGTTCGGTGCAGTCGAGTGGCTGGAGGACCATTTCCGTGCCGAACTCGACACTTTTCTGGTCGATGTCGATGTCTCCAATGCCGAGGCGCTGAAGCGGATCGGTGCCCTCCTGATGGCGGTCGTGCGGGTTCTCGGCGGTGCCTCGGGTGCGACGATCATCGACGCCGTGCAGAGCCCGGCCCAACGGGAGGTCTTCCTGCGGCTGTCGGCGCTGATGTCGCTGTTGGAGGGCCACGCGGAATACGTGATGGACGATGTCGGTCCAGAAGTGGTGCCCGCCCTGGACACGATCCGCAGCCGCTTCGACGACCGCAGGCGCAACCCCTCCAGCCGGGACGGCCTGGCGCGGCGACTCCTCGGGATGGACGCCAAACTGCGCCAGTACACCGAGGGTCGCCGGTTCGTGGCCGAGACCGTGGCCGCCGTCGGAATGGCGGGCTTCAACCGGGTGTGGGAATCGCCGGAGACGCTGCCGCGGGCGACCGAGATCGCCGACCCGGCGACCTGGGTCGAGCGGGTCGCGAGGTGACACTGCCGCCGCGACGTTTCGAGTTGGCGGCAGCGGTCCGACGGGCTACCGCGGACCTTCCCGCGGGGGTGAACGTCCTTGTCGCCTGCTCGGGCGGCCCGGACTCGCTGGCGCTTGCCGCCGCCGTCGCCGACAGCGGGATCACCGGTATCGCCGCGGTGGTCGATCACGGTCTTCAGCCGGAATCGGAACAGGTTGCGGCAGTGGCCGCTGGCCAATGCCGGGGACTGGGGCTGACCGCGCTGGTGTTGAGCGCCCGAGTGGTCGCGACCGGTTCCGGTCCGGAAGCAGACGCCCGTGCCGCACGCTACGCCGCCCTGGACTCGTGCGCCGATGAGGTCGGCGCCGCGGCCGTGCTGCTCGGACACACCCGCGACGACCAGGCGGAGTCTGTCCTGCTCGGCCTGGCGCGTGGGTCCGGAACGCGGAGCCTGGCCGGCATGCCGCAGCGACGCGGACGCTACCGGCGCCCACTGCTGGCCACCTCCCGTGCCGTGGTGTCCGCCGCGCTGCAGGAATCCGGCTTGGCGGCCTGGCAAGACCCGCACAACAGTGATCCCCGCTACCTTCGAGCCCGCGTACGCTCCCGGGTGATGCCGGTGCTGGTCGAACAACTGGGGCCCGGGGTGGCAGAGGGGCTGGTCCGCACCGCCACCCTGGCGCGGGCCGATGCCGATGCCCTGGATCAGCTCGCCACGGATCAGCACCGGCGGCTGCAGGCCGAGGGGTGGCAAGTCGACGCCCTTGCGCAACTGATCGAAGCCGTCCGCTGGCGGGTGCTGCGCCTGATGCTGCTGCGGGCGGGCTGCCCGGCCGCCGATCTGACCCTGGACCATGTCATGGCCGTTGATGGGCTCATCACCGGTTGGCACGGCCAGGGGCCCCTTCATCTGCCCGGGCGCATCCGGGTGACACGTTCGTATGGCACCCTCGAGGCGAAGCCCCTGACCAGCGGTTCGGAGGACTGATGGATCCCAGCGATATGCGCGGCGACCTCGCGGAGATCCTCATCGACGAGGAGACCCTGGCCCGGCGGGTCCAAGATCTCGCTGCCGACATACATCGCGCCCACCCCGACGGCGACCTCGTCTTCATCGGGGTGCTGAAGGGCGCTGTGATGTTCATGGCAGATCTGTCGCGCGCGATGCCGACGTCGGTGCTGATGGACTTCATGGTCGTGTCCTCCTACGGCTATGGCACGAGTTCGTCCGGTGTGGTGCGGATCTTGAAGGACCTCGACCTCGATATCGAGGGTCGCAAAGTGGTCGTGGTGGAGGACATCATCGACTCCGGCTTGACGCTGTCATGGCTGCTGCGCACGCTTTCGGCGCGACGGCCCGCTTCGCTGGAGGTCTGCGCCCTCCTGCGCAAGCGGGAGGCGCTGGAGGTGGAGGTGGACCCCGAGTACCTCGGTTTCGACATCCCCAAGGCATTCGTCGTGGGATACGGACTGGACTACGCGGAGAAGTTTCGAAACCTGTCCGTCATCGCAACTCTCAACCAGCAGACCTTCGAGTCGGCTGGCCGCTGAGGCTCCGTGCGGCAATGGTGGCCGGTATGACGTGCGGGCGGTTCCGGTGAACGTGCTGATCGTGGGCATGCGGGGTGCCGGGAAGTCGAACATCTCGCGGCGCGTTGCCCTGCTGACCAAGCGGCCGGTGCTGTCCACCGACGTTCTCGTCGAGTACGAGACGGGGATGGGGATCCCGGACTTCGTGGCACAGCGGGGATGGCCGGCATTCCGGGACATGGAATTCGAGGTTCTCAGCAAACTGACGGCGCTCGACGGCGCCATCATCGACTGCGGCGGGGGGATCGTCGTGGACCTCGATGATTCCGGCGGCGAGGTATTCAGCTCACGAAAGGTTGAGTTGCTGCGGCAGTTGGGTCCGATCGTGTGGCTGTCAGGAGATCTGGACCGGCTTGCCCGCAAGGCGGCCGCAAGTGCCACCCGACCCGAACTGGATGCTCGCCGCTCCGCTCGGGAGCTCATGGAGCGGAGGCTGCCCTTCTACACCGCGGCTGCTGACTTCACCATCGACATCGAGGGGCGAAAGCGCCAGGAGGTTGCGCAGCAGATCTCGGAGCTGGTGTTCGGCGAATGGACTGACCCGATGTGACCGACCGGCCGGTCCGCAGTGCTGGTCGTGGTCCGCAGCGGCGTGGCCGTCGGGCGGATCGGCCCGCTCCCTGCGTGTCTGTCCCGCCACGGCAGGGCCCGGTGCTTCAATGACGAGGACTCGAAGTGCTCGTTCCATCACCCAGGGGAGTCGCCGTGCGGTACGTGCTGGGCGTGACGTCAGCACTGCTCGCTGCCGCCTTCTTGTACTTCACTTTTCTGTCGGTCGCCGCAACCAGTTCTCCCGGAGCGCGGGATCAGGACACACCGGGGATGTCGCAGGGCGGTGATCGCCCGGTCGAGTCCGCGGCGCCGATCCTCAGTCCGGCAGGGGGTCGACCGTCGCCTGATTGAACCCCGCCTGCGGTTCGCCGACGATCGGGGTCCCCAGGGTCGCATCGACCGAGACAGGCTGAGAGGTCACCGCCCACAGCGCCAGAACAGCCGCCACCACGGACAGCAGGATGCTCGCCTTGACGGCGAACGAGGCGGCGATTTCCTGGCGGGCCAACTGTGCCCCACCTTCCTCGTACCCGGCTTCGGGGCTGCTATGAAGGTCGATCCACACTTCGGCATCCCTCCTCCGCCGTCTAGTCCCAGCATGCTGTGCCCCGCAAGATGTCGCCCAGTGAGCGCTGGCGATGTCCGACTTGCCGAGTCTGATTCGTCCGATCGGCGCAAACACCGGTCCTTGTGGTGGGGGCCGTATCCTTCTGTGGTGGGTGTTGGGCGCATGATGACGGCGGCAATCGCCGCCGCCGCCTTCCCGGCTGCACCCTTCGCCACCGGGGCAGCCGCCGCACCGTACCTGGCTGTGGACGCGGGCTTCACGTTCGAACGCACCGCGCCGGGCGGAGTCCTGCCCGTGCGATGGGACCCGTGTGCCGGTCCCATCGAAGTGCGCCTCGCCGGCGCGGGCTGGGCCAGCCCCGACGGCCGTGCGCTGAAGTTCGCAGTCCGGGCTGTTCGATCCGCCAGCGGGCTTCGGCTGCGCCGCGCGGAAGCGGAGCCCGCCCACATCGCGGCGCAGGACTGGGATCCGAACCGGTCTCGGGGAACCATCACCGTATCGGTCACCGACGACGGGCTGGGCCGGGCGAGTTCGGCGGGCCTCGCCACGACGTACGCGACCGGCAGAGGTCGTTCCCAGCGCCTGGCTGCGGGCCTGGTGCAGATAGACGCCGCCACGAGCCGACAGGCACCCGCGTGGGTGCGGGCGCAGCTGTACCTGCACGAGTTGGGCCACGCCGTCGGGTTGGGACACATCAGCGACCCGCGACAAGTGATGCATCCGCAGCTGCCCCCGCTCCAGCAGTGGGACTCCCGCACCGCGATGCCGCAGTGGGGGCCGGGGGATCTGCGCGGCTTGCAGCTCCTGGGCGCCGAGGCCGGATGCCTTGCGCCGGACAAGCCCGTGGTGCAGCAGTTGCGGGTCCGCGTCGTCCGAACGGCCGCCCCGCGGGTGCGGATCGTGGCCAAGTGGTCCACGGCCGAGGGAGCGCGGCTGTACCGGATCCGAGTCGATCCCAGGGGCCAGAAAGGGCGGTGGGTGGCCGTGGACCGCCCACGACGCACATTCCGCGCGCTGCCGTCGCGGAGCTTCCAGGTGAAGGTACGGGCTGTCGGCGCTTCCGGGTCCGGTCCGGTGACCGCCGTCCGAGTGCGGCTGCGGAGCGGTTGAGTGTGCCTGTTCACGCTCGGCGTAGTAGAAAGACGCCAATAGCGGAACGGGCTGCGGGAGGGCGGCGTTAGCATCCTAGGAACCGGTAGTCGCCCCGGACAGGAGTGTGGACGATGTTCGAAAGGTTTACGGACCGGGCTCGGCGTGTTGTGGTGCTCGCGCAAGAAGAAGCGCGGATGCTCAACCACAACTACATCGGCACCGAGCACATTCTGCTCGGGCTGATCCACGAGGGAGAAGGTGTAGCAGCCAAAGCCCTGGAGAGCCTCGGCATTTCGCTGGAGGCAGTGCGCTCACAGGTCGAAGAGATCATCGGCCAGGGGCAGCAGGCGCCCAGCGGCCACATCCCGTTCACGCCTCGAGCCAAGAAGGTGCTCGAGCTGTCGTTGCGGGAGGCGCTGCAGCTGGGCCACAACTACATCGGCACCGAGCACATTCTGCTCGGGCTCATCCGCGAGGGCGAGGGTGTCGCAGCCCAAGTGCTGGTGAAACTCGGCGCCGACCTCGGCCGGGTCCGGCAGCAGGTGATCCAACTGCTCTCCGGCTACCAGGGCAAGGAACCCGCCACCTCCGGTGGGCCGCAGGAGGGCACGCCGTCAGGTTCGCTGGTGCTCGACCAGTTCGGGCGCAACCTCACACAGGCAGCTAGAGAGGGCAGCCTGGACCCTGTCATAGGCAGGGACAAGGAGATCGAGCGGGTCATGCAGGTGCTGTCGCGCCGCACGAAGAACAACCCGGTGCTGATCGGCGAACCGGGCGTGGGCAAGACCGCGGTCGTCGAACTGCTGGCACAGCAGATCGTGGCCGGCGAGGTCCCCGACACGCTGCGCGACAAGCAGTTGTACACCCTCGACCTCGGCGCGCTGGTGGCCGGCAGCCGGTACCGCGGTGATTTCGAGGAGAGGCTCAAGAAGGTCCTGAAAGAGATCAAGACCCGGGGCGACATCATCCTGTTCATCGACGAGATGCATACCCTCGTCGGGGCAGGTGCGGCTGAGGGCGCGATCGACGCCGCCAGCATCCTCAAGCCGATGCTGGCCCGCGGCGAACTGCAGACCATCGGGGCCACCACGCTGGACGAGTACCGCAAGTACGTGGAGAAGGATGCCGCTCTGGAGCGGCGTTTCGCCCCCATCCAGGTGCCCGCCCCCGACGTCGATATGACCTTCGCCATCCTCAAGGGGTTGCGCGACCGGTACGAGAGCCATCACAAGGTAACGATCACCGATGAGGCGCTCAAGGCGGCGGCCCGGCTGTCCGACCGCTACATCAGCGACCGGCAGCTGCCCGACAAGGCGATCGACCTGATCGACGAGGCCGGTTCCCGGTTGCGTATCCGACGCATGACGGCGCCGCCGGACCTGCGCGAATTCGACGATCGCATCGCCGCGGTCCGCAAGGACAAAGAGTCGGCCATCGATGCCCAGGACTTCGAGAAGGCGGCCAACCTGCGCGACAAGGAGAAGCAGCTGATCGGGGAGAAGGCCGACCGCGAGCGCGAGTGGAAGGCCGGCGACATGGATGTCGTCGCGGAGGTGGACGAGAAACTTGTCGCCGAGGTGCTCGCGCTCATGACCGGCATCCCGGTGACGGATCTGTCCGAAGACGACATGCAGCGGCTGCTGCGCATGGAAGACGAGCTGCACCGCCGGGTGATCGGCCAGGAGCAGGCGGTCAAGGCGCTGTCGAAGTCCATCCGCCGGACTCGGGCTGGACTGAAGGACCCCAAGCGCCCATCGGGATCGTTCATCTTCGCCGGCCCGTCCGGCGTGGGAAAGACCGAGCTGAGCAAGACGCTGGCCGAGTTCCTGTTCGGGGACGAGGACGCATTGATCGCCCTGGACATGAGCGAGTACTCCGAGAAGCACACCGCTTCCCGCCTGTTCGGGTCACCGCCCGGATACGTGGGGTACGAGGAAGGCGGCCAGTTGACGGAGAAGGTCCGCCGCAAGCCGTTCTCGGTTGTGCTCTTCGACGAGATCGAGAAGGCGCACCCCGACATCTTCAACTCGCTGCTGCAGGTGTTGGAAGAGGGCCGGTTGACCGATGCGCAGGGCCGGGCGGTGGTCTTCAAGAACACCGTGATCATCATGACGACGAACTTGGGCAGCCGCGATGTCTCCAAGTCGCTGGGCTTCGCGCCCGTCGACGACGACGTCGACGCCTACGAGCGGATGAAGGGCAAGGTCCAGGCGGAACTCAAACAGAGTTTCCGGCCCGAGTTCTTGAACCGCATCGACGACGTCATCGTGTTCCACCAGCTGACCCGTAGCGAGATCGTCGCCATCGTCGATCTCATGGCCAAGTTGCTGGACGAGCGGTTGGCCGAGCGGGATCTCAGCATCGAGTTCACCACGCCGGCCAAGGAACTGCTCGCCGCCCGGGGCTATGACCCGGTGATGGGTGCGCGGCCGCTGCGGCGCACGATCCAACGCGAGGTCGAAGACGCCCTCAGCGAGAAGATCCTCTTCGGCGAGATCCCGAAGCACAGCATCGTTGTGGTCGATGTCGCCGGCGAGGGCGACGATATGGACTTCACCTTCACCTCGCAGCCCAAGGAAGAACTGCCTGACCTCCCGCCGGTGGCGGCTGCCGAGTCGGACTGACAGATCAGCCGCCGGGCAGCCGGAACCGGCCCGGCGGCCCCTCCGTGAGGAGGCCGTCGGACAGCAGGGACCGTTGCGCTCTTCGCCGTTGATCGGCGTCGGGCCAGCTGAGGTCGATGTCGGCTTGGACAACGTGGCCGTCAGCGCTGCGCACCAACTGCATTATCCGACCGCGAACCTGCCGGTCGCTGCCTGCGAACGGCGCCTGCGGCGACGGAGGCGGCCGGTTGGCGGGCCTGCCTGATGCGAGCCAGGAACAACGGTCGGCCAGCGGACAGGTGTCGCAGTCCGGTCTGCGTGCGAGACACACGGTGGCGCCAAGTTCCATCAGCCCTTCGCTCACCTGTGCCGCGGCCTCGCCGTCAGCGGGCAGCAACTGCTCCAGCACAGTCCGCTCGGCCCTTGCTGCGCTCGCCCCGGCGGGGTGGGCCGAACCGTCACAGACACGGGCCAGTACCCGGCGCACGTTGGTGTCGAGCACCGGGATGCGCTGTCGGTACGCGAAGGCCATCACCGCCGCCGCGGTGTAGTCCCCTGCGCCGGGCAACGATCGCAGGCTGTCGTAGTCGTCGGGCACCGAGCCGTTGTGGCTATCGCGGATCGCCGTTGCCGCGGCGTGCAGCCGCAGGGCCCGCCGCGGATAGCCCAGGCGGCCCCACATCCGAACTGCGTCGCCCGCCGGGTCGGCAGCGAGCGCGGAAGGCGAAGGCCACCGCTGCAGCCAATCGGTCCACACGGGAATGACCCGGGCCACCGGGGTCTGCTGCAACATGACCTCGCTGACCAAGACCCCCCACGGATCGCGGTCGTCGCCCCGCCAGGGCAGGTCCCGCCCTGATGCCGCGAACCAGTCCGACACCACTTCCACCCTGTCATTATCACCAACATCTCAATCCAGCGACGATGCGGTCCGCCGGCGTGACACCGGGACCCGCATGCACGCGGTGGTGGTGCCTACCGATTACGGTGTTCCAGTGAGCACGGTCGTCAATCCGGTAGGTCCGGAGGATCCCAAGGTGTACTGGCGCCGTCGCGCGCTAGTTGTCGCGATCGTCGTCGTGACGCTGTTCCTCATCTGGCTCATATTCCTGAGGTCGGATTCTGGGAATGAGGATCAGCAGGCGGCTCCCGCGCCTTCGCCGAGTACTGCCGAGAGCGGTGCGGAATCGTCTGGGACGCAATCGCCGACCGCTGAGACCACGGCCACCACGGACGGCGGCACCTGCGCCGACGGCGACATTGAGGTCGCCGTCGAACCAGACGCCGACACGTATCCGGCTGGGACCACGCCGGAGATCACTCTCACGATCCAGAACACCGGGTCGGAATCGTGTACGCGCAATATCGGCTCGGACGCGAACAGCATCGAAGTCTCCTCCGGCGGCGTCCGCGTCTGGTCCAGCGACGACTGCGGCGACGAGGGATCCCCCGATATCGAGACCCTTGAGCCCGACAAGATCGCCTCTGTCACCGTGGAATGGCCGCGCACCATCAGTGCCGAGGGCTGCCCGACCCCCCCGGGGGAGCAGCCCGAGGCGCAGGCGGGCTCCTACAACGTGGTCGGCAGCAATATGGCTGTGGACAGTGATGAGGTCACGTTCACCCTCGAGTGACGGTCACGGGATCCGCAATCCGCCGACGCCGGGAATGCCGGCAGGTTCCTGGGCGGCAGCCATGGCGTGTTCCAGCCGGCGCAGTCCCATGACCCGGATGGAGGTGTTGCCGGTCTCGGCGCTCTGGGGCACCAGGGCCACCGTGTAGCCGAGGCGGTGGGCCTCGGCCAGGCGTTGCGGCATGGAATGCGTGGGGCGCAGATCCCCGGACAGGGCCACTTCCCCGAATGCGACCACACCGTCGGGAATCGGGTCGCCGGTGGCCGCCGAGTAGATGGCAAGGCAGGTCGCCAGGTCCACGGCGGGATCGGTGATCCGCAGTCCCGCCACTGTGGCGACGAACAGGTCCTTCTGGTTCAACGTCACATCGCCCTCCCGCTGCGTGAGGGCGGCGAGCATTCCGACGCGGGCGCGGTCCAATCCGCTCACCGCCCGGTACGGATGCTGTCCCGTCGGAGGGGCCACGAGGGCTTGGATCTCCGCGAGCAGGGGCCGGCGGCCTTCCAGGATCACGGTGGCGCAGGTGCCTGGCACCGGTATGTCGCGGCTGGATCGGAAGAGGCTGGAGGGGTCGGCGAGTTCGGCCAGCCCGGTGTCGGTCTGCTCGTAGCAGACCACCTCGTCGGCCGGTCCGTAGCGGTTCTTCACCGCCCGCAGCAACCGGACCTGGGTGTGCGGGTCGCCCTCAAAAGTCAAGACCGTGTCCACGAGGTGCTCCAGCGCCCTCGGCCCAGCAACGGAGTTGTCCCTGGTGCTCTGCCCGACCAGCAGAGTCGGCACTCCGCGCGCTTTCGCCTGCCGGGTGAGCACTGCCGCCACCTCGGCCACCTGGGAGATCCCCCCTGCCCGGCCCTCGAGGTCCGCCGATGCCAGGGTCTGCACCGAGTCCACGACGACCAGCGACGGATCGTGCTGCTCGATGTGCGCCAGGACGGCGCTCACGTCGTTCTCGTCTGCGATGAGCAGACGCTCGCTGAGCGCCCCGATGCGTCGGGCCCGCACGCCCACCTGACTGGCGGACTCCTCGCCGGACAAGTACAGCACGGGACGCTGCGGCCCCTTGCGGGTGAAGGCGTCGGCGACAGCGAGCAACAGGGTGGACTTGCCGACCCCCGGCTCACCCGCAACAAGGACAACTTGGCCGCGCACCAGGCCGCCGCCCAGGACGCGGTCGAACTCGCCGGCCCCGGTGGAGATGCGGTCCACGTCCGCTCTGGACAGTTCCAAGGCCGTTCGAGCGGCACTGGTCGGCTGGGTGGTGCCCGTCCGGGTCTTGGTGCCGAGGGAGGGGCTCGCTGCCGGCTGCAGCTCCACCATGGTGCCGAACTGCTGGCACCCCGGGCAGCGTCCCACCCAGCGCAGGCTCGTCGCACTGCATTCGCTGCACGTGAAAGTGGTGCCCCTGCGTGCCATCTGCCCTCCCGGGTGGTAGACGATCACCTGCTGACTGGCACAGGCTATGCGGGACCCCCGACGGTCATTCCGGCGGATCTGCGGGATGGGTGGCGAGGGCGTGGGCTGCGGGCGTCAGCCGCAATGCTGCTCTCGCTTCTTCGAAGGTCCGGCAGTGGTGGGCGATCTGTGCGTAGGCGGACTCGCCGACCAGCGCCACCAGTTCGGCGCGACTTGTCAGATACAGCGGCTCTTGCGCGGTGTGCGCGGATGTGTCGCTGCTGCAGTACCAGTGGAAATCGTGCCCGCCCGCGCCCCAAGCGTCCCTCGTGTACTCGGTGATTGTCACGACGAGGGTCTTGCTGCCGTCGTTGCGCTCGCGCCACTCGAACTCGCGCCGGATGGGCAGTTGCCAGCACACGTCGGGTTTCGTCGCCACGTGTGATTGCCCTACCCGCTCGGCGAGAAGGTGCAGCGCGCAGCCGGCCCCCCGGGAGAATGACGGATCGTTGAGGAAGATGCAGGCGCCGGCGACGGTGCGTGTCTTTCTGTCGCCCTCGGGGTCGGTCTCGGCCCAGTCGCGCTTGCGCACCTTCCCGCCAGGTTCCCGCTGCCATTCGGCCGCGGTCAACTGGGCCACCCACCTGGCCACTCGTTGTTCGTCATCGCCGTCGGCGAAGTGGGCGCCATGGGTGCAGCAGCCGCCGTAGGGGACCTCCGGGTCGATGCTGCGGCAGCCGCGGCCGTAGATGCAGTTGAACCTCGATGTCAGCCAGGTGAGGTCGGCGCGGATCAACTGCTCGGCATCGTCGGGGTCGGGGAACTCGATCCACGCCCGCGGGAATACCTCAGCTGCCTCCGGCACCGCCCCAGCCTAGGGCGCGGTACCGTCTGGTATGCGCCTGGGAGTGCTCGACATCGGTTCGAACACCGTCCATCTGCTGGTGGTCGACGCCTATTGCGGCGCCGCGCCGGTGCCGGCGCACTCCCGGAAGATGGAGTTGCGGCTGTCGGAGCACATGACTCCCGACGGTGAAATCGATTCATCGGCGGCCGATGGGCTGACGCAGTTCGTGGAGGAGTCGAAGGTGATCGCCGAGGATCTCGGTGTTACCGAGACCTTCGCCTTCGCCACCTCCGCGATCCGCGAGGCAGCCAACGGCGAACAGGTGTTGCGCCGGGTGCGCAAGCAGACTGGTGTGGAGATCACCACGCTTTCCGGTCCCGAAGAGGCACGGCTCACCTTCCTCGCCGTCAGGCGGTGGTTCGGCTGGTCGGCCGGCCGGCTCATCGTCTTCGACATCGGCGGCGGCAGTCTGGAGATAGCCGTTGGTTCCGATGAGGAGCCGGATGAAGCGCTGTCGCTGCCGCTGGGTGCCGGCCGGTTGACCAGGGAGCGGCTGCCGGAGGATCCGCCCGATGCCGCTGGGATCCGGCAAGTGCGGCGGTACGTCCGTGCGGAGATCGCCGGTGAGGTCGGCCGGATCCAGCGCACCGGGATCCCGGAACGTGCGGTGGCCACGTCGAAGACCTTCCGGCAGTTGGCCCGGATCGCTGGGGCGGCCGCATACAGCGAGGGCCCGTTCGTTCCGCGCAGTCTGAAGCGGCAGGACATCTCCGACTGGCTGCCCCGACTGGCACAGATGACCAGCAGCGACCGGGTCGACCTGCCGGGCGTTTCGGCTGGGCGTTCCTCCCAGCTGGTGGCGGGGGCGCTGGTGGCGGAAGCGGCTCTGGACCTTTTCGGGGTCGATCAGGTCGACATCTGCCCGTGGGCGTTGCGGGAGGGAGTAATCCTTCGCCGGTTGGACGGGATGAGGGAGTGACCGCCCCCACCGGAACCGGGTCGCTCCCGGCTGTGGTGCCCGACCTCACCACCGGACTGACGGCACACCAGGTGGCCGACCGGCTCGAGCGCGGGCTGGCCAACGAGGCTCCCGATGCCCGCAGCCGGAGTCTGCGCGACATCGTGCGCGCGAACACCCTCACCTGGTTCAACGGCCTGCTCGGGACGCTTTGGCTGATCATGATCTTCGTGGCACCGCCGCAGGACGCGCTGTTCGGATTCGTGATTGTCTTCAACACCGGCATCGGCATCGTTCAGGAGTACCGGGCTTCGCGGGAACTGGCGAAACTGAGCGTCATCGGTGAGATCAGGCCGACAGTGATCCGCGACGGCCGCGAGGTGCAGGTCGGGGTCGCCGAGGTGGTCCGCGACGATCTGATCGTCCTCAACTCCGGTGACCAGCTGGTCGTCGATGGCTCCATCACTACGAGCCTGGGACTCGAGGTAGACGAAAGCCTGTTGACCGGGGAGGCGGATCCAGTCGGCAAGTCCCCCGGCGACAACGCCATGAGCGGTTCGTTCGTCGTATCGGGTTCCGGTGTGATGCATGCCGAACGGGTGGGGGCGGAGTCCTTCGCCGCGGGCCTCACCGCCGCGGCGCGGCACTACTCCGCGGCCAGTTCCGAACTGCGGGACTCGGTCCAACGCTTCATCAGGTTCGTGTCGTTCCTCATCGTGCCGATCGGGGCCCTGCTGCTGATCAGCCAGTTGCGGGCCGAACAAAGCATCGCCGACGCGATCCGCGGTTCCATCGCCGGGATGGTGACGATGATTCCGGAGGGACTGGTGCTGCTCACCAGCATCGCCATGGCCGTGGGTGTGATCCGCCTGGCCAGGCGCAGAGCCCTGGTGCAGGAAGTGCCCGCGGTGGAGGCACTGGCTCGCACCGACGTCGTATGTGTGGACAAGACCGGGACGCTGACCGACCCGGGGATGGCACTGCACTCGGTGCAACCACTCTCCGGCGACCCGGAAGCGGTCTCTCGACGGATCCTCGGCGCTCTGGCGGCTGCGGACCCAAGCCCCAACCCGACCATGGACGCGATCCGGGCGGGGTGTCCGGACCCCGGCTGGAAACTGTCCGATGCGGTGCCGTTCTCCTCCGCCCGGAAATGGTCGGCGGCCTCGTTCGTCGGGCGGGGCAGTTTCGTCATCGGAGCCCCCGAGGTGCTGGTCCCGCGACTGGAGGACGCGCCCTGGTGGCCGGCGACGCGTCAACATGCTGAGAGCGGCGCCCGCGTACTGCTGCTCGCGGCCGCTCCCGAACCCCCGGACACCGACCAACCGTTGCCGCCGTTGGACAACCTCGCGGTCGTGATCATCGAGCAGCGGCTGCGCGCCGACGCAGCCGAGACCGTCGGCTTCTTCAAGGAGCAGTCGGTGGCCGTGAAGGTCCTGTCCGGGGACAGCGCCGCGACAGCAGGGGCGATCGCCGCGAGGGCGGGTGTTGCTGGTGCCGACAACCCGGTGGACGCGCGCAGCCTCCCCGCGGATCCCCCCGCCCTGGCCGAGGCGCTGGACACCCACAGTGTCTTCGGCCGGGTCTCACCGGCGCAGAAGCAGGCGATGGTGGACGCATTGCAGGCGCGGGGACACGTCGTCACGATGACCGGCGACGGCGTCAACGACGTCCTGGCGCTGAAGCGCGCCGACCTCGGGATCGCCATGGGGTCGGGTTCACCGGCCACACGCGCCGTTGCGCAGATCGTGCTCCTGGACAACAAGTGGGCGACCCTTCCCCATATCGTCTACGAGGGGAGGCGGGTGCTGGGCAACATCGAGCGGGTCGCGGATGTGTTCCTCACCAAATCGATCTACGCGATGGCGATCTCGCTGGCCACCGGGGTATTCGCCGTCGCCTTCCCTTTCCTGCCGAGGCAGTTGACCCTGATCTCCTCGCTGACTATCGGCATCCCCGGTTTCTTCCTCGCGCTGATGCCCAATGACGATCGGTTTCGACCCGGCTTCTTCCGCAGGGTCCTGCTCTTCGCCGTGCCCGGCGGCTTGATCGCGGCTGTGACCGCCTTCACCGCATACCTTCTCGCGGTGGGGAGGACCGACGAGGCCGCTGCCCGCACCGACGCCACGGTGGCGTTGTTCGTGGTGGCGCTGGCGGTTCTGGTCCAGTCGGCCCGGCCGCTCAATCTCTTGCGCGTCGGCGTCGTCGCCGCGATGGCGCTGGCTTTTGCGACTGTCCTCGTCGTCCCGCCTCTGTCACAATTCTTCGCAATGGACATCCACGCCGGCTCCGACTTGGCACTCGCGCTCGTCGCGGGCGGAGTCGGGGCCGCCCTCATCCTGGCGATCTCACCCCTCATCGACAGGCTGCGAAAGCCATGAGCCACCGCGTGTCCCGCAGCCCCGCAAACGTCGTGCGGGTGCCCGACGCAAAAGTTGCGCTGTCCACCGCGTCGGTGTACCCGGAGTCCACCGCGGCGGCGTTCGAGATCGCGGGCCGCCTCGGCTACGACGGCGTGGAAGTTATGGTCATGACCGACGCGGTGAGCCAGGATCCCGATGCCCTGCGCCGGCTCGCGGATCACTACGCCATGCCGATCCTCGCGGTCCATGCCCCCTGCCTGCTGGTGACGCAGCGGGTGTGGGGCACCGATCCGTGGGGGAAGCTGGTTCGGGCGCGGGCAGCAGCCGAGACACTCGGGGCCGCCACAGTCGTCGTCCACCCGCCGTTTCGCTGGCAGCGGGAATACGCGCGCGACTTCGTCGTCGGCCTGAACCGCATGGGCGAGGAGACCGACATCAAGTTCGCGGTGGAGAACATGTATCCGTGGCGGGCCCGCTCCCGGGAAGTGCTGGCCTACGCCCCCGGGTGGGACGTCCGCCTCGCCGACTACCCGCACACGACGCTGGACCTGTCCCACACTGCCGTCAGCGGGTCCGACCCGGTGCGGATCGCGGAGGATCTCGGCGAGCGACTCGCCCACATCCACCTGGCCGACGGCTCCGGGTCGGCCCGCGACGAACACCTGATTCCCGGTCGGGGCAACCAGCCCGCGGATCAACTGCTGGAGTTGCTGGCGCGGCGCCACTTCACGGGCGTTGTGGTCGTGGAGGTCTCCACCCGCAAGGCTTCATCCCGCGCCGAGCGGGAGGCTGACCTGGCGGAGGCCCTCGCCTACGCCAGGCTCCATATGGCTGTTTCACCTCAAGAGCGCCGCCGGGGGCGCGTGCGCCCGGACTCTTCTCTACAGTGAACCCGTGGCCGCCGACGAAGTAGCTGATGCCCTGCTCGACGCGGCACGTGTCGCTTTCCACTCCCGGGGGTACGCGCGAACCACGATGCGCGGGGTGGCCGCTGCGGCGGGAGTCGCCCCCTCGGTGGCGCGCAGGTACTACGACAACAAGGAGCAGATGTTCGCGTCGGCGATGCGGCTGCCCTTCGATCCTTCCCGCGCCGTGCCGGAGTTGCTGTCTCCCGGCCTGGACGGCATGGGGGAACGGTTGGTCCGGGGCACTTTCGACGTTCTGAAGGACGACAACACCCGGCAGCAGCTCGTCGACCTCTTCCAGGCCGGTTCCTCGGCCGGCAAGGCCGCCCAGTCGCTGCGCGAGTTCCTCGAGGAGTCGGTGGTCGACCGGGTGGCGTCGGTGGTGGGCATCCCCGATGCGCGGATGCGCGCGGCACTGATTTCCAGCCACCTGATGGGGCTGGCGGCGACCCGCTACGTGATCCGGCTCGAGCCGTTGGCATCCGCATCCGAGGACGATGTGGTCCGCATCTACGCTCCGCTCATCCAGGATCTGCTGGATCCGAACAAGCCCGTACCTGCCTCGAGGCCTGCTCGCAACGGGGACTGAGGCCGCGGCACCGATGCGCTGCGTGGGGGACGGGTAGGCACTAGCCTTCCAATCGGGACCTTCGAGGTCGTTGTCATCTCAAGGAGGCACTGTGATCCGGCAAGCGCTGCTGACTGTTTCGCGCAACGAGAGGATCCGGGACCTATCGGTCTCGATGCCGGTGACGCGCCAGGTGGTGCACCGGTTCGTTGCGGGGGAACTCATCCCCGAAGCCGTCGCGGCGACCGCCGACACAACTGCGACTGGCCGCCTGGTGACTATCGACCGGCTCGGCGAGGACGTCTTGGAGCTCGCGCAGGCGGAGCGGACGCGCTCGGACTACCTGTCACTGCTCGATGCCCTGCACGCCAACGGTCTAACCGGCGAGGCGGAGGTGTCGGTGAAGTTGTCGGCCGTCGGGCAGGCGCTGGGCGGGGACGGCGAGAAGATCGCCCTGGGTTTCGCGCGCGAGATCTGCGAGCGGGCGCAGTCCTACGGCACCACGGTGACCCTCGACATGGAGGACCACACAACGACGGACTCGACGCTGGAGATCCTGCAGGAACTTCGCAAGGACTTCCCGAACACCGGCGCTGTGGTGCAGGCCTACCTCTATCGGACCGAGGGCGACTGCAAGGACTTGGCCTACGAGGGCTCCCGCGTGCGGCTGTGCAAGGGGGCCTACAAGGAACCGGAGTCCGTGGCGTACCAGTCCAAGCACGACGTCGATCTCGCCTTCGTGCGCTGCATGAAGATCCTGTTCGCCGGTGACGGCTATCCGATGATCGCGTCGCACGACCCCCGGCTGGTCGAGATCGCCCAGGCGCTGGCCGTGCACAACGACCGCCCCAAGGGTTCCTACGAACACCAGATGCTGTACGGCGTGCGGCCCGACGAGCAGCAGCGGCTCGCCGACCAGGGTGAGAAGATGCGCGTGTACATCCCCTACGGTGAGGACTGGTACGGCTACATGGTCCGCAGGATGGCGGAGAAGCCCGCGAACATGGGGCTGTTCCTGAAGTCGCTGTCGTCCAAGAAGTAGTCGGCCGAGGCCGAGAGGGAGGCCCGGTGGGCACGGTCGCGATCATCGGTGCCGGAGTCATGGGCGAGACGCTGCTGTCCGGCCTGCTGCGCGCCGGCCGCCGGGCCGAGGATCTGGTAGTAGCGGAGCGGCGTGAGGACAGGGCCGCGGAGCTCACCGAACGCTACGGGGTCAAGGTGCTCGGCAACACCGAGGCCGCGGCTCTGGCGGACACGCTGGTCCTCGTGGTCAAGCCCCAGGACATGGGTGGGGTGCTGAACCAGATCCGAGACCATCTCCGGGGGGGTTCGCTGGTGGTGTCGCTGGCCGCCGGCATCACCACCGAGTTCCTCGAGTCCCGGCTGGCCCGCGGGGTCGCAGTCGTGCGAGTGATGCCGAACACTCCGGCACTGGTGGACGAGGGTATGGCGGCGATCTCGCCGGGTTCGTCGTGCGATGAGGAGCATCTCGTCGAAGCCGAGAGCCTGCTCCGTTCGGTCGGCCGGGTCGTGCGGGTCCCAGAGAAACAGCAGGACGCGGTCACGGCCATCTCGGGCAGTGGGCCGGCCTATGTGTTCTTTGTGATCGAGTCCATGATCGAGGCGGGTGTTCATCTCGGGCTGCCGCGGGCGACGGCGACGGAACTGGCCGTCCAAACCGCCTACGGGTCGGCGAAGATGATCCGCGAGACCGGCGAGCACCCCGCAGTGCTTCGGGAGCAGGTCACCAGTCCGGCGGGGACCACGGCGGCCGCGCTGCGGCAGTTGGAGAACCACGGGGTCCGTGCGGCGTTCCTGTCGGCTCTCGCGGCCGCGAGGGACCGCTCCCAGGAGTTGGGCGGCTGAGGTGGAACACTCGGCTGCCATCCCGTGGACGGCTGACCTGGCCGACTACGACTTCGGTCCCCAACACCCCCTCAGTCCCATCCGGGTCCAACTGGCGATGGACCTCATCCGGGCTTGCGGCCTGCTCGAGTCCGAAGGTGTGGAAGTCATCGCCGACGTCCCGGTCGTGTCCGATGAACTGCTGCTGCGGGTTCACACTCCGGCCCTGGTCTCGGCGGTGAAGCGGGGTGCGGACGACCTTGCCTTCAGCGACCTCCACCACGGTCTGGGCACGTCGGACACCCCGGTGTTCCCCGACATGCACCGGGCAGCAGCACGAGTATGCGGCGCAACCCTGCGGGCCGCCCAGTCGGTGTATCACGGCAGGACCTCCCACGCGGTCAACATCGCCGGCGGACTGCACCACGCCATGCCCGACCGTTCGTCGGGGTTCTGCGTCTACAACGATCTCGCCGTGGCGATCCAATGGCTCCTGGACCAGGGTGTGCCCCGGATCGCCTACGTCGATGTGGACGTCCACCATGGCGACGGTGTGCAGGCGGCGTTCTGGGACGATCCGCGGGTCTTGACCATCTCCCTGCACGAGAGCCCGTTGACACTGTTCCCCGGCACAGGTTGGCCCGGCGAGATCGGAGGTCCCCGCGCGCTGGGCACGGCGATCAACATCGCGGTGCCGGCGGGAACCGGTGATCAAGGGTGGTTGCGGGCGCTGCACGCGGTCGTGCCAGACATCCTGCAGGAGTTCCGGCCTGAATTCCTCGTGTCGCAGCACGGCTGTGACACCCACTTCGAGGATCCGTTGGCCAACCTCGCGGTGTCGCTGGACGGACAGCGGATGGCCGCCGAGGCCATTCATCGGTGGTCCCACCGCTACGCGGCCGGCAACTGGGTCGCCACTGGCGGTGGCGGCTACGAATGGCTGAACGTCGTGCCCCGTGCGTGGACCCATCTGTTCGCCGAGGCGACGGGCCATCCGGTCCCGCCGGCAACCGCCATCCCCCAGGGCTGGCGCGACCACGCCGCCGAGATCTTCGGTCGGGACGCCCCAGCAACCATGACCGACGGATACGAGCCGTGGCCGAAGAATTGGAGCCTCGGCTACAACCCCGCAGATCCGCTGGATGCGGCGGTTGTGGCCACTCGGCGGGCGGTGTTCCCCTACCTGGGCCTGGCAGCGGACAGCTTCAGCGGGTTCTGACCGGCCCAGCGGGTTCGGACCGGCCCAGCGGGTTCGGACCGGCGAGTCCCGCTGCCGTCACCGTTCGACTGTGATGTTGAACATCGCCGTCCCCAAAGAGCCCATCACGCGCAACCAAAGGGGCAGGTACATCTCCGGTCCCCGGGCGGTACTGATGTCGCCGAGGTCGATCACATCGCGCCACCCCAACTCGCTCAACAGATCGGCGACGATGGACTTCGCCGCCGGGTCGTTTCCCGACATGAACAGCGAGGACGCGCCTCCGCCGACGGTCTCGGGGCGGACCATGACGTCGGCGGTGACCGTGTTCAGCGTCTTGACCACCCGGGCGCGCGGGAAGGCGCGCTGGACTTCTTCGGCGAGAGAGTCGTTGTCCTTGACCAGCAGCGTGGGCGGGAATCCCTGGGAGAAGTCCAGCGGGTTGGTCACATCGATGACCACCTTCCCCGCCAGATTGTCCACACCTACCGCGACGAGAGCCTCGATGGCCGCCGCCCCGTTCGTGGCGTTGACGATCACATCCCCGAATCTGCCCGCACCGGGAAGGTCCATGAGGGCCAACCCTGGATGTCCCGCAAGCCAATCGGCAAAAGACACCCCGCCGTCGGAATCCATCCGCGCGTGGGTCGCGGAGACGTCGCGGGTGCCGATGGCAACATCGTGTTCCAACTCATTGAGGCGACCGGCGAGGGCTCTGCCCACGGCGCCGGTCCCGATCACGGCGATCTTCACCCCCCGACGCTATCAACCGAACCGTTGACACGGACCGGGAGTGCAGCCGAGGGGTGCGGCGGCGGAGCGCAGCCGGGAAGCGCGGCGATGGGTATTGCGAAGGTCACACCGCAAATCCTGCGGGCGGCGCGGCCGGGATTCGGGAGCCGGCGCCCGGTGGCAGTACTCTTGAGGTCATCGGGATGTTCACAGCGTCCCTTTCGCATTGCCGCCGTTCGGCGGTCAGTCATCGAGTGAGGTTGATGCATGGGCTCCGTTGTCAAGAAGCGCCGCAAGCGGATGGCGAAGAAGAAGCACCGCAAACTGCTCAAGCGGACGCGGGTGCAGCGCCGGAACAAGAAGTGATCGGCAACCTTCGGGGGTAGGGAGGAGGCCGCCATGGGCCAGGTTGTTCTGGTCACCGGTGTTTCGCGGTACCTGGGCGGTCGCATGGCGCAGCTCCTGACCGACGATCCGGGCGTGGACCGGGTGATCGGCGTCGATGTCATCCCGCCGCGCGGGGATATCGGCCGCGCGGAATTCGTCCGCGCCGACATCCGCAACCCCATCATCGCCAAGGTGATCAACGCCGCGGGGGTCGACTCCGTGGTGCACATGGGGGTCATCGCAACGCCGCTGCAGGCCGGTGGGCGCATGTCGATGAAGGAGATCAACGTCATCGGGACCATGCAGCTGCTGGCCGCATGCCAGAAGTCACCCAGCGTGCAGCGGCTCGTCGTGAAATCAACATCGTCGGTGTACGGCGCCGGACCGCGGGATCCGGCGATGTTCACCGAGGCCATCGAGCCCAACCACTCGCCGTCTTCCGGCTGGGCCAAGGACTCGGTGGAGGTCGAGGCCTACGTGCGCGGTTTCGCCCGCCGCCGCCCGGATGTCACGGTCACAACGCTTCGTTTCGCCAACTTCATCGGCCCGACGGTGAGTACTGCCATGACCTCCTACTTCAGCCTGCCACTGGTGCCGGTGGTCATGGGATACGACGCGCGGCTCCAGTTCATCCATGAGGACGACGGCCTCCGTGCGATCCATGACGCCACGATCGCGGACAAGCCGGGGCTGTTCAACGTCGCCGGCGACGGCATCCTGCTGCTGTCCCAGGCGATCCGGTTGGCGGGCAGGATCCCCTTCCCGCTGCTGCCGCCGCTGGTCCAGTTGACCGGTCGGGCGATGATCAAGACCGGGTTGGCCGATTTCAGCCCTGAGCAGGTCAGGTTCCTCACCTACGGCCGCGGCATCGACACCACACGAATGCGGGAAGTGTTGAAATTCGAGCCCCGATACACCGCTGAAGAGGCGTTCATGACGTTCGTCGAAGCGCACGGGCTGAACTCGCTGCTGTCGCCCCAGCGCGCATCGGCAGCCGAGAACGCTCTCGCCTCGTTGCTGACAAGTGGAGGTAGCCGTGCCTGACGCCCGAATCATCCCGATCGGCGGGGACGACAGCCCCCGGGCTGCCGCGCGAACGCCGAAGCCCGGCAAGCGGCCCGTCCCCGGGGCGACCGATCCACAGGCTGCTGCATCCACCACCTCCGGCCGCTCACGCCCGGCATCGCATCGGACGCCCCGGCCCCGGCGCCGCTCCGACGACGGGGCGGCGACACCGGGCCAGCCGGAGCGCGAGCCGCTGCCGGGGGCGGGCTACGACCGGCCGTCGTGGGACGAGCGGGTCGCCGGCGCGCTCGCGTTCATGCGCCGCAGGGTGACCGGGGAGTACGGGGTGGACGAGTTCGGCTTTGATCCCGAACTCCAGGAGCGCGTCCTCATGGCGCCGTTTCGGCCGTTGTACGAGAAGTGGTTCCGGGTGGAGACCCGTGGGCTGGAGAACGTGCCCGACACGGGGGGCGCACTCGTAGTGGCCAACCACTCCGGGACCATCCCCATGGACTCCGTCATGACCCAGTTGGCGCTGCTGGATCACCATCCCGCCCGCCGCCATCTGCGGATGCTTGGCGCGGATCTGGTGTACCAGACCCCCTTCGTGGGCGAACTGGCCCGCAAATCCGGATCCACACTCGCGTGTGCCCCAGACGCGAAGCGGTTGTTGACGCAGGGCGAACTCGTGGGGGTTTGGCCGGAAGGCTTCAAGGGGGTCGGCAAGCCGTTCAGCGAGCGCTACAAGCTGCAGCGGTTCGGCCGGGGCGGTTTCGTCGCCGCGGCGCTGGAAGCCGGCGTGCCCATCATCCCCACCGCGATTGTGGGTGCGGAGGAGATCTACCCCATGGTGGGCGATGCCCGCACGTTGGCGCGGCTGCTCGGACTGCCCTATTTCCCGATTACACCAACATTCCCGTGGCTGGGACCGTTGGGGTTCATCCCGCTGCCGAGCAAGTGGATCATCATGTTCGGCGAGCCGATCGAGACCGACCAGTTCCCGCCCGGATCCGCCGACGACCCCATGCTGGTGTTCAACCTGACCGACCAGGTGCGCGAGACCATTCAGCAGCAGTTGTACCGCCTGCTGGTCCAGCGCCGTTCCGTGTTCCTCTGAGCCTCGCTGCTCGGCATCGCCCGGCTCGGCGTAGCCCGGCTCGGCCTAGGACCGCCGGCGGGACGCCGCGATCCCGACCGCCGCACCTGCCGCCGCAAGTCCGGCGGCGGCGGCGGCGGGGATGCCGATTCGTTTGGCGGCGCGTTTGCCACGGAAGTTGTAGATGGGCCAGCCGTTGTCCCGGGCCTGCTCCTTCAGATCGCTGTCGGGATTGACGGCCACGGGGTGGCCGACGGTGCCCAGCAGCGGCAAGTCATTGGCGGAGTCGGAATAGGCCCAGCATTCCGAAAGGACGTAGCCCTCGCGCCGTGCCAGTGCCCGCACCGCCTCCGACTTGGCCGCCCCATGCAGCGGATAGCCCGCGAGATGCCCGGTGTACTTGTTGTCCGCGACTTCGGACACCGTGCCCAGAGCGCCGGTGAAGCCCAGCCGCTCGGAGATGATGCGTGCCAGTTCCACCGGAGTCGCCGAGACCAGCCACACCGGTTCGCCGGCGTCCAGATGGCGCTGTGCCAGGGCGAGGGTTCCGGTCCACAACTTGTCGCTCATCGTGTCGTCGAACACGTCCTGCCCGAGCTGGACGATCTCATCGACCGTGCGGCCCTGCACGAACGACAGTCCCGCCTCCACCGCCTCGGCCATGTCGTCCATGTCCTCGCCGCCGAGAATCGCGAACCGCAGCTGTGCCCACGCGAAGCCGGCGATATCTCCGGCCTTGATCAGTCCCTGCGACGCCGCGCCGCGGGCGAAGTGGAACATGCTCGAGCCCCGCATGATCGTGTTGTCGATGTCGAAGAAGGCCGCTGCACCCGCCCCGCTGCGAATCTCATCGGCCACCGCCTGGCTGGACGCTGCCGCTGCCGCTTCGCCAGTCGTTCGGTAACGATGGCGCAGTTGGGGGATCTTGGGTGGCACAAGTCCACCCTAGTCACTACGGCCTGTGCCAGACTCGGCATCGTGGCGACGAATCTCGCGGATGTGGTGAGCGAATCGGCGGCGGAGCGTCCTGCACACGTTGCCGTGATCGACGGCGACAGGCGAATCACCTACGCCGGCCTGGACGATCAGGTCACCGCTCTGGCTGCTGGGCTGCGCTCCCGCGGCATCAACACCGGCGACCGCGTGGCACTCATGCTGGGCAACCGGGTGGAGTTTGTTGTTGCCCTCTATGGCGTGTTGCGCGCGGGCGCGGTGGCGGTGCCGCTGAACACGGCATCGACACCGGCGGAGATCGAGCATGCCGTGTCTACGGTAGGCGCCCGAGCGGTGTTGGCAGACAGTCTGTGCGGCCAGGTGATCAACACTGCCGACCTCGGGGTCTGCGTGAGATTCTCCGCCGGCGGATCGCAATGGGAGGCCCTGCTGGCGTCGGGCGACCCCGCACTGATCCCCGAGGAGACCGATCCCGAATCCGTGGCGGTGCTCCTCTTCACCGCCGGCAGTACCGGCAAGCCGAAGGCGGCGATGCTGACACACCGCTCGCTGTTGGCCAACATCTCCGCCCTGCTGGCCCTGGACAACCCGGTGGCCCTCGGGCCTGACGACGTCAGCCTGGCGGTCTTGCCGCTGTTCCACGTCTATTCGTTGAACACCGTGTTGTCGCTCGGCCTCGCGGCGGGTGCCACGGTGGTGCTCAGTCCCCGTTTCAGCTCCCGCGAGACGCTGGAGTTGATCCGCAAGCACAAAGTGAGCGTCGTCGCGGGCGCGCCGCCGATGTACGTCGCATGGAGCGCTGAAGCCGGTCTGCGCGAATCGCTGGCCGGCGTGCGGATGCTAACCAGCGGGGCCGCGCCGCTGCCGGCGGAACTCTTCGACCAATTCCGCACCGTCACCGGCCTGACGATCTGGGAGGGCTACGGCTTGACCGAGTGTTCGCCCGTGGTGGCGTCGTCACTGGTCAACGGTGTCCCCGAATCGGGCAGCGTCGGTGCGCCGCTGCCCAACCTGGAGGTGCGGATCGTTCCCGGGACTCACCCGCCGCTGGACGTCCCCGCCGCGGAGGCGGAGGACGATGACACTGGGCAGATCTGGGTCCGCGGCCCGTCGGTATTCTCCGGATACTGGCCGGACGGTGCGAACGGACCGGATGAGAACGGCTGGTTCGCCACGGGCGACATCGGGTACCTCGACGGCGAGGGCTGCCTGCATCTGGTGGCCAGACGTGCCGACCTGATCCTGGTGAGCGGGTTCAACGTGTACCCCCGAGAGGTCGAACAGGTCATCGAGGAAATGTCCGGGGTGCGCGAGTGCGCCGTGATCGGCGTCGAGCACCCCTACAGCGGTGAAGCAGTAAAGGCACTGGTGGTCCCGCAAGACGGCGGGACGGTCACCTCTGATGAGGTTGTGGGCTGGTGCGAGACCCGCCTGGCGCGGTACAAGTGCCCGACCATCGTCGAGGTGGTGGATTCGTTGCCGCACGCAGTCACCGGAAAGCTCGCCCGGGCTCGGCTGCGGTGACCACCAGGGTTGTCCTGATCGGCAAGCCGGGCTGCCACCTGTGCGATGTTGCCCGCGGCGTGGTGGAGATCGTCTGCGCTGAAGCTGGCGTGGACTTCACGGAGGTCAACATCTGGGATGACCCCGGCAGTGCCGACCTCTACGCGGACCGGGTGCCGGTGCTGCTCGTGGACGGTGCAGAGGTCGCGCAGTTCCGTGTGGATGCGCAGCGGCTCCGGACGGTTCTCGGTGTCGGCTGAAATCACCCTCGCCGATATCCGGGAGGCGCAGCTGGTCGTGGGTGCTTCAGCCCGGCGCACCCCGATGCTGCCGGCCCACTGGTTGGAGCGGCTCAGCGGGCGCCAGGTGTTCCTCAAATGCGAGAACCTGCAACGCTCCGGGTCGTTCAAGATCCGCGGGGCGTATGTGCGCATGTCCCGACTCAGCGCAGCTGAGCGGGCCTTGGGAGTTGTGGCGGCGAGTGCGGGCAACCATGCGCAGGGTGTGGCCCTCGCTGCGGCCGACCTGGGGATCAAGGCCACGGTGTTCATGCCGCGCACGGCATCGCTGCCCAAACTGGCCGCCACCCGCGAGCACGGCGCGACCGTGGAACTGGTGGGGGAGACCGTCGACGACGCCCTGGCGGCCGCCGCGGAGTACGTGGATCGAACCGGGGCAGTGCTGATCCACCCGTTCGACCACCGCGACATCGTCGCCGGGCAGGGGGGCCTGGGCCTGGAGATCGTTGAGCAGCTGCCCGAGGTCGCCAGTGTCCTGGTGCCCGCGGGAGGGGGCGGTCTGCTGGCAGGGGTGGCGGCGGCGGTCAAGGGTGCTCGCCCCGACGCGCACGTGTTCGCCGTGCAGGCACAGGGGTCGCTGACCCTGCCCGAATCCTTCCGCCGTCACCGGGCGGTCCCGCTGGCCGGGCCACCCCGCACGATGGCCGATGGGATCGCGGTGGGACGCCCCGGCGATCTGCCGGTCGCTGTGGCAGCACCATTGGTGGACGACGTCATAGCCGTCACCGAGGAGCAGATCGCCGACGGTGTGCTGCAGACCTTGGAGCGCGCCAAACTGCTGGTCGAACCGGCGGGTGTGGTGGGGGTCAGCGCATTCTTGGCCCACCGTGACCGCTTCCCCGCCCCGGTGGCGATCGTGCTTTCCGGCGGCAACGTCGATCCGCTGCTGCTCAACCGGATCATCCAGCACGGTCTTGCGCTTGCCGGCAGGTATGTCGCGATCACCGTACGGATGCCCGACCGGCCCGGCAGCCTCGCCGCGCTCCTGGGGCGGATCGCCGAGACGGACGTCAACGTCGTGGACATCAGCCACTTGCGCACCGACCCGCGGTTGGAGGTGGGCGAAGTGGAGATTGTTGTGCTGCTGGAAACCCGCGGCCCCGACCACCGGAGAACGGTGCTGCAGCACGTGCGCAGCGGCGGCTACGCGGTCGATGTCACCTAGTTGAGGGGAGACGGATCTGGGTTGTCGGGCGCACCGGTTCAGCGGCGGATCGCCGTGATGCGCCACTGCCACCTGACCCAGGAATACGTCCAGCGTCGAACCCAGGAAGGCAAAGGCAAACCCGAGACCATCCGATGCCTCAAACGCATTCTCGTCCTGTGTGATCGAATCCGGCCCCGCCCCCGGCGGATGCCTGCCACAGTGGGGTGGTGCGCTGGGGCCGTGGACGATGGCTTACCGGCCTGTTGGTGGCCGCTGCGCTTCCGTTGGCGTCCTGCGCCGGGGAGGCAGCGGGCCCTGATGGGCCCGCGCCGGCGACGGCCGCCCGGGAATGCTCCCTCTACCTGCCACCCAGCGAAACCCTCGGCGAGACCGTGCAGTGCGGCTCGGTCGAAGTGCCCTGGGACCGGTCGGCGGGGACGGGCGAGGCCGCGCAGTTGGCCTTCGTGAAGCTGCGCGCCACCGGCGAGAACCCGCGGCCGGATCCGATCGTCCATGTCAGCGGCGGACCGGGGCTCGGCGCGACGCTACGGGAGGCCGTGGCCGAGTTGCGCCTGCGGTACGCCGACCTGCGCCGGGACCGGGACGTGATCTTGTACGACCAGCGGGGGATGGGGAACTCGACGCCGACGTTCACCTGTCCCGATCCCAGGGGCGACGACGCCCGCCGTATCAGGCAGGAACTGGTCGCCGGGGGGGTCGACGAGCCGGATAGGCGCGAGGTGGCGGCCGCCTACTGCGAGGAGCGGACCGAGGCCGATGGCTACCCCGCCAGCGCTGTGAGCACCGCGACGAGCGCCGAGGACCTCCGCGATGTCATGAACGCGCTGGGCTACGACTCCTACAACCTGTACGGGATCTCCTACGGGACTCGTCTGCTGATGACCCTGCTGGGTTCCCGGCCGCAGGACCCCATGGTGCGCAGTGTGGTGCTCGACTCCGTCTATCCGCTGCCGCAGGACGAGGTCAACGACCTGAACGCGACCAGCGTCCGTGAGTACCCGAGCCTGCTGGCCGGGCTGCTCGACCAGTGCGCAGCCGACCCCCGGTGCGGGCAGGCCTACCCGAATCTGGCGCAGCGCTACGAAGCGCTGGTCGACGGACTCGACGAGGCACCGGTGGTCACCTCGGGCGGCGACACCATCGACGGCACGGCGTTCCAGGCGTCGACGTATCCGCAGGAGCCCGCCATCGGCCATGTCCCGTACCTTCCCCGCATGGTCGAGGAACTCGAGGGCGGTACGACAACAACCTTCGAGTCGCTGGCCGGCGGCGGCGTGCCGGAGTCCGACCACATCGAGGCGGTGCCGGAGGACGACCGCAGCCGGCGGATGGTGGATGCCTTCTTCCAGTGCGAACTCGCCGGGGACGCACAGGCGGATGAGGCCGCCGCCGAGCGCCGACTGCTCGCACTGTGGGACGCGCCGGCCGACGAGATCGTCGAGTTCCTGGAACAGACCTGCTCGGGCGGCACGGCCGCAGCAGCCGCCGAGTTGGTCCGAGAACTGCCGACGGGAGCCTTCAACGCGGTGATCGTGCGACTGGCGCCGGACCCGGTGCAGGGCCTCAACGCCGATCTGAACAGCAGGCTCCTGTGCACCGAGCAGTACCCGTTCGCACAACCTCCCCGGGAGGTCGCGGACGACCTGACCGACGCCGACCTCCCCGCGGACCTGGTTCGGCGCACCGTGAGCCGCATCACCGAGCAGCAGCAGGGGTGCGAGGGGTGGACGAGCCGACTCTCCGAGCCCACCGAGGTCCCCGGCACCGACACCCCTGTGCTGATCCTGACCGGCTCCTACGACACGCTGACACCGCCGGCCAACGCGCAACTGGCCCTCGACGCACTGCCGCAAGCGGGGCTGGTGGAGGTGCCAACCGCCACACACAGCATCCTGGGCAACTACGGCAGCTGCGTCGCCGGGATCACCGCGGACTTCCTGACCGACCCCGGCCGGGACACCGGCACATCCTGCACGCAGTCCATGAGGATCGACTGGATACTGCCGAGCGACCCGTTGCCCGCCCAGCCGTAGCCGACCCCGCGCGGGGACCCTGCCGGCGGGTACCGGAGCGGGTTGGTGCACTCGACGGCGCCGAGAGGCCTTCGGCGCCACCGGATGCATCAACGGGCAGCCCGTGGGGGCGCCGAGTACCTTCAGCCGACCAATCCCGCCCGGTGCGCGATGATGACCGCGCGAACGCGGTCGCGGGCGCCGAGCTTCAGCAGGATGCGGCTGACATGGGTCTTCACGGTCGACTCGGCGACCACGAGTTCGGCGGCGATCTCGGCATTGGTCTCCCCGCGGCCGATGAGCGTGAGCACCTCGACTTCACGATCGGTGAGATCCCTCAGCAGTCGGGACCGGTCTTGGGACCCCGCGCCCGGGGAGGCGTCCGAGTGATCTGCCGGGTCGGATGCGCTCACCGACCCGGACGAGAAGCGCGGCCCGAGCACTGCGAGTAGGCGGCGCAGCACTGGCGGGGAGACCACAGCGTCACCGGCGGCGACCGCCCGTACCGCCCGCACCAGATCGTCCGGCTCGGTGTCCTTGACCAAGAACCCGCTCGCCCCCGCCGCCAGCGCCTCGGTCACCGCCTCATCGGTGTCGAACGTGGTGAGCACCAGGATGCGGGTTGCCAGGCCGGACTCGGCCAGAAGCTGCCGCGTCGCCGCGATCCCATCCATGACCGGCATGCGGATGTCCATCAGCGCCACGTCGGGGCGGTGCTGCCGAATCGCCCGGACCGCCTGTTGGCCGTCGGCGGCTTCGACGGTGATGCCGATGTCCTCCTCGGCGTCCAGGATCATCCGCAGCCCGGCTCGGACCAGCATCTGGTCGTCCACGACCGCCACGGTGATCGGCCCGGTCATGTGCCCTGCCCCCCGCCCGAGCGCCCATGCGGAATCCACGCCCGCAGGCAGTAGTGCTCCGGCTCGGCTGTGGCCGTCAGGTCGCCGCTGTAGAGGGCGAGCCGCTGCCTCATGCCGGCCTGGCCGGTTCCGGCGCCGGGAACCTGTGCACCCTCCTGACCGGGCGAGGCGAGCCGATTGCGCACCTCGAGCAGCACCCGATCGGACTCGTAACTCAACCATACGTCGATCCCGGCGGAGGCGAGACCGTGCTTGGCGGCGTTCGTCAGGGATTCCTGGGCGACCCGGTACAGCGCAAGTTCGGCGCCGGGGGCCAGTCGATGGGGCTGACCGGTCTGCTGGTACCGCACCTCGATGCCGTGACCGGTCATGGCATCGGCGAGGTCCGGGATCTGGGCCAGGCCGGGGGCCGGTTCGGCGTTGGAGCCGTCGGGCCCCTGCCGAAGCACATCGAGCATCGCGCGCATCTCGGTCAGGGCGTTCCTCGACGTCCGGCCGATGACTGCCAATGCCTCGCGGGCCCGGGCGGGATCCTTCTCAGCGATCCGTTCCGCCCCAGCCGCCTGGACGGCGACCACGGCCAGCGAGTGCGAAACCAGGTCGTGGATATCCCGGGCGATCCGGTTGCGCTCGGCGGCCACCGCCTGTTCGGCCCGCAGGTCACGCTCCCGCTCGGCCGCCCTGAGCCGCTCCAGCAAGGTGGCCCGGTAGCGGCGCTGGGCACGCACCCCGCGCGCCCAGCCGATGATGCTGACGATTGCGACGGCCCCGACCGCCGCGATCTGCCCCTGGGTCTCGGTCATCGACAGCCACACCAGGCACCCGGCCATCACGGGTGGCACCCATGTCCGCTGCCAGCCCTCGGGGGCGTAGGCCTCCACCACGAAGATGCCGACCGGGACGAGCAGGAACAGCGGGATCGGTGTCCCCAACGAGCTGAGCACTGCGGCGGCGAGGCAGACGGCGACGAGGAAGGCGTAGGGCCGGTCCCTCCGGCCGGGGGTGAGCACGAGAACCGGCACGGCGGCCGCCAATGCGCCCAGCAGGACTGCCCAGCGCGGCACCACTTCGGAGTCGGCCAACTCCACCCCCACCAGCGCGAAGATGCCGAGCATCCCGGCCATACCGAGGAAGAACAGGAAGTCGACCGCGCGGCGCGGCCAGTCGGCTCCGAGGGGCGCGACCGTGGGGGCCGCGACGACCGGGACCCCCGGTCCGCCCGTGCTCGGCGACGACCGGCTCAGGTCAGCCGTCGGCGGGGGCGGCCGACTGCTCATGGCGCGATTATTCCACCGCGGGAGCGGCGGCGTCCCCCCGCTGATGTACGACCACGGATGGACAGCCCGTTTCCCACATCGCAAAGACCCACCGCTGGGCTGACGTAGCCCCGGCGCAAACGGGGAACCCTGGGGGTGTCAACAGCATCGCTGGGACACCGCAGACCGCAGAAGCGGCGACCCCGCAAGGGGGCGCACGAAGGAGGCACGAAGATGACCGCAGTCACCGTCCACGCCGAGACCGTCGGCGCAGAACACCCCGGGGCAGCCGTCCAGGCCCGAGGGCTGAGCAAGGTGTACGGCAGCGGTCCCGCGGCTGTCAATGCGTTGAGCTCGGTGGATCTGGACATCCGGCGAGGGCAGTTCACTGCCATCATGGGGCCGTCAGGATCGGGCAAGTCGACGTTGCTGCACCTGCTGGCCGGTCTGGACTCGGCCAGCGCCGGCTCGGTCGTCCTGGCAGGGGCGGCCCTCGGTTCCATGAAGGACGACGACCTCACGCGGCTGCGCCGCGACAGGGTCGGATTCGTGTTCCAGGCCTTCAACCTCATCCCGACGCTCACTGCCGCCGAGAACATCCGGCTGCCGCTGGATCTGGCCGGTCGCAAGCCCGATGCCGCCTGGTGGGACGGGGTCGTGGCCGCGGTTGCACTGGCAGACCGGCTGGAGCACAGGCCCAGTGAGCTGTCCGGCGGTCAGCGACAGCGGGTGGCGATCGCCCGCGCGCTGATCACCCGTCCGGAGGTCATCTTCGCCGACGAGCCGACGGGCAACCTGGACAGCGTGTCCGGCGCCGAGGTGCTGCGCCTGCTGCGCGACGCCGTCACGGTATCCGGGAGGACGGTAGTGATGGTCACGCACGACCCGGCCGCCGCCGCCCACGCCGACCGGGTCGTGATCCTGGCCGACGGCCGGATCCGGCACGACCTGTCCGCTCCCTCGCATGCCGACATCGTCGCGGCGATCACCGGGGCGGAGCTCTGACATGACCAGCCTGGGACTTTCCTTGCGCAACGCTTCGGCCAACCGGGGCCGCTACTCACTCGGGTTCCTCGCCGTGGCGATCGCCACCGCGTTCATCATGGCGGGGAGTGTGCTGATCTCGGCACTCGAGAACCAGCTGCGCGCAGACGGGGCCGACAACAGCGGCCTCTCAGCCGGATTGTTCGTCCTGCTCGGCACCTTCGGCATCGTCGTCGCGGTCGCGGCCGGCTTCGTGATCGCCAACGCCTTCCAGACCATCATCGCCGCGAGAACCAAGGAACTCGCCTTGCTCCGCACCGTCGGAATGCGCCGACGGCAGGTGTTCCGCACCGTGCTCGCCGAGGGGCTGATCATCGGCCTGGCGGGGTCCTTGACCGGCTTGCTGGTCGGCTTCCTCACGGGCAACGCCGTGGTGCTGTTCGCCCTGCCCGAGGCCGGACTCTCGTTCCCAGGCCCGGCCAGCACTGTGACCGCGCTTCTCGTCGGCGTCGGCGTGACGCTGACCTCAGTCGGCCTGCCCGCTCGCGCAGCGACCCGAGTGCCCCCGATGGCGGCGCTGTCCGCTTCGCAGACCATGGTCGGTCAGTCCGTCGGCCGGGTCCGTGCCGTCGGCGGTGTCGTGGTGCTTGCCGCCGGGGTGGTGTTGGGGCTGACTCCGGCCACCGCCGGGATCGCGGTCCTCGTGTTCACCGCCGGGGCCCTGATCAGCTTCGCCGGGATGGCGCTGCTGGCTCCACTGGCCGTGCCCGGCTTCGCCCGGGTGGGCCGCCTGTTCGGCGATCTGGGCCCTGTGCTGGCCCTGGCCGTCGGCAACCTCGACCGCGCCCGCAGGCGTGTGGCCAACACCGTCGTCGCGGTCGTCCTCGGGATGACCCTGGTGACCGGCGTGCTCGTCGTCCTCGGCAGCGCCGAGGCGGCTGCCCGGGCGGAGGGCTACGCGCAGGACAGCACCGGTTCCTACGCCCTTGCCCTCGGCCTGACCGGCGTCACCCTGCTGGTCAGCCTTGTCGGTGTGCTCAACACCGTTGTGCTCGGCGTGCGCGAGCGCGGCCGGGAACTGGTGCTGCTGCGCGCGGTCGGCATGACCGCTCAGGAGGTGCGCCGCACAGTGACCGTGGAAGGGCTCATGTTGGGCATCGCGGGCGTGCTGCTCGGAGTCGCGTTCGGCTACCTGGGTGCGTCCATCCTGCTGGGCCGACTCGATGAAGCAATGACTGTGGCGGCACCTTGGACACTGATCGGCGGGGTCGCGGCACTGAGCCTGGCCGTGGTGGCCATGGGCTCGCACCGGGCCACTCGCGCGGTCGCCTCGGCCTCCCAGACATCGGTGGTGGCGCTGTGATCGGCTCCGAAGCACTGCTGCGCGGATTCGCCGAGCAGGCCTCCCGGCTGTGGCTCGGTGCCCTCGCGATCACCCTGTCGGTCGCCTTCGTGGTCACCGGGACGATGGTCGCCTCCTCGGTGCGGGAGGACCTGGTGCAGGACAGTATCGAGCGGCCGCTGGCGACGACCGGTGTGCTCACCGCGGACGAGGGCCGGGTGCCTTCGGCCGCAGGAGAACTCGGGCTGCCCGTCACTGACCTCGGCGTGACGGTGTTCGCGGCAGCCGGACAGGCTCCGCTGGCCGGGGAGCGGGCCGTTCTGCCCGCCGATGACGCATTCGTGCAGGTTACCGAGGGCGGCTTGCCGGAGAAGGACGGCGAGGTTGCCGTCGATGACCGGACTGCGCGTATCTTGGCCGCGCGGCCCGGGGACACCGTGTACCTGGCCTCTGTGGACGGCGCCATCGAGCCGTGGCTGCTGACCGGTGTGGTGTCCGTCAAGACCGGCGGCCCTCGGACCTATGTCGCGATCGCGGTGACCGGGGCCGGGATGCAGTCGCTGCTCGGGCGCGGGTACGACGCCGTGCTGCTGACCGGTGACCCCGCGGGGCATGCCGAGCAACTCTTGGGCCTCGGGCTCGGGGACGGCCTGCAGTTGCGCGACGTCAGCGCCGAGATGGCGCGTACCATCTCGAGGACCAACGCAGGGCTCAGCGTCGTGGGTGTGTTGCTCAGCTCGCTGACCCTGGTCACCGCGGTGGCCGGCGCCTTCGTGATCGGCAACACGTTCGCCGTGGCGGCGGCCGGCCGTCGGCGCGAGGCTGCCCTGCTGCGACTGATCGGCGCCTCCAGGGCACAGATCCGCAACCAGTTCCTCGGCGAGGCGCTGATGCTCGGGGCGACCGCCTCGGCGCTCGGCGTCGTGATCGGGGCCGCCATCGGGTACGTGGTCACCATGGCCATGGGCACGCCGGTAGCACCGGGCCTCGGCATAGCCATCGGCGGCATCGTGGTGGGGCTACTGGTCACGGTGGTGGGGCTGTGGGGTCCGGTGCGCCGGATCGGTGAGGTCAGCCCCGTGGAGGCGCTGGGCGCCGCGGAGCGCACCGAACTGGAGCGGCCCGCGAAGGTCCGCTGGCTCGTCGTGCTCCCCGGCCTGCTCGTCGGCGCGCTCGTACTGCAGATTCCCATCGCGGGAGCGGTGTTCGGCGGGCTGATCGCATTCGTCGTGCTCGTCGTGCTCGGGCCGCTGCTCGTGCCCAAACTGGGCCGGATGGTCATGGCCGGGCCGTGGCGGCGCGGACCCGTGGCCGCAATGGCCCGGGCGAATGTCACCCGCTACCCCCGGCGCTCGGCGCGCAGCACCACCGCGGTCCTCATGGGCGTCGCGCTGGCGGCCAGCACGACCGCGCTGGTGACGGCGATGACGAAGGTCGCCGATCTGGACAACCGCGGGGACGTCATCGTGTACGCACCCGCGGCCGGAAAGCAGCTGCAGCGAGAGCTGGCCGAGCTTCCCGGCGTGGGTGCGGTGACCCCGAAGGGGGACTCGGAGCTGCTCGTCTACACATCTACCACGCCGCAGCAGTTCGAGGCCTCTGCATCCGGGGTGCTGCAGCGCTGGCCGGGTAGCCATGTCGGCGATGCGGAGGGGTCGTTCACAGACACTCGGGAGATGCTCGCCGTGCTCACTCTGGCGCTCGGCTCGGTGGCCGGGATGTCCCTGGTGGTCGGCCTCGTCGGCGTGGGCAACACGGTGCGGCTGACCACGCGGGAGCGGGCACGGGAGTTCGCGGTGCTGCGGGCCGTCGGGATGACGAGGCGTCAGCTGGCCTCGATGGTGGTTGTGGAATCCGCCGGGCTGACCAGCGTCGGTGCGCTGCTCGGTCTGCTGCTGGCCGGCGCGACCATCTACGGGATGCTGGGGGCGGCTTCCATCATCCTGCTGCCACTGATCTCGTGGTGGCTGATCGGGCTGATCGTGGTGGCGTTGGTCGCCGTCGGTGCCGCGATGGCCCTGGGGCCGGCCCGCACTGCGGCCCGGGTGGAACCCGCCCGGGCGGTGGCGGCAACCGGTGGGTGACGCGGAGCGCCCGCGCCGGCGCGCGGGCTCCGCGGGTGTACCGGTCGGCATGGCGCAGGTTCCGGGGGCCACGCCGGCTCCAGTGGTCGTGGGGGAGCACGAACCCCGCCCCGCCGCTGCGCGCCTTGTGGGCGTCGAGGACGGCTCACGGCGAGCGTTCGCCGCCCTGCCCACCCTCGGCTGCAACAGAGCGGAACCGGCGCAGGCGCAGGCTGTTGCTGACGACGAACACCGACGAGAAGGCCATGGCGGCGCCGGCGATCAGGGGGTTGAGCAGTCCGGCTACGGCCAGCGGAATGGCCGCGACGTTGTAGGCGAACGCCCAGAAGAGGTTGCCCCTGATTGTCTTCAGTGTGCGGCGCGACAGGCGGATCGCATCCACCGCTGCACGCAGATCTCCCCGGACCAGAGTGAGGTCGCTGGCTTCGATGGCGACGTCGGTGCCGGTTCCCATCGCGATCCCCAGATCGGACTGCGCCAGGGCGGCAGCGTCGTTGACGCCGTCGCCCACCATGGCCACGACTTTGCCCCGGTCCTGCAACTGCCGCACGAGGGCGACCTTGTCGGCAGGCAAGACGTCGGTGATGACCTCGTCGATTCCGACCTCGGCGGCGATGGCCCGACCCGAGCCCTGGTTGTCGCCGGTCAACAGCACCGGTGCCAGTCCCAGTTCGCGGAACTCGGCAACTGCCTGTCGGCTGGTGGGTTTGAGGGTGTCGGCGACGATCAGCAGCCCCCGGGCGCGGCCGTCCCAGCCCACCGCGACGGCTGTGGCCCCGGCCGCCTCCGCGTCACGTTGTGCGAGGACAAGTGTGGGATCGAGGTGCTGGGCCCACTCGTCGGCAAGCCAACCGGTCCTTCCCGCAGCGACGGCGTGACCGGCCACGACGCCGCTCACACCCAGGCCCTGGGTGGTGGTGAACGACTCCACCTCCGGCAGATCCCCGAGTCGCTGCCTGGCGTCCGCGCTGATCGCTGCCGCGATCGGATGTTCAGAGGCGTCCTCGACGGCGCCGGCAAGTCTGAGCAACTCCGCTTCTTCGACCCCGTCGAGGGGGATCACGCCCACCAGGCGCATCCTTCCTTCCGTGATCGTGCCGGTCTTGTCCAGCACGATCGTGTCCACGCGTCGGGTGGACTCCAGGATCTGCGGGCCCTTGATGAGGATGCCCAGTTGCGCTCCCCTGCCGGTGCCGACCAACAGTGCGGTGGGCGTGGCCAAGCCCAATGCGCATGGGCAGGCGATGATCAAGACGGATACGGCGGCGGTGAACGCGGTTTCCGCGCCGGCGTCGGCGCCGAGCCAGAACCCGAGGGTGACCGCGGACAGTCCGATCACGATTGGCACGAACACTGCCGAGATCCGGTCGGCCAGTCGCTGGACTGGGGCCTTGCCGGTCTGCGCCTGCTCCACAAGTCGAGCCATCTGGGCCAATTGCGTGTCGGCGCCGATCCGGGTTGCCTCGACGATCAAGCGGCCCCCGGCATTGACTGTTGCCCCCACCACGGCGTCGGCGGGGCCCACCTCTACCGGCACGGACTCGCCGGTGAGCATGCTCGCGTCGACGGCCGAGGATCCCTCGACCACACGGCCGTCGGTGGCGATCTTCTCGCCTGGTCGCACTATGAACTGCTCACCAACCTGCAACTGGTCGATGGGAATCCGCAGTTCCGCACCATCCCGGCGCACCGACACGTCCTTCGCGCCCATCTGCAGCAGCGCCCGCAGAGCGGCGCCGGAGCGCCGTTTGGCGCGTGCTTCGAAATAGCGGCCGGCCAATATGAATACCGTGACCGCAGCCGCCACCTCCAGGTAGATCTCACCGGATGATCCGCCGCGCTCGGGGATCAACTGGAAGGTCATCCGCATGCCGGGGTCACCTGCGTCGCCGAAGAACAATGCGTACACCGACCAGCCGAAGGCAGCCGACACTCCGACGCTGATCAATGTGTCCATCGTCGCCGCGCCGTGTCTGGCGTTGACCCATGCCGCTCGATGGAAGGGCCACGCGCCCCACACCACCACGGGCGCGGCCAACGTGAGCGACAGCCACTGCCAGTTGGTGAATTGCAGCGGCGGGATCATGGCCAGCAGGAACACAGGCAGGGTCAGGGCGGCCGACACGTACAGTCGTTGCCGCAACGATTCCACTTCCGGATCCCCGGCGGCCGCGGCGCCATCGTCTTCCGCCGGAGGCTGCGGGACCTCGGCGGTGTAGCCGGTGGCTTCAACAGTGGCGATGGCATCGGCGACCGTGACACCCGGCGCCAAATCGACCCACGCCTTCTCGGTCGCGTAGTTCACCGAAGCCTGAACGCCTGACATCCGGTTGAGCTTCTTCTCGATCCGCGCGGCGCAGGAGGCGCACGTCATCCCGCCGACCTGCAGCTCAACCGACTCGCTCATTGCCTACCTCCCTTGCGGTGTGCGTTGTCAGCCCTGTTCAGCCCAACGGCCCTGCCAGCATCCCGATCCCGTAGCCCACCGCGAAGAGCGCAAGCAGCGCCACGAGAAACAGGGCGAGTCGGGTCGCGGCACTCATTCCCGCGGCTGTGGGGGCGGCGGGTTCGGGGGTCGTTGTGCTCATCGGCTGCTCCATCGGGTTGCGTTCGTCAAGACCGGACGAGGCGGGCGATCGCGTCGGACGCTTCCTTGATCTTCTCCTCGGCGGTGTCCCCGCCCTGCTCGATGCCGTGGGCGACACAGTGGGACAGGTGATCCTGGAGGAGGACCAACGCCGTTGACTGCAGCGCACTGGTGGTTGCCGATACCTGAGTCAGGACGTCGATGCAGTAGGTGTCGGACTCCACCATTCGATGCAGCCCGCGCACCTGTCCCTCGATCCGCCGCAGTCGCCGCAGCACATCCTGCTTGTGTTCCGCATATCCGGCCGGCGGCTGAGGGTCGCTGCGCGGCTCGCTTGAGTGCATGGCGCACCTCCTACCGCTCAGGATACCCCATAGGGGTATATGTCGCCCCCTGGTGATGCGTCTGGGCGGGGCCGGGGCCTGGGTCAGCGGGCTGCCGCTCTGCGGTACCGCGACACTCCGAGCGGGATGGCCACCGCCAAGATCAGCAGGCATGCGGCGACCGAGTAGGCGATGGGGTACTGCATGGGCAGCGAGTCGCCCGCGTCGTAGCCGGCGGGCAGGTTGCCGAACAGCTCGCGAAGCGACAAGGCCACCGCGGAGACCGGATTCCACTCCGCGATGGGCTGCAGCCACGACGGCATCGACTCAACAGGGACGAAGACGTTGGAGACGAACGTCAGCGGGAACAGCCAGATGAGCCCTGCGGTCTGGGCGACCTCGGGACTCTTGACGCTCATGCCGATGACAGCGCCGATCCACAAGAAGGCGTAGGCGAACAGCGCCAGCAGTGCGAAGCCGGCCATGATCTCGAGCGCGGAGGAGTGAGTGCGCCAACCGACCAGCAACCCCGTGATGGCCATCGCGACCACGGTGATCGCCCCGAAGCCCAGATCGGCGAAGGTCCGTCCGGCCAGGACCGCTCCGCGCCACATCGGCAGGGATCGGAAGCGGTCGATGATGCCGCCCTGCAGGTCCGTGGCCATCGCGACCGTGGTGGTGGCGCACGAGAACGCGACGGTCTGGGCGAAGATCCCGCCCATGAGGAACTCCACGTAGGAGCCGCCGGGGACGTTGATGGCACCGCCGAACACGAACCGGAACAGCAGGACGAACATGACGCTCTGGATGATCCCGAAAACCACCGAATCGGGCACCCGCATGAGGCGCGTGAGGTTGCGCCGGGTGATGGCGAGTGTGTCCGCGACCGCGGTTCGGGCCTCCGGACCTGTGGCGATCTGCTGCGCTTGGGTCGTTGTGGTTGTGCTCATGCCGGCTCCACCTCCCGGGGGGTCGCTTCTCCGGTCAGGGTGAGGAAGACATCGTCCAGGGTGGGGCGGTGCAACGCGACGTCCACCACTGTCACGTGGCCGTCGAGTCGTCGCACGGCGTCCATCAGCGTTGCGGCACCGCCGTCCACGCGCATTGAGATGACCCTTGTCTCCGGGTCGGATTGCGGCTCGCCGTGGCCCATGCCGGTGAGGATCCCTGCTGCGACCGCAACTTGGTCAGCGGTAGCCACCGACAGTTCCAGCCGCTCCCCCCCGACTTGGGCCTTCAACTCGTCCGACGTCCCGCGGGCAATCACCCTCCCGTGATCGACCACCGCGATGCTGTCGGCAAGTCGGTCGGCCTCTTCCAGGTACTGAGTCGTCAGGAGCAGGGTGGTGCCGTCGCGCACCAGATCTTCGATGACATCCCACAGGCCCAGCCTGCTGCGCGGGTCGAGGCCCGTGGTGGGCTCGTCGAGGAACAGCACCGGCGGGTGGGCGACCAGGGCGCCGGCGAGGTCGAGGCGGCGGCGCATGCCGCCCGAATACCCCTTCACCTGCCGGTCTGCGGCGTCGGTGAGTTCGAATCGGTCGAGAAGTTCGGCTGCCCGGTCGGCGGCCGCCTTCTTGCCCAAGTGGTACAGGCGCCCCACCATCGTCAGGTTCTCCCGACCGGTGAGGTACTCGTCGACGGCGGCGTACTGCCCGGACAGTCCGATGCGGCGCCTGACGTCGCCGGGGGCCTTCACGACGTCGCAGCCCGCGACGGCTGCGGTCCCGGCGTCGGGAGTCAGCAAGGTCGTCAGCACCCGCACGGCCGTGGTCTTGCCGGCGCCGTTGGGTCCGAGGAGGCCCAGAACCGTCCCCTCGGGAACGGTCAGATCCACGCCGTCGAGCGCGCGGACTTCACCGCTGCGGGATGCGAACACCTTGACCAGGCCGCGGGCTTCAATAGCAGGCATGAGCCCATGATCCACCCAGGCGGCTGGCCACGCACAGCACGGGTGGTGGCTTGGTGGTCAGCCGGCGTATTCGGAGACGGAGACGATTTCGACGTCCATCTGGTTGCCGTTGGGGAGGGTGTAGTTCGCGGTCTCGCCGACCCTTCGGCCGTTGATGGCGCCACCGAGCGGCGAGGTGGGCGAATACACCTCGATCGACGCGTGGGCGGCCTCCTCCCGGGAGGCCAGCAGGAAGGTCTCCTCCATGTCCAGTGCTGGGAACTTGACGGTGACAACCTTGCCGTGGGCGACTTCGTCATCGGCGGCGTCCAGCGATCCGATCCTGGCGGATGCCAACAGCTGCTGGATCTGGCGGATGCGTGCCTCGTTCTTCCCCTGGTCGTCCTTGGCGGCGTGGTAGCCGCTGTTCTCCTTCAGGTCGCCCTCTTCCCGGGCGAGCTCGATCAGTTTGACGATCTCTGCACGCATGGGACCTTCGCGTTCGGCCAACTCCGCCTGCAGTGCGTCGTAGGCCTCTTGGGTCAGCCACACTTCCGACATATGGTCAGCGCCTCCCTGGTTCCGCCTGATCTTGCCAAAGGCTACCGCCTCGGTGCGGCGGTCGGACCCGAGTCGGCGCACCACATTGCCTCGCCGGCATCCCTCCCAACCCATCGACACCGGCACGACGCCGCCGAATCCCCGGGCATCGGTGTGGCAGGGTTTGCCCATGCTCGGATGGACACCCTCACGAAACAGCACCGTCGCCCTCGGCATCACCCTGGGCGCCTCACTGCTGCTGCCCGCCCAGGGGGCGTCGGCCGATCCGGTCGCCCAATCGGCCGACGCTGCTGTCGCCGAGGAGCGCTACCCGGTGGGTTCGCGGGCACTCATCGACGTGTCGGTCGCGACGCTTTGGCGTGAACCTCGCATCCACCGCCGGATCGACCGGCCCTCGCTACGCAACCCCGTCGCCGTGGGGCGGTGGAACCGCAACCTGCGCACCGCCGACCAGAGGCGCTGGTTGGTGGGCAATGTCCAGACGCAAGCGCTGTACGGCATGGAGGTGCTGGTGCGGGAGCGCCGCGGCCGATGGGTGAAAGTTGCGGTGATTGATGAACCCGAACCGCAGGATCCGGCCGGATACCCCGGTTGGCTGCCCGCCCGGCAACTGCGGCCGAAGTCGGACCTGCCGTCCGTGACCGACGCGTCCGACTATGTGGTGGTGCTGGCCAAGCGCAGCAGGGTCCGCCTCGATGAGGGGTCGGTGGCCGTGGGCTATGGCACACGCTTCGCGCTGCCCGAGGCCGCCCACGGCGGGGGTGGGACCGAGGATGCGGGGGTCGCCCAGGCTGGCTGGGTACAGGTGATCACCCCCGCCGGGCCGGGGTTGATCCCCGGCTCCGATGTTGGTGCGCCCAAGCAGCTCAGCGCGCGGTCGGTACTCGCCGACGGTCGCAGGTTCCTCGGGCTGCGCTACCTGTGGGGCGGCTTGTCCGCGTGGGGGATGGACTGTTCCGGGCTCATCTGGAACCTCTTCCGCGCTCACGGGGAGACGATTCCGCGTGACGCCGATCCGCAGTTCCGGTCCGGTCGGCGCGTCAGCCTGGAGCGGCTGCGGCGGGGGGATCTGCTGTTCTGGGGTACCCGGGAGTACGTCCACCATGTGGCGCTCTACGCGGGTCGCGGCAGGATGATGGAGGCACCGGACTCGTCGGGCCGGGTGCGGATCGTGCCGATCCGCTGGCGGGAGCTGATCGGGGCCCGGCGCTACATCCCCAAGCCCAGCGCCGACTGACGCCTCTTCCGGCGGTGTCTGCGCGGTTCATGGGATGGCCACACCCGGGGGGAAGTCCGGTGGCGGAACTCTCAGGTCATCCCCGACGGGGGCGCAACCCAGCACAACAACCGACGCAGCCCTGATCACCGTCGGGATCGTGACGGCGACGGTGACGGGGGGCTGCGGGACAGTCACCGTCCGGTAGCCGACATCGACGGCTTGTGCGTCGGTGGCCTTGACGACGCAGTCGACGCCGTCGGTTGAGGACCCGCGAACCTCCAGGTCGACGGTCACTTCGCGGGCCTGGGCGCGCCAGCCCAACACGTTGCCCTCCACACTGCCCTGCGACAGCGACCAGGCGGCCCAGGCGGCCACGCCGAGGTAGCCGGCGATGAGCGCCGCAACTGTGATCCGCAGGCCGACGCTGCGACGCGACGTGCCGTAGCGGGCGGCCAGATCGGCCTCGACGCTCATGCCTGCTCCGTCCCGGCGGTACGGCCTGTCTAGATCCCCTGCGACACTAGTGTGCGAGATGTCCCGGGAGGAGTGGTGGTCGCAGTGGTGCAGGCACTCGCCGTTGGTGCCGGACTGGCGTTGGAGGCCGCTCCGACACCCAATCCGACACAGTTGCCGCGCTACGTCGACCCCTCGGTCGTTTCCCCGGGCCTCATCGGCTTCTTCATCTTCCTCGGCCTCGGACTGGCGACAGTGCTGCTGTGGTGGTCGATGAACCGGCAGCTGAAGAAGATCGACTTTGATGATGGCACCGGACGCCGACGCCCCGACACCGTGCCACGCCCGCTGCCCAGTGCTGACGACCAGGGACCGGGGGATTCCGGCCCCGGCTATCCCGGTGGGCGTCCTGCCGCTGGGGGCGACGAGGAGCGGTGACGGGGCGACTCGTTGCGATGGTGCGCACTCTGGCCACCCCTCGGTGGATCGGCTTCACGATCCTGGCGCTGGTGGCCATCGCCATCTGCGTCGCCGCATCCGTCTGGCAGTTCCAACGCACCCAGGATCAGCTCGACCTCGAGCGCGCTGCCGTCGCGCGAGAAGCCGACTACACCGAGGTCGTGACCGGTGGTGACTTGCCCTTCTCGGCGCTGGGCCGAGCGGTGCGCGTCACCGGCACCCCGCTGCCACAGGCCCGCAGCGCAGTCCGATCGCGCGTCGACGGCTCGGGGCGTGTCGGCTACCTGATAGTCGACGGGCTGAGGCTGGCCGATGGGCGCACCGTGGCGGTGCTGCAGGGCTGGGTGCCCACACCAGCCGCCGCACCCGAGCCGCAATCGGACCGGGTGACGGTGTCCGGTCGGGTGCAGCCGGACGAGAACTTCTACCGCGACGCCCCCATCAGCGCCACCGAACCGCTGGTGACAATCACCGGTGAGGGGCTGGCCGCCCAATGGGAGCCGGAACTGGCGGCGGTCGCAGCCGATCTTGCTCCCGGCTATGTGACGGTGACATCGCCGAGCGCGCGGTTCGAAAGGTCGCAGCCGGTCTTCGGGGCGGACCCGGACGTGCCGTTCCCGCTTCAGAACGCCTTCTACACCCTCCAGTGGCTGATCTTCGCGGGGTTGGTCGTCTTCGTGTGGCTGCGCGGTCTGTTCCTGGATACCCGCGAACGCCCCGGCCCCGCTGCGGGGGACCGCCGGGATGCCGAAGCGAACTCGGCCCTGCCTTGACCGCCGGCAGTCGGCGGAATTCCTGTCGGCGAAATCCATGTCGGAATGTCGGGACTGGGTGGTCGAAGTGGGTGAAGCAGGCTTGATCGCTGCCCGTTAGCCTTGACGGGTGACCGATACCCGCAGTAGTTCGTCGGCCCCCGCTCCCGCACGCGTCAAGGGGTTGTCCGGTGCGCTGACGCGGTATCGGGTCATGGCGTTCGTCACCGGTTTCCTGCTCGCATTCATGACCGTGGTGGGTCTGCCGTTCAAGTATGTGTTCGACGGGACCGCGCTGTGGTACTCGGTGGGCTGGATGGCCCATGGCTGGCTGTATATCGCCTACGTTGCGGTTGCGCTGGATCTGGTATTCCGGATGAAGTGGCATCTGGGCAGGGCGCTGTTGATACTGCTGGCGGGGACAGTGCCGTTCATGAGCTTCGTTGCCGAACGGTGGGTGACGCGGCGGGTGGAGCCGCTGTTGCAGGTCAGTAGTGAGGCAAGCACCGCGACAGCGGCCTGAGGCACATTCCGACTGCACGTGGACCGCCGGGTCCGTCGGCGACACGGGCCCGCCGCTGTCATTCCAGGGCCGATCGCCCCTCGTCCGCCGCGGCGACGGTCTTGGCGATTCGAGTTGACCGCGTGTCGTCGCGCTTGGCCGTCTTGATCCACCACAGCAGCTGCTTGCGCCGGCTGGGGGTCAGGTTGGCGAAAGCCTGCGCCGCCTTCGCCGCTGCGAGCGCAGCCGCGAGATCATCCGGTACCACCAGGGCCTCGACGTCGTCCAACAACTCCCAGGATCCATCGGCTTTGGCACGCTTGACCGCGGCCAGCCCCGCGGGATGCATCAGTCCGGTGGATTCCAGCCGGGCTAGCCGGAGCTTGTTCGTGCGCGCCCAAGCGCTGCCAGGCTTTCGGGGGGTGAGCCGCAGAGCGTTGCGGTCCTCGTCCAAGGTCCGCAGCGTCGAGTCGATCCAGCCGAAGCAGATGCACTCGTTCACGATGTCGTCGTAGGGGATTCGCGGTCCCAGCTCCGGTCGCCGCCAGCTGACCAGCCAGACCCCCCGGCTGTCGCCGTGGTGCAGCTCCAGCCACTGCCGCAGCTGCGGCCGTTCGGTCAAGTGCACCTGCGCCAAGTCGGGCCTCACCGCCCAAGTATCACCCGGCGGCTGCGAAGTGAAGGCCTATCACGTACCGGACTCCGCCCACAGCGCTGCTGACGGAATGCCGGTCCGCCCGGACCTGGATCTGGTGCGGCGATACACCCAGGCGTTCAGCCCGGTGAATCGCCATGGCGTCTCGGCTAGCCTTGTGGTGGTACGAGAGGCGGAAGTGATGGGTCTGCGTGACGCGGTGTACGGCCTGTACGCCAACCGGGTGCTTCACCGCCTCGACCCCGACCGACTGCCCCGCCACGTCGGGGTCATCTTGGACGGCAATCGACGCTGGGCCAGCTACCACGGCTCGTCCAGCGATGCGGGTCACCGTGCCGGCGCCGCGCGTATCGCCGAGTTCCTCGGATGGTGCGAGGAAGCGGGTGTGGAGGTTGTCACGCTGTGGCTGCTGTCCACGGACAACCTGCAGCGAAACTCCGCCGAACTGCTCCCGCTGCTGCAGATCATCGACGACACCGCCCACGAGCTGGCGGACCGCGGCCGCTGGCGCGTGCACCCGGTCGGCGCGCTCGATCTTCTTCCGGCGGAATTCGCGGCGTCGTTGAAGGGGGTCGAAGAACAGACGCGTCAGATCGACGGTCTCACCGTCAACATCGCGGTCGGCTACGGCGGTCGGCGCGAACTCGTCGATGCGGTGCGCAGCCTCTTGCACGAGCACCACGAGCGGGGGACCAGTCTGGACGACCTGGCCCAGGTCCTCGACGTGGAACACATCGCTGATCACCTGTACACGCGCGGGCAGCCCGACCCGGACCTGGTCATCCGCACTTCGGGGGAGCAGCGGCTGTCTGGATTCCTGCTGTGGCAGAGCGCCCATTCGGAGTTCTACTTCTGCGAGGCGCTGTGGCCGGACTTCCGTCAGGTCGATTTCCTGCGCGCACTGCGCGCGTACTCCCAGCGGCAACGCCGCTACGGCGGCTGAGCACGAGCCTCCTACCCCGCTGAGCACGCGCCTCCTGCCCCGCTGAGCACAAGCCTCCTGCCCCAAGGTGGCCCCTCCCAGCGGCGTGTCCCGGGCAATTCAGGGCCAGATCGGGGCAGGGCTGTGGGCTGTGGCGCTGCCACCGGCGTCGGCGTGGCGCGTCCGGGGTTCGCGGCGGCCGTCGTACGGTCGGATCAACCCGCAGAGCAGGAGGCCGCCAATGGCGCAACCGACCGCCAGCAGTGACAACCGCCGAACCTACGTACTGGACACCTCCGTACTGCTGAGCGATCCGCGGGCGCTGTACCGTTTCGCTGAGCACGAGGTTGTCCTGCCCCTGGTGGTCCTCGCCGAACTGGAGGCCAAGCGGACCCATCCGGAACTGGGCTATTTCGCCCGGGAGGCGCTGCGGATCCTCGATGATCTCCGCGTCGAGAACGATCGCCTCGACGTGTCCATCCCCATCGCCGGCGAGGGTGGCACGCTGCGAGTCGAGCTGAACCACACCGACGCGCAGGTGCTGCCGCCCGGCTTCCGCCTGGGGGACAACGACACGCGCATCCTCGCGGTCGCGCGAAGCCTGCAACAGGAGGGCGAAGACGTCGTTGTGGTGTCCAAGGATCTGCCTATGCGGGTCAAGGCCGCGGTGCTCGGGCTGCGCGCCGAGGAGTACCGGGCCGAACTCGTGGTCACGTCCGGCTGGACCGGGGTAGCGGAACTGGAAGCTGACAGTGCGACCATCGACGCTTTGTACAACAACGCTGCGGTGGAAGTCCCCCACGAGCATGAGTTGGCCGTGAACACCGGTGTCGTGCTCACCGGCCCCGGCAGCAGCGCTCTGGGCCGGGTGACCGCCGACAAGCAGATCCGGCTGGTCCGGGGAGACCTCGAGGCGTTCGGCGTGAGGGGCCGCAGCGCGGAACAGCGGCTGGCGCTCGACGCATTGCTGGACCCCGACATCGGCATCGTTTCGTTGGGGGGCCGCGCCGGAACGGGCAAGAGTGCGCTTGCCCTCGCGGCGGGGCTGGAGTCCGTCCTCGAGCGCGGTCACCACCGCAAGGTCATGGTGTTCCGGCCGCTGTTCGCCGTCGGCGGGCAGGAGCTCGGCTACCTGCCCGGTTCAGAGCACGAGAAGATGTCCCCCTGGGGCCAGGCGGTCTTCGACGCGTTGTCGGCGATCACCACCCCCGCCGTCATCGACGAGGTGCTGCGCCGCGACATGCTCGAAGTCCTGCCCTTGACCCACATCCGGGGTCGGTCGCTCCACGATGCCTTCGTGATCGTCGATGAGGCGCAGTCGCTGGAGCGCAATGTGCTTCTCACGGTGTTGTCGCGCATCGGCAAGGATGCGCGAGTTGTGCTCACCCACGACGTGGGCCAGCGGGACAACCTGCGAGTGGGCCGGCACGACGGCGTCGTGGCGATCATCGAGCAGTTGAAGGGGCATCCGTTGTTCGCCCACGTGACGCTTCATCGCTCGGAGAGGTCGGCGATCGCAGCACTGGTCACCGAGGTGCTGATGGACGCGACCTGAGCCGAGCCCCTTAGATGAATTGTGGACGAACTAATGCCAACTCCTGCATGAATGGTTGACGAATCCCCATTCAGCAGTGGGCATACTGACCCGTCTGTTTCAAATGGAGGGTTGGGGCTCAGTGGACATTCTGCTCATCACCGTGGTCGCGCTGGTTGCGTTGGCGCTTGTATTCGATTTCACCAACGGGTTCCACGACGCCGCCAACACGGTGGCCACCGTCGTCGCCACGCGCGCGTTGCCTGCGAAATGGGCGCCAGCCTTCGCGGCAGCATTCAACTTCCTCGCCTACTTCGTGGTGGGGACGGCGGTCGCCAGCACAGTTGCAAAGACTGTGAAGACGGAGGGGATGGAACAGGGGATGACGCTCAAGGTCATCTTCGCCGCGTTGTTCGCAGCCATCGCTTGGAACTACCTGACGTGGTTCTTCGGGATGCCGTCGTCTTCCAGCCACGCGATCATCGGCGGACTCGTCGGAGCGGGGCTGGCAGCAGGGGGGGCGGACGCCATTTCCTGGTCCAGCGTCAGCAAGTCCGCGATCGGCATCATCGCTTCTCCGGCCGTCGCCATCGCCGTCGCCTTCATCGTGTTCTACATCCTCATCGGGATTGCCAAGTTGTTCCGCCTCCACGACAACCACGGCGCGTTCAAGGGTGTCCAACTCATCTCGTCAGCGGCGATGTCCTTCGGGCACGGCGCCAACGACGCGCAGAAGACCATGGGCGTCATCGGAGCTCTGCTCGTGGGCACCGGCTACGCACAGGCCGACGGTGACAAGGTTCCGATCCCGGAGTGGGCAGCGCTGGCTGCCTACTCCGCCATTGCGATCGGCACGCTCTGGGGAGGTTGGAAGATCATCGAGACGATGGGTTTGAAGATCACAACTCTCAACGCCATCTCTGGGGCAGCGGCCAACATCGGTGCGGCCGTCTCCATCTTCGGTGCCACCAGCAGGGGAGTCCCGATCTCCACGACCCATGCGGCCGCCAGTTCAGTCGTCGGCGCGGGCGTTGCCTCCGGCCGCGGCGCCAACTGGAAGGTTGTGGGGGAGATGGTCACGGCCTGGGTGCTGACGATCCCCGCGGCAGCAACCATCGCATTCCTGCTCAACAAATCGACCCAACTGCCGACGATCCTGGCGTGGATCATCGTTGGGTCAGTTGTCGTGGGATTCACGGCGTGGGCCATCTGGGCGATGTTCAACACCATCCACGCCGACGACGTCGCCGCCGAGATCCCCACGGAGGAGGCGCTCGAGGAGCACGTTCC
>JAQAZZ010000132.1:0-2580 GCA_032127075.1 Micrococcales bacterium | reverse complement strand
GACCACCGCCAACCTGCAGCATCCGCACATCCTGCCCCTCTTCGACAGCGGCGAGGCCGACGGCTTTCTCTTCTATGTCATGCCGTATGTGCAGGGTGAAACAGTGCGCGACCGGCTCACGAACGAGAAGCAACTCCCGGTGGCGGATGCCGTCCGCATCGCGACGGAGGTGGCGGCGGCGCTCGACTACGCCCACCGGCATGGCGTGATCCACCGCGACATCAAGCCGGAAAACATCCTGCTCCACGACGGCAGCGCCCTCGTGGCCGATTTCGGCATCGCGCTCGCCGCGAGCAAGGCCGGCGGCACCCGGATGACCGAGACCGGGATGTCGCTGGGGACCCCGCACTACATGAGCCCCGAGCAGGCGATGGGCGACCGCGAGATCACGGCGCGGAGCGACGTCTACGCCCTGGGCTGCGTCGCCTACGAGATGCTGGTGGGCGAGCCGCCCTTCACCGGGCCGACGGCGCAGGCCATCATCGCGCGGGTGATGACAGAAGATCCGCGGACGCTGGCGGGGCAGCGCCGGACGATTCCGCCCGGCGTCGAGGCGGCGGTGTTCACCGCGCTCGAGAAGCTGCCTGCCGACCGCTTCGCCTCGGCGGCGGAATTCTCGGCGGCGCTCGCCAATCCAGCCACCACAACCCTCCGTCCGGGCGTCCAATTCACCGCAGCGAACAGGCGGCGCGGCTGGCTGGTGGCCGGCGCCCTGGCGCTCGTCACCCTGATGGCGGGATACCTGATCGGAAACCGACGCACCGATCCCGGCAGCGTGGGCCCCGGCGAGGTGGTCCGGGCCACGCTGGCGTTCGGGGACAGCGGCGCGGTCCAAGCCATAAGCAACGTGCGGATCGCCATTTCGCCCTCCGGCCGGCGCGTCGCCTTCGTCGGATCGGATGGCGTGGATCAGCAGCTCTGGGTCCGGGAGCTCAATCAGCCGGATGCCCGTCCGCTTCCCGACACCAGGGGCGCCTTCGGCCCGTTCTTTTCGCCGGACGGGGAGTCGATCGGCTTCTTCACGGGCTCGGGCGGGCGCACGATGCTCAAGGTGATCCCGGCCACCGGCGGCGTGGCCCGCGTCGTGGTCAACGACTCCGTGGCCAATTACGGCGGTGGCGACTGGGGCGACGACGGGAATATCTACTTCACCAACGACATGCGCGGCCTCTCCCGGGTCGCGTCCACCGGCGGTGCTGTCACCCAGATCTCCACCCCGGACACCGCCAGCGGCACCAAGGAACTCGACTTCCCCGATGTGCTGCCCGGGAGCAAGCATGTCCTCGTGATGCTGTGGAAGGGGTCAATCGGCGCAAATCACGTCGGCATCGTCAACGTGGAGACGGGTGTCACCGCCGACTTGGCCCCGGGATCGTATGCCCGGTTCCTGCCGCCGGGCTTCCTCGCCATTGGGACCTCGGACAGCCGGATCCTTGTCGCGCGATTCGATCCGGACAAGGGCACCCTGGCCGGCACACCGGTTCCCGTGCTCCAGGACGTCGCGACCGACGTGTCCAACGGCACCGTCCAGTACGCGGTCTCCGAGCGCGGCACGTTTCTCTACCAGGAAGCGGCTCTGGGCGGCGACCGCCTCGTCTGGGTGGACCGGACCGGCGCCACCACACCGGTGGATACCACCATGCGGGGCCTGATCCAGAACCTCGCGCTCTCGCCCGACGGCTCCCAGATTGCGGTGTCCACGACCGAGTCAGGCGAACCCGAGATCTGGGTGAAGCAGCTCCGGACCGGGACCTACAGCAAGCTCTCGTTCGACGTGACCGGCGCCGACCGTCCGGTGTGGACCCCGGACGGCCGCAAGGTGGCCTTCCTCGCCACCCGCAACGGCCGCCGCACCGCCTGGATGCGGCGGGCCGACGGCAGCGACAGCACCCGCCCCGCCTCGCCCGGAAGTACCCAGCTGGATGAGATCTGGCTCGACCAGACCGGTCGCTACATCGTGCTGCGGTCGGAAGGGGCCGGCGTCGGCAGCCGACGCCTGCTGGTGGTCGAAAACGGCGCGGACACCGTCCCCCGGACGCTGATCCAGTCGCAATTCGACCATTACTCCATGGCCCTCTCACCCAACGGCCGCTGGATCGCCTACGTGTCGGAGGAGTCGGGTGCTCCGGAGGTCTATGTGCGGCCCTTCCCCAACGTCGATTCTGCCCGCATCGCCATCTCGGTCGGGGGCGGGATCGAGCCGCTGTGGCGGCGCGACGGCGCCGAGCTCTTCTTCCGGACCTCACGCGGCGAAATGTTCGCCGTGCCGGTGAATACCGGAACGCAGTTCGAGCATGGCACCCCCCAGCTCCTCTTTGCGGTGCCCGGCCTGCTGCAGAGCATCTATCACCGAGGCTATGACGTGCACCCCGACGGCAAGCGGTTCCTGATGGTGGCGTCGTACGGCGGGCTGAGCACCCACCAGCTCAGCATCATCTTCAACTGGCGCGTGGAGCTGGAGAAGCTGGAGCAGGCGCCACGGTGAGGTCGTGACTAAAGTTACGGCTCGGCTGGTGTCGCTAAAGCGACACGTGCCACCAAGAATCTTTCTGTCATTGCGAGGAGGCCCCGACAGGGGCC
>JAQAZZ010000131.1:0-3981 GCA_032127075.1 Micrococcales bacterium | reverse complement strand
ACGAGGCTGCGGTAGCGGGCGAATGCGGCATCGCTGACCACATCCATCACGCGGTCCCATGCGGCCAGCTGCTCGGGTGTCGCCTGCCGCGTCCGATGCAGGGTGGACGCCTCCAGGGTCGCGGCGACGATCAGCTCCAAGTTCTCCCGGGCAAGCCCGGGCAGCAGGTACTTGTCGGAGATCACCTCCCCCTGCTCGGTGAGCTTGATCTCACCGTCCAGCACCCCAGGCGGCTGGGACATGATCGCCTCGTAGGTGGGACCGCCGCCGCGGCCGTGGAACAGCCGCAGCCGCACCCCGTGCGCGGCTGCGGTGTCGCGCAGGCGTCGCTGGGCCAGGTGGATCTCCCACTGGCTGGTCGTGATGCCAGCGTCCTTGTTGGAGTCGGAATAGCCGAGCATGACCTCCTGCACATCGCCCCGCAGCTGCACCAGCCGGCGGTAGGAGGGGTCGGCCAGCAAGTCGGCCAGGATCTCCCCCGCGGCGCGCAGTTCGGCAACCGTCTCCAGCAGCGGGACGAAGCCGATCATCGCCCGGCCCTCGGCCAGCTCCACCAACCCCGCCTCGCGGGCGAGCACCACAGCTGCCAGGACGTCGTCGGCGCCCCGGGTCATGGAGATGATGTAGCTGCCGCAAGCCTCGGGGCCGTGGGTTTCAATCGCCCGCCGAGCCGCCGCCATCGCCCCGAACGTCACAGCACCGTCGTCGTCCAGCGGGGGCGGATCGGGCGCCAGCGGCCGTCGGCCCGCAAGTTCGTCGCGCAGCCGCCGTAGCCGCGTCGACCGGTCGATTTCGCTGTAGGGGGTGGCCGCCGGGTCGGCCCAGTCGAACAGTTGGCCGACCGCGTGGTGGTGCTTGTCCGCATGTTCCCGCAGATCCATTGCTGCCATCTGCAGGGTGATCGCGGCGATCTGGCGGATGGCGGAGTCCAACGTCCCGCGGACCACGAGCGCGCCGCGACCGTCCAGCAGCGCGTCACGGATAGCAGCGAGGTCTGCGAAGAGCGCGTCCGTGGTTCGGTAGTCGACGCCCGGCGTGTGGGGCAGCCCCTCATTGTTGCGCCGCCTCGTGGCCAGCAACCGCGCCCGGATAACCGTCAGCTTCAGCCGCACCGGCTCCTCGGCGTTCAGCCGCAGGTAGCGCGGCTCGATGCCGTCCACGAGGTGCAGATCAGCTGCCACCTGGTCCCGCAGCGCCGCGGGAACCCCGGCCAGCCGCTCACTGACGGAGAGGTCTTCGATCAGGGCGTCGATGATCTCCAGGATGCGGCGGATGGCGTGTTCCCGCTGCATCGACAAGACATCTTCGGTGACCTTCGGCGTGACGAACGGGTTTCCGTCGCGGTCTCCTCCGATCCACGTGCCAAACGCCAGCGGCCGCGCGGTGGCCGGCAGCCGAACATCCACCGCGGCGAGCTGCTGCGTCAGGGAGTCCAACACGTCGCCGAGCGGTCCCCGCACGATGTCGTCGAGGAAGTACAGCGCGTTGCGCGCCTCATCCAGAACCTCCGGTCGGGACAGCCGCAGGTCGTCTGTCTGCCAGAGCAGGTCCACGAGTTCCCAGATCCGCAGCCGCGCCAGGGCCGCAGACTCCGAATCGCCGTGGGCAGCCCCCAACCGGTCACCGATTCGCTGCAGTTTCACCAGCGTGCTGCGCCGCGCCGCCTCGGTCGGGTGGGCGGTGAACACCGGTTGTGCCGACAGCCGGGTGGCCGCCTGTTGGATGATGTCCGGCGGAAGGCCTGCCTCCTGGATCCGGCGCATCGCGCGTGCCAGCGGACCGCCCTGCTCTGCGCGCCGCTCCGCAAGGTGGCGGGCGCGATGCACCTGCTCGGCGACGTTGGCCAGGTGGAAGTAGCGGACGAATGCCCTCGCCAACCGATTGGCCGTGGGCAGATCGAGATCCACCAGGTCGGCAGGCGCGCTGCTCGGCCGGGTCGATGCCGCAGTCCGCAGCCTCTCGATCATCGCCGCGACCTCGGCGCCTTCCTGACGCTGGATGGTGTCAGAGAGCGCGTCTGCGAGCAGTTGCAGATCGGCCGCGAGGGCAAGTGCGATATCGGGACTGGCGGCTGGTTCGGCTTCCGGCATCAGCCGCCTCCTGAAGGGTTGCGCCAGGGCCGAGTCCCGGACTCACGTCAGTCTGACACCGGCTGCACCCTGGCACACCTCCAGGTTCTGAGAGGACTTCCTCACCGACATCGACGGGGCGCAAGGTGTGGGCCGGGACCGCCCAGCGCCGCGATCACGTAGGCGTCGCGGGCGTGGCTTTGGCGGTGGCGGTGGCGGTGGCGGGGTGCAGCATCGGACTGCTACGGTGGGAGTAGACAGCTGCGGCGAGAGCAGTCGTCCCGATCGGTTCGACGGTGGTTGCGGCGATCGGAAGGGGGATCCGACATGGGTCACGATCACACACCCCGTAGGACCGAATCCGGTGCAGGGGCGGTGCGGCGCAAGGTCCTCCCAGTCGGGATAGGCGCAGCGGCGCTGATCACCGCCACCGTAGCGGCCCCGGCGACGCAGGCGGGCACAGTTCCGACGGTCGATTGGTCCTCTCGAGTCGTCGCGCTGTCGGAGTCCTCGCAGACCTCCGGTATGGGCCCCGGCGTGCTGCACCTGGCCTCGTCGCGGGGCAAGGAGAGGGTGGCGCTGTGGACCGTGGAGGAGCCGGCGGACGATCCCGGGACCGGCGCGCGGGGGCCTGTGGTGCTGCAGGCCGCGGCGTCCGCGGACCGGGGCAAGACCTGGACCGAGCCCCAGGACCTGAAGCCGCCGGAACAGCGGCTCGACTTCCCATATCTCAGCGACACGCCCATCGCCCTGTCGGGTGACGGCCAGCGGGCGTACGTGGCCTGGGGCCGCGCGAACAGGTCTCCTGAATCGAGGCCCGGGAGCTCCGTGGAGTTCGCGGTGTCCGACGACGGGGGTCGGACCTGGCAGCCTCCGGTGACTCTGTCGGATTCGGCTTTCTGGGCCCCGAAGGTCTTCGCCGCCAGGAAGGGCGCGCGGGTGACGGTCGTGTGGGCCGACTGCGACGACTGCGAGGACGGCTTCGGCGAGGTGCAGATCCTCGCGCGCACCTCGCGGGACGGCGGGCGCTCCTGGTCGCGCCCAGGAGCCGTCGCCAAGGGCCCCGGGGACAACTTGGCCTGGGACGCGACCGCCTCCGACGACGCACGTCGGGTGACGGTCGTGTGGACCCGGTCGGCGCGTCCTGCTCCGACCAAAGCGGCACGGGACGTCCTGGAATCGGCGACCAGCCGCAACGGGGGACGGTCGTGGGCGAAACCGCGCACGGTGTCGAAGCGCTACTCCGGCGCCCCGGACGTCGCGGTCTCCGGCGACGGCCGGCGCAAGGCCGTCATCTGGTCCGAGTGGTCGAAGGACGGCGGCCGTCCGATGCGGACCCGGGTTTCGTCAGCGAAGGGCATCGACGGCGCTTGGCGCAAGGCCGCTCGGCTCGTCGTGGCCGATGGAGGGCCCGATTTGAGTGGTCCGCGGCTCGTGCTGTCCGGCAAGGGCGACCGAGCGGTGGCGACGTGGACGGCCCCTGCCAATTCGCGCGTATGGGCGGCAGGGACCCGAGACATCGCCAAGGGTGCCCAGGGCTGGTCGGCCCCGCAGATCATCAGCAAGAAGGGGAAGCGCGAGCGGTTGCACGATCTGGTGGGCCTGACCGCCTCGCGCAACGCCAAGACCGTCACCGCGATGTGGCAGGACGGCACCAGTCGCACGGACAAGGTCTACACCGCAACATCGACCTCCGGCGGAACGCAGTGGGGCCGCCCCCGTCTCGTGCCGGCGCAGGTCCAGGGGGCGGACGAGAAGGAGGGCCTGGTCCGCCACAACTGCGACCTGACGGGATCGCGGAACGGCAAGCGGCTCGTGGCGGGGTGCAGCACGTCGGTGCAGCAGCCCGGGACCCTGGGCAAGGACGTGACGACGGCGGTGGTCCGCGGGCGTGTCACCGAGTAGCGCCTCA
>JAQAZZ010000130.1:0-13913 GCA_032127075.1 Micrococcales bacterium | reverse complement strand
CCGACCAGACCGTCGTTGTCGAGCCCCTCCCGAACAAGGCCCCGACGGCGGCCTTCACCTTCAGTTGCACCGGGCTCGGCTGCACGTTCGACGCCGCGGCTTCGACGGACGAAGATGGCGCGATCGCTGACTACGCGTGGGACTTCGGCGACGGGGCGACCGGCAGCGGCGCAACGGCCTCCCACGACTACGGGAGCGCCGGCACATACCGGGTCAGGCTGACCGTCACCGACAACGAGAATGGAACGGGCACCATCAGCCGAGAGGTTGCCGTGTCGGCCGGACAATCGCCGCCGGTGCCGCCGACGGGCACCCCGCCCCCCACCGGCCCGGGCGTTCCCGGCTCACCGGGCCAGCGGCCGACCACCGGCCCGGGCGTTCCCGGCTCACCGGGCCAACAACCGACCACCGGGCCGGACTCCGGCGGGGGTGTGGTCAAGCGGCCACCGGGCAAGGTCAAGAAGCTCAAGGTCCGCAAGACCACGCGCAAGTCCATCAAGCTCACGTACCGCAAGGCGCAGCGCGCAGAGAAGTACAAGTTCTGGGCCAAGCCCACAAAGGGCAAGAAGAAGTGGAAGGCCACGGGGACGACGACCAGGGCGAAATTCACTGTGAAGAAGTTGAAGCCGCGGACCCGGTACCGGATCAAAGTGGTGGCGAAGAACGCCGCAGGATCCTCGGCGAAGGCCTTCATCAAGGCCAAGACCCGCTAGCCGGCGTCCGGGACGTCCGCCGGCGGCCCGTCTGCGAGACCCACGCCATGGGGCCGTCGGTCTCGCGCACGTTTGGCGGAGGTCACCCGTCGCGTGCAACGATCCCGGTATGTCCGACGACCCGACGCTGCTGGACAGTTGCGACGCCCTGCTGCTGGACCTCGACGGTGTGGTGTATGTGGGTCAGCATGCCGTGCCCAACGCTGCGGAGGTGATCGCGGCGGCCGCACGCGCCGGCAAGGGCAGCTGCTACGTCACCAACAACGCGTCGCGCACCCCGCGCGACGTCGCGGACCATCTCGTCGCGCTGGGCCTGCCGGCCACACCGGGGGAAGTGCTGACGTCGGCGCAGGCGGGGGCAGGGCTGCTCGCCGACCAGTTGCCCGCCGGCTCGACAGTCCTCGCCGTCGGCGGCGAGGGGGTGTCCGCGGCGCTTCGGGAGCGCGGGTTCGCCGTGATAGATGCGGTCAACCGCCCGGTTGGCTCTACCGGCGACCGTGTCGATGCGGTCATGCAGGGGTTCGGCAGGCAGGTTGGGTGGGAAGCCCTCGCGCGCGCGTCGTTCGCCGTGGCCTCGGGGGTGCCGTGGGTGGCGACCAACACCGATCGCACGATTCCGGTCGAGGGCGGTCTCGCTCCGGGCAACGGCACGCTGGTCGATGCGGTGTCGGCTGCCACCGGGCGCCAGCCGCAGGTCGCCGGCAAGCCGTTCCCGGCGATCCTGCACTCCGCGGCGCGACGGCTGTCGGCGGCGGCGCCGCTGGTGGTGGGCGACCGGCTGGACACCGACATACAGGGTGCGGCCGCAGCCGGGATGCCCTCGTTGCTGGTGCTGACCGGTGTCACCCGGGCCCTGGACCTTTGGGCGGCGCCGCCGAAGATGCGGCCCACCAGCATCAGTTGGGACCTGCGCGGAGTGCTGGCACCGCCGTTGCTCGTCGAAGAGGGCGACAGCGCCGGGGGCGGGCGGGTTGCGGTCTGCTCCGACGCCCGCGCCGAGATATCCGAGGGAGCCCTCAGCATTGGTGGCGGTGACCCCGTCGCGGGGCTGTGGGCGGCGGCACACCTCGTGTGGCGGTCCGCGCAGCCCCCGGTGAATCTGGAGCGGGCAGCACGGGAAGCAGACCGCAGGCTACGGGCAGCCGGATGACTCCGGGCTTCCGCAAGGGGTTCCGACGGCACCGGGCAGACCGACCGGGAACACAACAGAAGTCAGGGGGGCTATGGAACGAGGAGCCATGCCCTCTCCGCAAGGCGGGCTGAACCCTCGGGCGGATCACCCCGCCTTGCGGTACAGGCACGTCAGCCGTGCGGTGCAGCACAACCGCCCGTCGTCGTCGGTGATGCTGATGGTCATCGACGCGAGCGTGCGGCCCACGTGGATCGGGCGGCAGGCTGCGTGCACGGTGCCGGAGCGCGCCGCCCGATGGTGGGTGCACGACAGTTCGATCCCCACCGGATAGGTGTGGTCGGGGGCCAGCAGACCGGCCATGATCGACCCGGCCGTCTCGGCAAGTACAGCGTTCGCCCCGCCGTGCAACAGCCCGAAAGGCTGCCGGTTCCCCGCGACGGGCATGTCCGCCAGCAGTTCGTCCGCGCTGGCCGAGGTGACCGTGATCCGCATGGCGTCGGCAAGTTCGCCCATGTTCGCGCCTATGGCTGCCAGGACGTGCTCTGGGTCCGGCCCTTGGATACCCGACATCGTCGCCTCCATCTACGGCAGCCTATCCCCGGCGTCGGACTGCCGGAGGCAGTGCATAGGCTCTAGGTCGATGTCTGACACACCGCGCCTTCTTCTGCTGGACGGCCATTCGCTCGCCTACCGCGCGTTCTATGCGCTGCCGGTGGAGAACTTCGCCACCACTACCGGGCAGCCGACGAACGCCGTGTACGGGTTCACCGCCATGCTCATCAACACACTGCGGGACGAGAAGCCGACCCACGTCGCCGTCGCCTTCGACGTGTCGCGGCAGACGTTTCGCAGCGAGACGTATCCGCAGTACAAGGCCAACAGATCTGCCTCGCCCGCGGAGTTCGCCCCCCAGGTGGACTTCATCGCCGAAGTCCTGGACGCCATGGGGATCACCAGCGTGCGACTGCCCGGATACGAGGCGGACGACATCATGGCCACTCTGGCAACCGCGGGCGAGGAGGCCGGGATGGAGGTGCTGGTGCTGTCCGGCGACCGGGATGTGCTCCAACTGGTCGACGACAATGTCACGGTCCTGTATCCACGCAAGGGGGTGTCCGACCTCGCACGGATGACACCGGAGGCCGTCGCGGCCAAGTACAAGGTCGGACCGCAGTCGTACCCCGATCTCGCTGCCATCGTGGGTGAGACGTCCGACAACCTTCCGGGCGTGCCGGGCGTAGGGCCTGGCTACGCCTCCAAGTGGCTCAACCAGTACGGTTCGCTGGCGGCGCTGGTCGATCACGCCGACGAGATCGCCGGCAAGAAGGGTGAGGCGCTGCGGGAGCATCTGCCACAGGTGCTCATGAACCGGCAGATCAACGGTTTGGTGCGGGACCTCGATCTGCCCGTGGCGGTCACCGAACTCCAGCGGGCACCCATAGACCGCAGCCGGGTGCACGAGGTTTTCGACGCGCTGCAATTCCGAGTGCTGCGCGATCGACTGTTCGACACCTTGGAGGACGATGTCGGCGCCGCCGCGGGCGAGATCGAGGCCGACGTTGTTGTCATCGCACCCGATGGCGCCGCTGGATGGTTGGCCGAACACGGCGCGTCCCCCATGGGTGTGGTGTTCGCCGGCGACTGGGGGCGCGGTGCCGGCGACCTGTGGTCGGTGGCGCTGGCGGCCGACGGTGCCGTGGGCTGGTTGGACCTCACGGCGGCCACCCCGGCCGACGAGGCCGCGATGGCCGCGTGGCTGGCCGACCCGGACCGAGGCAAGTACCTGCATGACGCCAAGGGTCCGATGCTGGCGATGGCGGCACGCGGTTGGCAGTTGCGGGGGTTGCTGGTGGACACCGCACTTGCCGCCTACCTGGCGCTGCCCGGGCAACGCTCCTTCGACCTCGCCGATCTCGCGGCCAGGTTCCTGGGTCGGGATCTGGCCGCGGATTCCGGCGACCAGGAGCAGTTGTCACTGGGTTCGATGGATTCCGGCGATGCCGATCGGCTCGGTGTGCAGGCGGAGGCTGTGCGGGAACTCGCGCTGGCGCTGGAGGAGAAGTTGGCGGACCGCGACGGGCTGGGCCTGCTGCGGGACGTGGAACAGCCCTTGTCGTTCGTCTTGGCCGACATGGAGATCGCCGGTATTGCCGTGGACCTGCCCCATCTGCGTTCCCTGGCGGAGACGTTCGCCGTCCGGGTTCGGGAGGCCGAGGCCGAGGCGCACCACCTTGCGGGCCACTCGTTCAACCTCGGCAGCCCCAAGCAGCTGCAGGAGATTCTGTTCGTGGAGCGGGCTCTGCCGAAGACCAAGCGGATCAAGACCGGCTACACCACCGACGCCGACGCGCTGCAGTCCCTCTACGCCAAGACCGAGGACCCGCTTCTGGAGTGCTTGCTCCGCTGGCGCGACGTCAGCCGGCTGCGGCAGACCGTCGCCGGGCTGATCCCGCTGGCAGACGATCACTCGCGCATCCACACCACCTTCAACCAGACAGTGGCCGCCACCGGGCGCCTGTCCAGCCAGGACCCCAACCTGCAGAACATCCCGATCCGGACCGAAGCCGGGCGGCAGATCCGCGCCGGCTTCGTGGTGGGCCCGGGCTACGAGTGGCTCCTCACCGCGGACTACTCCCAGATCGAGATGCGGATCATGGCCCACATGTCCGGCGACGCTGGGTTGATCGAGGCGTTCCGGACCGGCGAGGATCTGCACACAACAATGGCCGCGAAGGTGTTCGATCTGCCGCAGGAGAGCATCGACGCCGAGTTGCGCCGCCGGATCAAGGCGATGTCCTATGGGCTGGCGTACGGGTTGTCGGCCTATGGGCTGAGCGCGCAGCTGGGTGTGGGCACCGATGAGGCGAAGGCGCTGATGGCGGACTATTTCGCCCGTTTCGGGGGCATCCGAGACTTCCTGCAGGAAGTTGTGGAACGGGCGCGGATGACGGGATACACGGAAACGATCCTCGGCAGGCGCCGCTACCTGCCGGATCTCACCAGCGACAACAGGCAGCGCCGCGAGATGGCGGAACGGATGGCGCTCAACGCACCGATCCAGGGCTCGGCCGCCGACGTCATCAAAGTGGCCATGCTGCGCGTGGCCGACGGGTTGCGTCAGCGCGGCCTACGCAGCCGCATGCTGCTGCAGGTGCATGACGAACTCGTCCTCGAGGTTGTGGCCGAGGAGCGGGATGAGGTGGCAGGGCTGGTCGCTGAGGGCATGGCCGATGCGGTACCCCTCGCGGTGCCGCTCGCCGTCAGCAGCGGCTGGGGACGCAACTGGGACACCGCGGCCCACTGATCTGGATCGTCACCATACGGTCACGGATACCGCGATGCCGTTTCGCGCGGCTGCCCGCCTGTGTAATCCTGCCGCGTATGCGACGAATCGGCACGGCGATAGCCGTGGCCGGAATCGTGGCCCTGGCCGGATGCTCCGGCAACTCGGCCGCCGACAGCGACGCCGACGTGGAGTTCGTGCCGTGCAGCCAGACCGAGTGCTCGGGCGTCCTGCCCAGCGGGGCCGACTTCGAGATCCTGCTGCCCGACGATTGGGGCGGCACGCTCGCCGTGTTCTCACACGGCCTTCGGATGTCGGTTCCGCCGGTTCCCGGTCTGCCCAGCCCGCAGGCCGACGGCGACCAGGCTGAACCCAGCCGCCCGCCGGACCCCAACCCGGACGGCCCGGAGCCGGCCCCGCGGTGGGGGGAGGGGGACAACACCATCGCCGATGTGATGCTTCAGGCGGGATACGCGGTCGCCGGCGCAGCCACCGGCAGAAGCGGTTGGTCGGTGCGCTCTCAGATCGTGGCCGCCGAGGAGCTCCATCAGTACTTCGTGGAGAACATCGGCAGCCCCAGCCGCGTATATGCCTGGGGGGAGTCCATCGGCGGGCTGAGCAGCGTGCGGCTTGCCGAGCTGCATCCGGAGTGGGTGACCGGGGCTGCGGCGCTGTGCGCGCCCATGAGCGGACCCGTGCCCAGTTTCGCACTCGCCCTCGACGCCGGGTTCGCCGTTCGGGAACTCCTGGACCCTGAACTCACCATCGTCGGGTTCGCGTCGATGGAGGACGCGATCCGGGAAAGGGACTCCGCGGTGGGAGCTCTGCGCAAAGCGGCGGCACGCGGCGCCAAGGGACAGGCGCAGATCCTGTTCCTCGCCTCGTTGGTCGGCCTGCCGCTGCAGACCCAGGTGGAGCCCGGGAACAACCTCGCCAGCCAGGTGGACGCGGCGGTAGCCGGGCTGGCCCACCTGCTGGACCAGAACACCACCCAGCGCCACCTGGTCGAGCAGGTCGTGGGCGGGAACCCGTCGGGCAACTCCGGCACGGACTACGAGCAGCGAATCGACGATCAGCGCCGCCAGCAGATCGATGCGGTCTCGCGCGGATCGGTCCAGCGCCTCTACCGGAAGCTGCTCGACGGGGAGCGCGTCGAGTCGGACCCGGAAGCGGAGCGGGCGTTGGCCGCGCAGGGGGAGTTGGTGGGAGACATCAAGAGCCCCGTGCTGACGCTGCACAACACGTCTGATCCGTACCAGATCGTGCAGAACGAGTCCTGGTACCGGGAAAGGGTCGGGACCCTGGGGCCTGAGATACGGGCCAACCTCGTCAATGCTTTTGTGGTTCCCCCCGGCAGCTACTCCGCCGACCGGCCCGCGACCGAAGGCGCGGGTGGCTGCAACTTCGAGGCACGAACCCTCATCGGCGTGATCATCCAACTGGACCTTTGGGCCCGCAAAGGGCAGTACCCGGGGCGTGATTCGGCCGCCAAGGCGTTCGCCGGGCAGAAGGTCACCCTCGACTTCGTCCCGCCGCCGTGGCCGGCGATGTCGGTGTCACCGCTGGACCCCCCGATGGAACCGGACCCAGAAGACGTCTACTCGCCGTCGCCGACGGTCGGACAGGCCGCTTCGCCGCTGCCCGCACCCAGCAGCACCCCCGGGACCACGGGTCCGGACAAGGGCAAACGCCCCCGCGGATGAACGCGTCGGCCGGACGGGTTTGACCGCGGGCGCCGGGCCTTCGTATTGTGAGGGTTGCGTCTGTCCGGCGTGCGCCTCCATACCGAGTGGGGCACCCGGGCCCAGCACAGTTCCGCTGCCAGCCCGACTGGCCGCAGGACCGTGTCGGGAGACCGGTCGGACGCGTCAACCGAACACATACCCCACGGGAACACCGAACTTCATGACGTCCATGCCCGACACGACCACACCCGCCGTTCCGCAAATCGCCGTCAACGACATCGGCAGCGCGGAGGACATCCTCGCCGCGGTGGATGAGACCATCAAGCCCTTCAACGACGGCGACATCGTCACCGGCACCGTCGTCAAGGTCGACCGGGACGAGGTCCTCGTTGATATCGGCTACAAGACCGAAGGGATCGTGCCCGGCAAGGAACTGTCGATCAAGCACGACGTCGACCCGGGTCAGGTCGTCAACATCGGCGATGAGATCGAGGCGCTCGTCCTCACCAAGGAGGACAAGGAAGGCCGGCTCATCCTGTCCAAGAAGCGCGCCCAGTACGAGCGCGCCTGGGGCTCCATCGAGAAGATCAAGGAAGCCGACGGGGTAGTCGAGGGTTCGGTGATCGAGGTCGTGAAGGGCGGGCTCATCCTCGACATCGGCTTGCGCGGATTCCTGCCCGCCTCGCTGGTGGAGATGCGGCGGGTACGAGACCTGCAGCCCTACATCGGTCAGACGATGGAAGCCAAGATCATCGAGTTGGACAAGAACCGGAACAACGTGGTGCTGTCGCGCCGCGCGTGGCTCGAGCAGACCCAGAGCGCGGTCCGTGTCGGTTTCCTCAACCAGTTGCAGAAGGGCCAAGTCCGCACCGGAACGGTCTCCAGCATCGTCAACTTCGGCGCTTTCGTGGACCTGGGCGGCGTCGATGGCCTGGTCCATGTGTCCGAGTTGTCCTGGAAGCACATCGAGCATCCCTCGGAGGTCGTGGAAGTCGGTCAAGAAGTAACCGTCGAGGTCCTCGACGTCGACATGGACCGTGAGCGGGTCTCGCTGTCGCTGAAGTCGACTCAGGAGGATCCGTGGCAGCACTTCGCCCGGACCCACCAGTTGGGCCAGGTTGTGAGCGGCCGGGTCACCAAGCTCGTCCCGTTCGGCGCGTTCGTCCGGGTCGAGGAGGGCATCGAGGGGCTAGTCCACATCTCCGAGCTGGCTGGGCACCATGTCGAACTCCCCGACCAGGTGGTGGCGGTGAGCGACGAGATCTTCGTGAAGGTCATCGACATCGACTTGGAGCGCCGCCGCATCTCGCTGTCGCTGAAGCAGGCCAACGAGGCCACCGGCGGCGGTTCGATCCAGGAGGAGTTCGACCCGTATCTGTACGGGATGGCCCCTGCATTCGACGAGGACGGCAAATACATCGGCCCAGAGGGCTTCGACCCGCAGACCGGGGAGTGGAAAGACGGCTTCGAGGACCAACGCGCCCAGTGGGAGCAGGAGTACGCGGAAGCCCAGGCCCGCTGGGAAGCCCACCGCAAACAGATGGAGGACGCCGCCGCGGCCGAGCAGTCGGCCATCGTCGATGCGGGCGGGACGCCGTCGAACTTCAGCACCGATGCGGGCAAGGAGTCCGAGGGCACGCTGGCGTCCGACTCCGCACTGCAGGCGTTGCGCGACAAGCTCACGGGCAGCGACGAGGAGTGATCCGGGTCGCCGTCACCGGGGGCATCGGCTCGGGCAAGAGCACCGTCACCGAACTCCTGGCCGAACGGGGCGCTGTCGTCATCGACGCCGACGCCATAGCGCGAGAGATCGTCCAGCCGGGGGAACCCGCGCTCGACGAGATCGTCGCGGAGTTCGGCCGCGGCATCCTGACCCCCGGTGGCGCCTTGGACCGTGCCACCCTGGCGGCGGTCGTCTTCGACGACGCCGACAAGCTGGCCGCCCTCAACGCGATCATGCACCCTCGCATCGGGCGCCGCAGCGCCGAACTGTTGGCTGCGGCGCCACCGGACGCCGTGGTGGTCTACGACATGCCGCTGCTGGTGGAGCAGGGGCTCACCTCGGGTTGGGACAGCATCCTGGTCGTCGAAGCGGATGAGGACGACCGCATCGAGCGGGTGCGGCGCAGCCGCGGCCTGACCGAAGCCGAGGTGCGGGCCCGCATGGCCGCGCAGGCCTCCGACGGGGAGCGTCGCAGGTTCGCCGACGCCGTCGTCCGCAACGACGGCGACCTGGCCGACCTCGCTGCGGACGTCGCCGAGTTCTGGGAACGGTCCGTGGCGCGGGCCTGAGAGCACCGGCGGATTCTTCCTTACCGCGTGCATCCGTGCCCCGGGCGGGATACCTTCCGACCGGAAGGAGAACCGATGAGCCTGCAGAGTGACCTGGAGTCCGGCAACTACGACGTCGTGATCGACGAGGTGCGCGATTGGGTGGCCGCCGATTCTTCTGCCGCCTTCTCCGATGCCATCGTCAAACGCTGGGTGTCGATGCGCTGGAAGGATCTGTTCCTCACCGAAGCAGTCCAGGACCCCAAGGCTGTGGCGATAGCCGGCAAGCCGGCCGGGCTGGCCAAGGCGATCCCGCGGATCGGCTCCGACAAGCGTCCCGATCGGCAGAAGATCGCCGACCGGTTCCTCAAGGGGATCGCCGCCCCCGACTGGCGGCTGGAGCTTCCCCCCGCGGAGGTGGAGATCAACCGCACCACCCTGCTGCTGGTTCCCGGCCTCTTGACCGGCCTGCTGCACCCCAGCGCCCACGCGTTCCTCGACGAAACCCCGGCCCTGGAGCAGGAGCGAGGATGGAAGACGCTCCGCGTCGATGCCCACCCGTTCCGGGGTTGTGAAGCCAACAACGCCGACATTCGGGATTCGCTGGAGTACGGCCGCGGTTTCACCGCCGACCAGAAGGAGATCACTGATCCGAAACCGCCGGAGAAGGTGTGGGTCATCGGATACAGCAAGGGTGGGCCGGACATCCTCAATTTCCTGGTGAACCATCCCGAGTACGCCGACCGGATCGCCGGTGTCTTCACATGGGCGGGGGCGATGAGCGGGTCGTATTCCGCCGACTCGATCTACGACCAGATCAAGGACCTCGACACCCAGGCCATTTCCGACCAACTCGACCGCTTCCTGCAGATGTTCAATCCCGGCCTGGTGGTGAAGACCACCGGCATGCGTCGGGTCGATGAATACAACATCAAGGAAGCGTTCAACGACCTGCGCACCAGCGTGCGGGAGCAGTACAACCGCGATCATGCCGAGGAGATCACTCGCCTGGGGGTTCCGTTCTTCTCGCTGACCGGTTCCACCACACCGCTCGAAGCGCCCTCGTTCCAGTTCATGGATACCGTGAAGATGTCGCAGTACGACGCCAACAACGACATGCAGTTGACCCAGAAGCAGGCGACGATGGACATCCCCATCGCCACACATGTCGCCATGGTGCACGGCCATCACTGGGACATCGCCTACTCGCCCTTCCCCGCCTATCTGCGGGCGGCCTCGCCGAATCTGGATCACCCCTTCCCGCGGAAGGCGGCGCTTGCGGCTTCGTGGCAGCTGCTCGGGGAGCTGGGCCTCATCGACTGAAAGCCGCCGCACTGTTCCCCGTGCCGGGGGACGCCCGTAGCGTGGGGGCATGGCCAGACCTGTCACAGACCTGCAGCGACGAGTCGCGCCGCTCAGAGTTGTTGCCGACTACCAGCCGTCCGGTGATCAGCCGGCGGCCATCGACGAGATAACGCGGCGCATCGAATCGGGTGTGCGGGACGTGGTCCTGCTCGGCGCCACCGGCACCGGCAAGTCGGCTACCACGGCGTGGATCGTAGAGCGGCTGCAGCGGCCCACGCTGGTACTCGCCCCCAACAAGACGTTGGCGGCCCAGCTGGCCAACGAGTTCCGCGAATTGTTCCCGGACAACGCAGTCGAGTACTTCGTGTCCTACTACGACTACTACCAGCCCGAGGCGTACATCGCGCAGTCGGACACCTACATCGAGAAGGACTCCTCGATCAACGAGGAGGTTGAGCGGCTGCGCCATTCGGCGACGAACTCGTTGCTGACCCGCCGCGATGTCATCGTCGTGGCCTCCGTCTCGGCGATCTACGGACTGGGCACCCCGCAGGAGTATGTGGACCGCATGGTTCGGCTGCGGGTCGGCGAACAGACCGAACGGGACCCGCTGCTGCGCCGGCTCGTGGAGATGCAGTACGTGCGCAACGACGTCGCTTTCCAGCGGGGGACCTTCCGCGTGCGGGGGGACACGCTGGAGATATTCCCCGTCTACGAGGAGCACCCCGTCCGCGTAGAGATGTTCGGCGACGATGTCGAGCGCCTGATGACTCTGCACCCGGTCACGGGCGAGGTGATCACCGAAGACACCGAACTGTATGTCTTCCCCGCCACCCACTACGTCGCCGGTCCGGAGCGGATGGAGCGTGCGCTGCGCGGCATCGAGTCCGAACTCGCCGAAAGGCTCGCCGAACTGGAGCGGCAGAACAAACTGCTGGAGGCGCAACGGCTGCGGATGCGCACGGACTACGACATCGAGATGATGCGGCAGGTCGGCTCGTGCGCCGGAATCGAGAACTACTCCCGGCATATCGACGGCCGCGGACCGGGCAGCGCCCCCAACTGCCTGCTGGACTACTTCCCCGAGGACTTCCTGCTCGTCATCGACGAATCGCATGTCACGGTGCCGCAGATCGGCGGGATGTACGAGGGCGACATGAGCCGCAAACGAACCCTGGTGGACCACGGGTTCCGCCTTCCCAGCGCCATGGACAACCGGCCGCTTCGCTGGGAGGAGTTCGTGGAACGGATCGGCCAGACCATCTACTTGTCGGCAACGCCTGGGCCGTACGAACTCCAGCGGGTGGAAGGCGACGCCGTGGAGCAGATCATCCGCCCGACGGGACTGCTGGACCCGGAGGTGATCCTCAAACCGACCAAGGGCCAGATAGACGACCTCATCCATGAGATCCGGGCAAGGGCCGACATCAACGAACGCGTCTTGGTCACCACGCTGACGAAACGGATGTCCGAGGACCTCACCGACTACCTGCTGGAGCAGGGGATCCGGGTGCGGTACCTGCACGCCGAGGTGGACACCATCCGGCGCGTAGAGCTGCTGCGGGAGCTTCGCATGGGGGAGTACGACGTTCTGGTGGGCATCAACCTGTTGCGGGAGGGTCTGGATCTGCCCGAAGTGTCACTGGTGTCGATCCTTGACGCCGACAAGGAGGGCTTCCTGCGCAGCGAGCGCAGTCTCATCCAGACCATCGGCCGTGCCGCCCGCAACGTGTCCGGCCAGGTGCACATGTACGGTGACGCGATCACCGATTCGATGCGTACTGCGATCGACGAGACGAACCGGCGCCGCGCCATACAGATTGCGTACAACGCAGAGCATGGGATCGACCCCACCCCGCTGCGGAAGAAGATCGCCGATATCACCGACCTGCTGGCCCGAGAGGACGAGGACACGACTGCTCTGCTCGGCTCGGGTCGTTCGCAGAGCCGCGGGCGCGGCCGCGGTGCTGCTGTGGCGGTGGAACCTGCACGGCCGGCCCGCAGCCTGGCCGAGTCGGAACTCGTCGACCTCATCGAGCAGTTGACCGATCAGATGCACACCTCCGCGGCGGAACTGCAGTTTGAGATGGCCGCCCGCTACCGAGACGAGATCCACTCGCTGAAGCGCGAGCTGCGCGGGATGCGCGAGGCCACGTAGGCGGGGCTAGTGTGATGGGGTGGATGTCCCGGGCTGGCTGTGGCTGGCCACGGTAGGGGTTCTGGCCGGGGTCATCATTCTCGACCTCGTCCTGGTCGACAGCACCCCCGGGGAGTTCGGGCCCCGCCAGGCAACCCGCTGGGTGCTCTTCTACGTCAGCCTTGCGGTCCTGTTCGGCCTGTTCATCTGGTGGGCGTTCGGGTCCCAGTACGCCGGGGAGTTCTTCGCCGGCTACATCACCGAGTATTCGCTCAGCGTGGACAACCTCTTCATCTTCATCATCATCATCTCCAGCTTCGCCGTGCCCAAGATCTACCAGCACCGGGTGCTGCTGTTCGGAGTTGTCATCGCGCTCGCCCTGCGCGCCGTGCTCATCACACTGGGGGCGGCCGCCATCCAGCGGTTCGCCTTCACCTTCTTCATCTTCGGACTGTTGCTGCTGTACACCGCGGTCAAGTTGCTCGGCGGAGCGGACGAAGCGCCCGATCCCGGGCGGAACCCGTTGGTGCGCCTTGCGGAGCGGTTCCTGCCGACCACCCGCCACTACCACGGCGCCGCACTGACAGCAGTCGTGGACAGCCGCAGGGTGCTGACCCCCATGGCCCTGGTCATGGTGGCCATAGGCACCACCGATGTGTTGTTCGCGCTGGATTCCATCCCCGCCATCTTCGGACTCACCCAAGAGCCCTACCTGGTCTTCACCGCCAACGCCTTCGCGCTCATGGGGTTGCGGCAGTTGTACTTCCTCGTCACCGGGTTGTTGGAGCGCCTGGTCTACCTGTCGGTCGGGCTGGCGATCATCCTGGGCTTCATCGGCATCAAACTGATTCTGCAGGCGCTGCATGAGACCACCGATCTCGATGTTCCGACGATCTCGATCGGGGCGTCATTGGCGTTCATCCTCACCATCCTGGTGCTGACCACCGTCACCTCGCTGCTGCGGGTGCGACGCAGCCCGGGGATGATCTCGCGCACCGGTGCGCAACTGCACCAGGAGGCGCTCGAGCACGGCTCGGAGGGTTTGGAGGGCATGGGTGACGGCGACCCCGACGACAACCGTGAGTGACCGGCGAGCCCGGGGCAATTCCGGCATTCCCCGCGCGGGCGCCCCTTGCCGGGATACGTTGACTCACCGTGGCGGTGATCTGGCGGTTGTTGGCGGTGGTGGCTGCGATGGCAGTCGCCGCAACCGTGCTGGTGTACCTGGAAGTGGCTCACGAAGGTGGGGATGCACCGCCGGCCCGCGCGGAAACGGCCACCCCCGCTCAGCCGACGACCCGCCTGGACAGCGTGAGGTTCAAGTCGTGGTTCTTGCGTCATCGGGAGGTTGTGCTGCAGGCGAGGGCCGAGCGCCGAGCCGCCGCCC
>JAQAZZ010000129.1:0-29478 GCA_032127075.1 Micrococcales bacterium | reverse complement strand
GCTTCGGCGTCCGCGTGCAGCGTCACCCCCTGCCGCGCCAGCTCTTCGCCCACCACCGGCAGGAAGCGGTCAGCCACCTCGCGGTGGACCAGAAGCGTCTCGGCGGCGTTGCAGACGCTGGGCCGCTGGGTCTTGGCGTTGACGACGATGGCCGCGGCCATGTCGAGGTCCGCGGCAGCGTCTACATAGACGTGGCAGTTGCCCACACCGGTTTCGATGACGGGCACGCTTGCGCCGGTGACCACGCGCTGGATCAGATCCGCGCCGCCGCGCGGGATCACAACGTCCACAAGACCCCGGGCGTTGATGAGGTGGTCCACGGATTCGTGCCCGGTGCCGGGCACCATCTGGACCGCGTCGCCGGGAAGACCCTCGGACTCCAGGGCGCGCCGCATGCTGTCGGCGAGGGCCGCGTTGGTGCGCCGGGCGCTCGACGAGCCGCGCAGCAGTGCGGCGTTGCCGCTCTTGAGGCACAGCGCGGCGGCGTCGACGGTGACGTTCGGCCGGGCTTCGTAGATCATGCCCACGACCCCCAGGGGCACCCGCACCTGTTCCACCTTGAGCCCGTTGGGCAGCACGTAGCCGCGCACAACCTGGCCGACGGGGTCTTGCAGGTCGCGGACCACCGCGATCGCGTCGATGATCGACTCCAGCCGATCCTTGGTGAGGGTGAGCCGGTCCAACAGTCCGGCGGGTGTTCCCGCTTCGCGGGCCGCGGCCACGTCGGCGGCATTGGCGGTCGCGATCTCGTCGGCGTCCTTGGCCAGATGGGCTGCGACGGCGGCCAACCCACGGTTCTTCTGATCGGCGGTCAGGGTCCGCAGCACCCGTGCGGCGGTGCGGGAGCGACGGGCGGCGTCGTGGACGGCTGTGGCGTCGGTGTCGGTCACGATCACAGGATAGGTGCTGTCAGTCGCCGCCGAGCGGCTTCACCCCTGGCGTGAACAGTTCCGCCCGTGCGGAGCCCGGCGGCCAGCGGCGGTGGAACGAGGTCCGGTCCAGCACCTCCAGCCCCACCACCGCCCACGACGGCAGGCTCAAGTCTTCGCGGTGCTCATCCCACAGGTCCAGGCCGTTCTCCGCCACCCGGCGGCAGTCGTGGCCCTCGTCCCAGTAGCGCAGCTCGACGGTGTCGGGGAGGAAGCGGGCTGACATCCCCAACCCGTGGGCGACGGCCATGCCGGCGAGGCGCTGCGACAGCTGCCCGGGCTCCATTGGCGGGCCGTGCAGCGTCACCGTGACGTGCCACATCACACCCGGCAGCCGAAGGGCGGCGGGATCGCTCATCGACGATGTCCTCACCGGTGCGGCTGCAACACCACCAGATCGTCGCGATGTACGACTTCCCGGCGATAGGCCGAACCCAATTCGCGTGATAGTTCCCCGGTGGAGCGGCCGAGGAGCTCCGGCAACTCCCCCGAGTCAAAGTTCACCAAACCCCGGGCCACAGTGCGCCCGCTTTCGTCCAAGAGGTCGACAGGATCTCCGGCGGCGAAATCGTCCGAGACCCGGACGATTCCGGCCGGCAGCAAGGATTTGCGCAGTCCGACGACCGCCTCGACGGCACCAGCGTCCAGATACAGCCGGCCCGCGGGGTCAGCGGCATGCGCCAGCCACAGCAGCTTCGTCGGCACCCGCTTGCCGGTGGGATGGAACATCGTGCCCGCTGCGGTGCCGGACAGTGCTTCCGCCGCGTCGGCGGCGGCCGTCAGGAGCACTGGTATGCCGGCGCCCGCGGCGATGCGGGCCGCCGCAACTTTTGTCTGCATCCCGCCGGAGCCGTGCCGCCCGCGGCCGGAGATGCGGACATCGGCGATGTCGGCGGGATCGCGCACGTCGCTGACGATGCGCGAGCCGTCGGCCCCCGGTCTGCCGTTGTAGAGCCCGGGGACGTCGCTGAGCAGCACCAGCGCCTCCGCGTGGACCAGATGGGCGACGAGCGCGGCCAGCCGGTCGTTGTCGCCGAACTTCAGTTCGTCGGTCGCCACGGTGTCGTTCTCGTTCACGATCGGGACGACCCCGAGTTCCATGAGCCGGTACAGCGTCCGCTGGGCGTTGCGGTAGCGGGTCCGGCGGATCACGTCATCGGCGCTGAGCAGCACCTGGCCGACCACGAGCCCCAGGTCGTCGAAGGCCTGCGCGTATGTCCGCATCAAGGCCCCTTGGCCCACGCTGGCGGCGGCCTGCTGGGTGGCCAGGTCCCGGGGCCGGGTTTTGAGCCGCAACGGACCCAGGGCCCCCGAGATGGCGCCGCTGGACACCAGGACCACCTGTCTGCCCTTGCGGGTGACGGCGGCGACCACGGCGGCCATGGAAGTGATCTTGGCTTCGTCCAGCCCGCCCTCCGGCCGGGTCAGCGAGGACGAGCCGACTTTGACCACGACCCGTCGGCAGGTGCCGAACACGTGCCGCTCCACGGCTTCAGCCATCCAGCCGGTTGTCGGTCCCGCGTCGCCCGAGGGGTGCCCCGGCGGAACCGGCGGCGACAGTCGGCTCCCAGTCGAAGACCACCGCGTTGTCCTGCGGCCCGATGACCACGGTGCAGCCCGGCTGCGCGCCCATCCGGAGCAGTTCGTCCTCCACCCCGAGCCGGGCCAGCCGGTCGGCGAGGTAGCCCACCGCCTCGTCGTTGGCGAAATCGGTCTGGCGGACCCAGCGCTCCGGCCGAGTGCCACGGACGACGAAGGCGCCGTCGTCGACGGTGATGGTGAACCCGGTGTCGTCCACAGGCGGAGGGGTGATGACGATCACGGGGGGCTCGGCTGGCGCTTGTTGCCGCCCGGACACGACCGAGGCGATCGCGAAAGCCAGTTCCCGCAGTCCCTGACGGGTCACGGCGCTGACCGGGTGCACAACCAGACCGCGGGCCACCAAGTCGGGTGTCACGAGATCGGCGAGTTCCCGCGCCTCCGGCACGTCGCACTTGTTCAGGGCCACCAGCCGGGGCCGATCGGCGAAACCGCCGTAGGCCGTCAACTCGGCTTCGATGACGTCGATGTCGGTCAGGGGATCCCTTCGGGGTTCCAGGGTTGCGCAGTCCACGACATGCACGATCACGTCGCATCGTTCGATGTGGCGCAGAAACTCCAGGCCAAGACCCCGCCCGTCGCTGGCGCCCGGGATGAGGCCGGGCACGTCTGCCATCGTGAACACCGTGTCACCCGCCTCGACGACCCCGAGGTGGGGTTCCAGGGTGGTGAACGGGTAGTCAGCGATCTTGGGCCGCGCGGCACTCATCGCGGCGATCAGGCTCGACTTGCCGGCGCTGGGGAAACCCACCAGGGCGGCGTCTGCAACGCTCTTGAGCTCCAGTTCGAACTGCCGGGCGTCGCCCGGTTCGCCGAGCAGCGCGAAACCGGGCGCCTTGCGCCGAACTGAGGCGAGGGAGGCGTTCCCGCGTCCCCCGCTGCCGCCTCGCGCCAGGACGGCTGTTGCGCCGGGCGTGGTCAGGTCGGCCAACGGCGAACCGTCGGGGCCGCTGACGACGGTGCCGACGGGTACCGGTACCACAACGTCCTCGCCCACCGCTCCCGTCCGGTTGCCGCCGCGGCCCGGCTCCCCGCTGCGGGCACGCAGGTGCGGGCGGCGATGCAGGTCGAGCAGTGTGGCGACCGAAGGGTCGGCTACCAGGACGACGGACCCGCCGCGCCCGCCGTCGCCGCCGTCAGGGCCGCCGAGGGGCTTGAACTTCTCACGGTGCACCGAAGCGCAGCCGTTGCCGCCGTCCCCGGCGATCGCGTGGACCGTCACCCGGTCCACGAAAGACGTGGACATGGATGCCTGGCCCCGCTCAGGCGTCGACGGGGCGGATGCTCACAACTCGCCGGCCGCGGGCCGTGCCGAACTCGACGGCACCGGCCTCGAGGGCGAACAGGGTGTCATCGCCACCCCGGCCCACGTTGTCGCCTGGGTGGAAGTGGGTGCCGCGCTGACGCACGATGATCTCCCCCGCCCCGACAAGTTGGCCGCCGAAGCGTTTGACGCCCAATCGCTGGGTATTGCTGTCGCGGCCGTTCCTGGTGGACGCCGCGCCTTTCTTATGAGCCATGGTCTCTTTCTCCTCAGCCGATGCTGGTGACCCGCAACCGGGTCAGGTCCTGGCGATGGCCCTGCCGACGGCGGTAGCCGGTCTTGTTCTTGAAGCGCAGAATCCGGATCTTGGGTCCGCGACGGTGATCCACCACTTCCGCGGCGACTGTGACACCGGCGGCGTCGTCGCCGACCTTGACGTCGCCGTCGGCGACGATCATGAGTGCCGGCAGGTTCACGGTGGCTCCCGGATCGTCGGCCAAGCGGTTCACGTCGATCTCGTCTCCGACGCTGACCTTCTCCTGGTGGCCGCCGGCGCGCACGATGGCGTACATACCGCGCTCCTCCTCATCGTTGTCGCGGTCCACCGGCACCGGGAAGGGCGCTGTGGACTCCGCTCTGGGTTCCGCCTGCACATCCACGCGGTATCGACGTCGAGTATCTCAGCCGACTGGGTGGTTGCATGACAGACTCGCTCTAGGCTACGGACTGCAGACCACCGGGGTCAAACCGCCCCTGGTTCCTGTTCACCGTCGAGATCCAGCGCATCCACATCTTCGGAGATCGTGGACGTGTCTCCCGGCTCCGGCGGTTCCGGTACAGCCTCGACCACGGCCGCAGAAGTGGCCTGCGGCGACTCCGGCTCCGGCGGCCCCTGCTCGTCGTCGTGGTTCGCTTCGGCGCTTCCCGCCGCGGATCGGGCGGCCTCGACCGGGTCGTGGGCGCCGGGCGGGCGCACCGACCGCGGCCGCCGCTCCCGGTCGCGCCGTTCGACGGGGTCGGTGTGGACCTTCACACCGCGACCCGCGCAGCATTCGCAGTTCTCGCTGAAGGTCTCCAGCAGCCCTTGGCCGATCTTCTTGCGAGTCATCTGGACCAGCCCGAGGGAGGTGACCTCGGCCACCTGGTGCTTCGTGCGGTCCCGGCCCAGACACTCCACCAGGCGCCGCAGCACCAAGTCGCGGTTGCTCTCCAGAACCATGTCGATGAAGTCGATGACGATGATGCCGCCGGAATCGCGCAGCCTGATCTGCCGCACGACCTCCTCGGCGGCTTCGAGGTTGTTGCGGGTGACCGTCTCCTCGAGGTTCCCGCCCTGGCCGGTGAACCGGCCGGTGTTGACGTCGATGACGGTCATCGCCTCGGTGCGGTCGATGACCAGCGAACCGCCGGACGGCAGGTAGACCTTGCGGTCCAGGGCTTTGGCCAACTGCTCGTCCAGCCGTTGCTGGGCGAACACGTCGTCGTTCCCAGTCCACCGCACGACCCGATCCGACAGGCCGGGGGCGTTCTCCGCGATATAGGAGACCAGCTGGTCGGCCACCGAGTCGCCGGAGACTGTCAGCGATTCGAAATCGGCGTTGAAGATGTCGCGCACGATGCGCAGGGCGAGGTCGGGCTCGGAGTGCAGCAGTTTCGGCGGCGATGCCTTCTCCGCCTTGGTCTTGATCCGCTCCCACGCCGCCTTGAGATGCTCGACGTCCCTGGTGAGGTCCTCTTCGCTCGCGCCCTCGGCCGCGGTGCGGACGATGACCCCGGCCCCTTCGGGGATGATCTCCCGCAGGATCGCGCGCAACCTGCTGCGTTCCTTGTCCGGCAGTCTGCGGCTGATCCCGGTCATCGATCCGTCGGGGACGTAGACCAGGAAGCGGCCCGGCAGCGACACTTGGCTGGTGAGTCGCGCCCCCTTGTGGCCGATCGGATCCTTGGTCACCTGCACGAGTACCTTGTCGCCCGATGACAGCGCATGTTCGATGCGTTTGGGCTGGCCCTCCAAGCCGGCCGCGTCCCAGTTCACCTCACCGGCGTACAGCACGGCGTTGCGGCCGCGACCGATGTCCACGAACGCGGCTTCCATCGAGGGAAGGACGTTCTGCACCCGCCCGAGGTAGACGTTGCCGGTTTGCGATGAGGCCGTGGCCTGGTTGACGTAGTGCTCCACCAGGATGCCGTCTTCCAGGACTCCGATCTGGGTGAGCGTGCCGCGCTCCCGCACGATCATGGTCCGCTTGACGGATTCGCGCCTGGCGAGGAACTCGGCCTCGGAGACGACCGGTGCGCGGCGGCGGCCGGACTCGCGACCCTCGCGCCGGCGCTGCTTCTTGGCCTCCATGCGGGTGGAACCCTTGACCGCGGTCACCTCGTCCTTGCGGCTGTCCGTGGATCCGCTGTCCCCGTCATCGCCGCGGCGTCGGCGGCGCCGCCGACGTTTGGGGCCGCCGCCTTCGTCGGCCCCGCCGGAGCCACCATCAGCGGACGCGGCCGTCTCCTGACCGGACTCGGCGGTTTCGGCGGCAGCATCGCGGCCCTGCTGCTCAGCAGTGCCCTCGTCCGACTGTCTGCCCCCGGACGTGTCCTTCTCCGACCCCGACGACTTGCCCGAGGCGCCGCTCCTCGCCTTCGTGGACTTGTTGCCCTTCTTCGGCTGCGTGGCTCCGGCGCCGCTCTTCGCCGGTGCCGACCTGTCGGCGCCCTGCTCGTCCCGGGAAGCCTGATCGCCCTCGGAACGGGCCTTCTGCCCTGGTTGGTCCTTGTCAGGGATCTGCGGCGGCTGGAACAGCGGAACGCCGGCAGCGGCGGTCGATGGGGCCGCCGGCGGTTCCACCTCCTTGGTGGGTGCGGCCTGCTGCGGCGCCGCGAATGCGACGGCGGTGGGCGGCCCGGCGGGACGCCCCGCGGCACGCCTGCGGCGCACTGGTCGACCCCCGCTCGAGCCTGACTCGCCGGTGGGTGGCGCCTCAGCGGTGGGGGGCGTGTCCCCGTGCCGGGCGTCGCCGGCCTGTTCCGTGGTGCTGTCGTCCTGTTCGTCGAGCATGCGCTCGATCCCTTCACGGTCCCCGGGTGCCGTGCACCGCTCGGGGACCTGTTCTCGTCCGGGCCCGCGAATGGCGGACCCCAAAGCCTTCGGTCCCGGGAGCACCAGGTCGGGACTCCCGCGACGCCCTAGCCGACCTCGGAGAGGGGATCCCCGACAGTGGGGGGATCCCCGATGAGGGGACCCTGCGCCAGCCGGGTGTAGATCACCGCAACGGGCTCTGCCAGGTCCGCATGCTCAACGAGAGCCGCGAGGACGTCTTCTGGCCGCACGGACGGTGTTGAATGCCGCACAACCACTTGCAGTATGGCACAGGGAGTCGGATCGGCGGGTGATTCGCCGTCCGCCACGTCGGTCCGCAACAGCGCCGCGGCTACCGGTATCTGCTTCACCCCGGACTTGGCAACCCGCTGGACCGTCACCGGCCCAGCCGCCGCGAGCCGCTGCAGAGCGAGCCGCGTCTGCGGTGCCGACACGCCGGTCAGCTGAAGGCGCCACAGGCTGGCCGTCAACCTGTCGGCCACCGACCCGGACGCCGTCTCGACGCACTGCACGACGGCGAAGCCGGCGGGCAGGGCCGCCGTCAACACGCCGGGCACCGTCGCCGGATCCACCCTGTCCCGCAGTCCGAGCTCGACGTACTCGGCCTCGCTGGCCGCCCCCGTGGGCGCGGCGTTGGCGTAGGCGATGCGCGGATGCGGGTTGAAACCGCCGCTGAAGGCGATGGGCAGGCCTGATCGGCGCACCGCCCGTTCCAGAGCCCGCTGGAAGTCGCGATGGCTGGCGAAGCGCATGCGTCCCGATTTTGTGTACCGGATCCGCAACCGCTGGACGATCGGCTGGGCAACGTTCGGGGACTGCCGCCGGCTCATGTGCTGCCGAGCGGCGCCGCGGCCGGCTGGCCCACGCCGATTGTGGGGATCCACGCCTTGCCGGTGGGCCCGGTCTGGATGTGGGTGTCCAACTGGTCGCACACGCCGCATTGCGAGCAGGGTGTCCAGCGGCAGTCCCCGACCTCGTCGCCGGACAGGGCGTCCTGCCAGTCCTGCCAGAGCCATTCCGGTTCCAGCCCGCTGTCGAGGTGGCTCCAGGGCAGCACCTCCGCGAAGTCCCGTTCCCGGGTGGTGAACCAGTCCACATCGACTGCCTCGCCCTCCCATGCGTCCCGTGCGGCCTCGGTCCAGCGGTCGTAGGAGAAGTACTCGCTCCATCCGTCGAACCGCGACCCGGCCCGCCAGACCCGTTCGATCACATCGGCGACGCGGCGGTCCCCGCGGGCGAGCAGTCCCTCGACGATGCCGGGGCGACCATCGTGGTAGCGCATCCCGATCGACCGCCCGTATTCCCGATCCCCCCGGATCTCGCCGCGCAGCAGCATCAGCCGGCGATCCGTCTCCGGGGCGGGCAGCTGCCCGGCCCACTGGAAGGGGGTGTGCGGCTTGGGCACGAACCCGCCGATGGACACGGTGCACCGGATGTCGCGCCGCCCGGAGACCTCCCGCCCGGTACGGATCACTTCCCGCGCCAGCCTGGCGATCTGCAGGACGTCGGAGTCGGTCTCGGTGGGAAGGCCGCACATGAAGTAGAGCTTGACGTGCCGCCAGCCGCTGGCGTACGCCGCCGATACGGTGCGGATGAGGTCGTCCTCGCTGACCGTCTTGTTGATCACGCGCCGCAGCCGTTCGCTGCCGCCCTCCGGCGCGAACGTCAGCCCGGAGCGGCGACCGTTGCGGGACAGTTCGTCGGCGAGTTCGATGTTGAACGCATCCACCCGGGTGCTGGGCAGGCTGAGGGAGGTCCGCGTGCCCTCGTAGCGGTCTGCCAGGCCCTTGGCCAACTCCCCGATCTCGGAGTGGTCGGCGCTGGAGAGGCTCAGCATCCCCACCTCATCGAAGCCGGTGCGCTTGATGCCGCAATCCACCATGTCGGCCACAGTCGCGGCCGAACGCTCGCGCACCGGCCGGGTGATCATCCCGGCCTGACAGAACCGGCAGCCGCGGGTGCAGCCGCGGAAGATCTCCACGCTCATCCGCTCGTGGATGGTCTCGGCCACCGGTACCACGGGCTGTTTCGGGTAGGGCCACTCGTCGAGGTCCATGAGCGTGTGCTTGCTCACCCGCCACGGCACCCCGGAGCGGTTGGGCCGGATCGAATCGATGCGCCCGTCGGGCAGGTACGCCACGTCGTAGAAGGCGGGAACGTAGACGTCTCCTGTCGCCGCCAGCCGCAGCAGCAGTCCTTCGCGGCCGCCGGGCCGGCCCTCGGCCTTCCACGTCGACAGCAATCGGGAGATCCGGACCACCGGCTCCTCGCCGTCGCCCAGCACTGCGGCATCGATGAAGGGTGCGATGGGCTCGGGGTTGAAGGCCGCGTGGCCGCCGACGATGACCAGCGGATGGCCGTCGGTCCGCTCATCGGCATGCAGCGGCATCCCTGCCAGATCGAGGCAGGTGAGCAGGTTCGTGTAGCCGAGTTCGGTCGCCAGACTCACCCCGATGGCGTCGAAGTCGCCCAGGGGCCGCTGCGAGTCCACCGTGAACGACGGCAGGCCGTGCCGGCGAAGCTGTTCCTCCATGTCGGGCCACATCGCGTACGCCCGTTCGGCCAGAACACCGGGCAGCTCGTTGAGCACTTCGTAGAGGATCTGGACGCCCTGGTTGGGCGAGCCCACCTCGTAGGCGTCCGGGTACAGCAGGGCCCAGCGGACATCGACGGCATCCCAGTCCTTGGCGATGGAGTTCACCTCACCGCCGACGTATTGGATCGGTTTGCGCACGTGGGGCAGCAGCGGTTCCAGCAAGGGGTACAGCGAGTCCGCGGTCACAGGCCCTCCGACGTTCGGCGACAACCCCCCAAGGCTACGGGCTGGCGGGCATCGCTGCGCCCCCGAGTCAGCCGCGCCGCGGCGACGAGGCCAGGCGGACCAGGTGCAGCAGGCCGATGCCCACCCAGGCGGCGATCATCGATGAACCGCCGTAGGACACGAACGGCAGCGTGACTCCGGTGACCGGCGTGACGCCCAGCGCCATCCCGATGTTCTCGAAGGATTGGAAGCCGAACCAGGCGACGACACCCACGGCGACGAGTCGGTTGAACATGTCCCGCGCATCCAATGCGATCCGCCAGCCCCGCCACAGGATGATGCCGGTCAGGAAGATCACGGCCAGAGCGCCGACGAGTCCCGCCTCTTCGCCGACGACGCTGAAGATGAAGTCGGAGTCGTTGACGGGCACGAAGCCGCCTTGGGTCTGGGTGCCCGCGAACAGCCCCTGGCCCCACACGCCTCCCGAGCCGATGGCGATCCGCGACTGGATGGTGTTGAGGCCGAACCCGGTCGGGTCCGCCGACGGGTCGATGAAGGCGACCAACCGCTGCAGCTGGTAGTCGGCGAGCAGCCCGGTGGCCACTGCCACCAGCACCAGGACGCCGCCGGACGCGGCCAGCCCGGCCAGCCAGCGCCAGGACACCCCAGCCACGAACATGATCGCGGCAACGATCCCCGTGATGACCAAGGCCGAACCGGTGTCGTTGCCGATCAGCACCAGTGCGATCGGCACTGCAGCGATGGCCAGCGCTTGTGCCACGGTCCGGTTGTCGGGCTCCACCTCGCCGCGGCCCCCGGCCAGAGTCGCGGCCAACGCCACCACCAGCGCCAGCTTGGCGAACTCCGAAGGCTGCAGCGTGAACCCCAGCGGGAGCGCCACCCACGCCCGCGCTCCCGCGATCTCCACACCCAGGGGGGTGAAGGCCAGCAGGACGAAGATGAGGGACGCGGCGTAGAGCGCGGGCGCCCACGCCCGCAGGGACCGCGGCTCAACGCGGGTCACCAGATAGCCCACGGCCATCGCCGCCAGCAGCGCCAGGAACTGCCGCCGGCCCAGTTCCTCCCCACCCGCGGAGGCGACCAGGACACAGCCGAACAGCGACAGCGCCGTCGCGGCCGCCAGCAGCACCCAGTCCCACTGGGCGAGGTTCGGCCCGGGGCGGCCGCGGCCTCGCCGAGGCGCCTCGCCGCGTCGCCGCTCGAGCAGGGTCATGGCCGCACCCCCGCCACGTCGGGGATCGCCTCGGGTGGACCGCTGCGCGGAAACGCGGCATCGACCCCGACACCGAAGAGCGTCTCGTAGATGCCGCGCGCCGCGGGCGCGGCGTTCTCGCCGCCGGTGCCGCCCTCGGTGATCATCACCACGACGACGTACTCCGGGTCGTCGGCGGGGGCGAAAGACGCGAACCAGGAAGTCGACTTGCTGCCCGCCACCTGCGCCGAGCCCGTCTTGCCCGCCACGGGGTGCCGCTGCAGCGGGAAGCCCGCGAACGCGGTGGCTGCCGTGCCGCGCGCGGGAACCCCGGTCATCGCGGTTCGCAGGAACCGCAGCGTGCCGGCGGGGACTCGCACCTCGCCCCGGTCCGCCGGAGCGATCGCACGCACGAGCCGGCCGTCGGACGCCACCACGGCACGGGCCACCGTCGGCTGCACCAATCGGCCGCCGTTGGCGATGGCCGCATAGGCCGAGGCAATCTGCAGGGGGGTGACGGTCGTGAGGCCCTGGCCGATGGCAGCGTTGATCGCGTCGCCTTGGCGCCACCGGTTCCCCGACCGGCAGTTCTCCCGGTCCAGGGCGGTGTAGTAGTCCGCCTTCGCGGGGTTGCCCTCCCGAACGCGTGGGTATCCCTTCTTGGCGGCGGTGCACCAGGACTGCTTGCGCTGCTCCCACAGCGAATATTTGGCCGCTGGGCTGGACACCATCCCGCTGCTCTCCGCCGGCAGGTCGATCCCGGTGGCACGCCCCAGCCCGAAGTCGGCCGCCGCCTTGGCGACGGGGTCGATCTCCCCGCTGTCCGCCCGTTCCCCGCCGCCCCGCTGCCACAGGCGGTCCCCAGCCCGGTAGAACACGGTGTTGCAGGAGACCTCGATTGCGCGGCGCAGCGGGATCGATCCGAAGGCCTCGGACTCGAAGTTGGTGAAGGTGCGCCCGCCCGCGGTGTAGTCGGGCGGGCATTCGTAGTAGTCGTTGAGCCCGTACCCCTTGCGCTGCATGGCCACCACGGTGATCGGTTTGAACACCGAACCGGGCGGCACCTGCGCCTGCACCGGGTAGTCGACCAGGGAGCCGGAGTCCGACAGCTGCTGGTAGCGGCGCTCGGAGATGCCGCCGACCCAGTCCCGCGGGTTATAGTCCGGCTGCGACGCCAGCGCCAGCACCCGACCGGTGTCGGCCGCCAAGACCACCGCGGCTCCGCGGGCCTTGCGGCTCGAGGTCCGCCGCAGCGCCTCGGCAAGTTCCTGCTCGACGCGCGCCTGCAGCGTGGCATCGATGGATGTGATCAGGTTGTTGCCGGGCACCGCGGCAGTTGACTGCTGTGTGGCCTGTACCCGTCCCTGCGCGTCGATGGACACGTACCGCTGGCCGGCCTCACCGCGCAGGTCGGCGTCGTACTGCTGTTCCAGACCGCCGCGACCGACGACATCGGCGGGTGCCAGCGGGGTGGCGGAGCCCGCGGTCGCCGCAACTTCGTCCGCCGAAGCCTCCCCGAGGTAGCCGAGCACGTGGCCCCCGGTGATGCTGCCCAGGGGGTAGGTCCGCTGCACGGTGGCGGTGAGTTCGACCCCCGGGTACCGGCCGGGTGATTCGGCGAGGCGCAGCAGCTGCTCCTCCCCCGCCGAGGTGGTGGCGATGACCACGGGTGCTGCCGGGGAGCCGTCGTCGCAGACGGGTCGGGGCGGCGAGTCCGGTTCGCTGCACGGTGTCAGCCGCTGCCGCAGCTGCCGGACGGTGAGCCCGAGCGCGGCGGCGACCTCACCCAGCACTCCGGCGCCCCCGTCCGGCTGGTCGGCCAGGGTCTTGCGGTCGATCGAGACCGCAGCGCTCTGGCTGGTCCCGACCAGAGGCAGACCCGACGAATCCAGGATCAGCCCCCGCGGCGCGGGATCGGACAGCTCCCGCAACCGGTTCTGCTCGGCCGCAGCGGCGAGATCGGGCCCGCGCAGCACTGTCAGCTGCGCCGTGCGGGCCGCCAGGGTCACCAGCAGGCACCCGAGCAGGACCCCCAACAGCAGCAGCCGCGACGTTGTGCGCGACATCATGGGCGGGGTCCTGCCGGCGTCGGCCGTCGGGTCCGGCGCCGCCGCCGGTGACCGATGCCGATGCGCCGGATGGCCCACGTGGCCGCGGGGACCACCACGAGGCACAGCAGTGTGGTGCCGGCCACGTAGATGAAGAACCACGACACCGGCGCGACCGGATCGCCCAGCACCCAGAACAGCGCTTGCGCCGTGACCCATGCCGCCGCCGACAACCCGCCCGCCACCGCCGCGAGTTGTGCGGGCGCCAGCCCCCTCGGGTCGGGCACCCTCCCGGCCAGTGCGCCGGCGAGCAGCAGGACAAGGGCGGTGACTCCGAGGGTGGTCTGCGCGGGCGGCAGGAGATCGAGGAGCACTCCGCCGGTGAAGCCGGCCACCGCGCCGGCGTTGCTGCCGCCGCCGAGCCCCACCGCGATGACCACCGCCAGGACGAGGCCGAGCGGCGGGCCCGGGAGTGGGACGCGGGCGACCACAACCCCTTGCAGGATGACCGCCCCCACCACCAGGGCTCCCATCACGAAGTACTGCCACTGCCGCGGGGTCATTGCACGGCTCCCGATGCGCGGGCGGCGTCCCCCGTGGGCAGCAGCACCAACACGCGGTCCAGTGCGGTGACATCTGCCGCGGGCTGCATCCTCACCGTGCGCTGCAGCGAGCCCACCGATCCGGATACCCCGCTGACGGTGCCGATGGTCAGTCCTGCCGGGAAAGGCCGACCATTCGGCGAACCGACCGTGACCACCCGCTCGCCGGGGACGACGTCCACCAGCGCGTCGAACAGTTGCAGCGTGATGCTGTTCGGGTCCGCCGTACCCGCCGCCAGGGCCGTTTCCCGGGAGCCGCGCAGCCTCACGGCCACCCGGCTGTCCGGGTCGGTGATTAGTTGCACCGTGCTGGTGGTGGGACCCGCCAGGAGAATCCTGCCGACGACGGCGCCGCCAGCGATCACAGCGGTGTCCTCCGCCACGCCGTCGCTGCTGCCCACGTCCAGGGTGAGGGTGGTGCGCCCATAGCCGGGGCCGGCGGCGACGACAGTCGCCGGCAGGGTCCGCAGCGGGGTCGGCAGCGCATCACCTCCGGCGTCGGCCCGGAGCTGCTGTTCCAGCCGGTCAACCTGCAGGGTCAGCTCGTTGTTCCGCCGCCGCAGCTCAGCGGCCTCCTGCTGTGCGGCAGCGGCGTCCTGCCGCCCCTGCGGCACCACCCGCACCGCACCGATGGTCGCGTCGGCCCACTCCTGCACCGGTCCGCCCAGGGCGGCTGCCACCGCGCGCAGCTGAACCGTCGCCCCGCCCCGGACATCGACCAGCATCAGGGAGATGGCGGCCAGCGCGAGCAGCAGCACAGTCGGCCGGGATGACGGCCCGCCTCGGCGCCTGGATCGGGCCAAGGGCGGCGGGGCGGCGCGTTCGCCGGTCTGGGCAGCCACCGGCTCACCGCCTCGGCCGGTTCATCAACAGCGGCTCGAGGGCGGCGAACTCCTCCACGCAGCGGCCCGCACCCAGGGCCACACACCGCAGCGGGTCGGGTGCCACGCGCACCGGCATCTGCGTCTCGTGGCGCAGCCGCTCGTCCAGGCCCTGCAGCTGCGCACCCCCGCCGGTCAGCACGATGCCGCGGTCCATGACGTCCCCGGCCAGTTCCGGCGGGGTGCGGTCCAGCGTGCTGCGCAGGGCATCGATGATGTCGGTCACCGGATCGTCGAGCGCGTCGCGGACCTCTCGGGCGCTGACGACGACGGTGCGCGGCAGGCCGCTGACGAGGTCTCGCCCGCGGATCTCCGCGTCAGGCTCCTGCGGGGTCGGGTAGGCCGAACCTACGGCGATTTTCAGCCTCTCGGCGGTCCGCTCCCCCAGCAGCAGCGAGTAGTGCTTCTTCATGTGCTGGATGATCGCGTCGTCCATCGCGTCGCCGCCGACGCGGGCGGACATGCTCACCACAACACCGCCCAGCGAGATCACCGCCACCTCGGTCGTACCGCCGCCGATGTCGACGATCATGCTGCCTGCGGCCTCGTAGACGGGCAGCCGGGCACCGATCGCGGCTGCCATCGGCTCTTCGATCAGGAACACACGGCGGGCGCCCGCGGCGTAGCCGGCGTCCTCGACCGCCCTGCGCTCCACACCCGTGATCCCCGACGGAACACACACCACCACCCTCGGCTTCGCCAGCGCCCGCCGCGGCTGCGCCCGTTGGATGAAGTGCCGCAGCATGTCTTCGGTGGCCTCGAAGTCGGCGATAACCCCCTGCGACAGCGGCCGCATCGTGTGGACCTCGTCCGGGGTGCGTCCCAGCATCTCCTTGGCGCGCGCCCCGACTGCGATGACCGCGCCTGAGCCGTCCTCGATGGCCACCACACTCGGCTCGTCGACGACGATGCCCCGGCCTTTGACGTAGACCAGTGTGTTTGCGGTGCCGAGGTCGACGGCGAGATCCCGCCCCATGACAGCGGTCTCGAACCCCATGGTGCACCCCAACCGCGACCGCCGGGCGGCCGCTCTCCCCAGCAATCCGACGGCACCCTCTCCCGGCCGTCAGGGCGCTACTGTACTTCCACTTCCGGCTCATCCGGTAGATGTCGTGCGGCGGTTCGCGGAGAGCCGGCCCCCCGTCGCGGACGGTTCACAGTCCGGGGAAGAAGATGCCGATCTCGCGCTGCGCGGACTCCGGGGAATCGGACCCGTGGGCCACGTTGTTCTGCATCTCGACGGCGAGGTCGCCGCGGATCGTTCCAGGGGCGGCATTGGCCGGGTTGGTGGCCCCCATCATGGTGCGCCAAGACGCAATCGCGTCGGGCCCCTCGACGACGCCGGCAACCAGCGGCCCGCCGGTGATGAAGGCGACGAGGTCGTCGAAGAACGGCTTGCCCCGGTGTTCGGCGTAGTGCCGCGAGGCTGTGTCGACGTCGATGGTCCGCAGCTCAAGCGCCACGAGCGAGAAACCCTTGCGCTCCAGCCGGGAGACCACCTCGCCCACCAGTCCACGAGCGACCCCGTCGGGTTTCACCAGAATCAGTGTGCGTTCGCTCATCGTGCTCCTTCCGCATGTGCGCGGCTCAAGGCCGGTTGTCCGGCTCAGCCATTGTCCCCGCCGCCGGGGCCGTGTCTGCACCGCCCTCACCCAACCGTGCGGCTTTGATCCGGTCCACCTTCGTCCCCAACCGGATGGCCGCGTAGTAGAGGCCGGCGAAGATCGCCCCCATGACGGCCAGGAGGGGGACGACGATGCCCGACAGCAGGGCCAGCACCTGCACCGACCACCCCAGCCACACCCCGGCGGGCGTTCGCAACAACGCCAGGGCGGCGACGATGAGAACCGTCGCGGCGGCGAAGACCATCCACACCGGTGCCGGATCCACCCCGGCGACGTTCACCGCCACGGGGATCGCCAGTGCCAGGACGATCCACTCGAACGTGAGGACCGCGGACGCCAGGACCCTCATCCGCGGCCGCCGCGGTGTTCGCCCGCCCAGCGGGCGGCATCTGCGGCCGTCACCACCGACCCGGTGGCCAACACCCCGCCGCCGCGCTCGGTGGCCAGGGCAATCGCCGCCGACATGGCCTCGCCGAAGTCGGCCTGCAGGACCACGCGGCCGTCGCCGTACATCTCGCCTGCCAACGCTGCTACATAGTCCGCCTGGGCCGCGCGGGACGAACTGTTGCGGGTGACGACCACCATCGATGCCACCGGCTCCAGGGCTGTGAGGATCCCGGCCACGTCCTTGTCCGCCATGATCGACAGCACCACGATGAGGTCGGCGAAACGGTAGGAGTCCGAGACGGCCGCGGCCAGTGCATGCGCTCCCGCCGGGTTGTGCGCGGCATCCACCAGCAGCGTCGGCTTGCGTGCCACGACCTCCAGCCGCCCGGGGCTGACGACGCTGCCGAGCGCATCCACCACCCGCTCGTCGAGGGGTTCGCCCTCGACCAGCAGCGCCTCCACCGCTGCGACGGCGACTGCGGCGTTCTCCGCCTGATGCCCTCCCATGAGCGGGAGGAAGATCTCATCGTAGGTTCCGCCGAGGCCGCGGATCTCGAGTACTTGTCCTCCTACGGCGACCGCGCGGGACTCCAGGCCGTACTCGCGGCCGAAGCACAATGCGCGGGCGGAGTGTGTCCGGCAGTGCTCGAGGAGGACATCGAGCACCGATGGTTCCTGCTCTGCGATCACCGCTACGGAGTGCGGCTTGATGATGCCGGCCTTCTCGGCGGCGATCCGTTCCGGGGTGTCCCCGAGCCAGTCGGCGTGGTCGACGGCGATCGGCGTGACGACGTTCACCCGTCCGTCTGCGACGTTGGTGGCGTCCCAGCGGCCGCCCATTCCCACCTCCACCACCGCGACGTCCACCGGGGCATCGGCGAATGCGGCGAACGCCAGGCAGGTCAGCACCTCGAAGAACGTGAGCACCGGCCGGCCCTCAGCTTCCTCGCGGGCGTCGACCATGGCCACGAGCGGGCGGATGTCCTCATAGACCGCGACGAACTGTTCGTCGCTGATCGCCTCACCGTCCAGCCAGATCCGCTCGGTGATGTGGTGCAGGTGGGGGCTGGTGAACAAGCCGGTGCGCAGGCCCGCCCCCCGCAGCAGCGATTCGATCATCCGCGCCGTGGAGGTCTTGCCGTTGGTCCCGGTCAGGTGGATCACTTGCAGCGACAGCTGCGGGTCTCCCAGCAGCTGCATCACCGCGGCCACCCGGTCCAGCGTCGGCACCATGTCGGACTCCGGCTGCCGATCGAGCAACTCGTCTATCACATCGCTGATCACAGGCATATCCGACAGCTCGCTCATCCCCGCAGTCTATGCCGCCCGCGGTCGGCCACTTGGCCGGTGCGACCCCCGGCAGGCAATAGAATCGGCAACCATGACCCAGACCGCCGCCGCCCACGTCCACACAATGCCGGACCGCCCCGCCCTGGAGGGGCTGGAGGACAAGTGGTCGGCCGTGTGGGAGGAGCAACAGACGTACCGTTTCGACCGCAGCAAGGCGCGGTCGCAGATCTACAGCATCGACACGCCGCCGCCGACGGTCAGCGGGTCGCTGCATGTCGGGCACGTGTTCTCCTACACCCACACCGACTGCATCGCCCGCTACCAGCGGATGAAGGGCAAAGCGGTCTTCTATCCGATGGGCTGGGATGACAACGGTCTGCCCACCGAGAGGCGGGTGCAGAACTACTTCGGCGTCCGCTGCGATCCGAGCCTGCCCTACGACGCGGAGTTCGTCCCCCCGGACAAGCCCGACAAGAAGCGGCAACTCCCGATCAGCCGGCGCAACTTCGTGCATCTGTGCGAGCAGCTCACCGCCGAGGACGAGAAGGAGTTCGAGGCGTTGTGGCGCCACCTGGGCATCAGCGTGGATTGGACCCAGACCTATCAGACGATCGATCACAACGCCCGCCTGACATCACAGCGAGCGTTCCTGCACAACCTGGCCCGCGGCGAAGCCTACCAGGCCGAGGCGCCCACATTGTGGGACGTCACCTACCGCACCGCGGTGGCACAGGCCGAGCTGGAGGACCGGGAACGGCCCGGGTCCTACCACCGGGTGTCCTTCCACCGCCACGACGGCGACAAGGTGTTCATCGAGACGACCCGCCCGGAACTCGTGGCCGCCTGTGTGGCGCTGGTCGCCCACCCGGACGACGACCGCTACCAGGCGCTGTTCGGTTCCACGGTCACCACACCGGTCTTCGGAGTCGAGGTGCCCGTGGTCGCACACCCGCTGGCAGATCCGGAGAAGGGATCCGGCATCGCCATGATCTGCACCTTCGGCGACGTCACCGACGTCACGTGGTGGCGCGAGCTCGACCTGGCGACCCGACCCATCCTGGGGTGGGACGGCCGGATCATCCCCCACACGCCGGAGTGGATCACCAGCGATGAGGGCCGCTCCGCATACGAGCAGTTGGCGGGCGCCACCGTCTTCACCGCGCAGCAGCGGATGGTGGAGCTGCTGCGGCAGTCCGCGGATCTGCATGGCGACCCGCGACCCATCACCCATCCGGTGAAGTTCTTCGAGAAGGGCGAGAAGCCGCTGGAGATCGTCACCACCCGGCAGTGGTACCTGCGCAACGGCGGGCGGGACGAGGAACTGCGGCAGCAGCTCATCGACCGCGGCACCCAGCTGCACTGGCACCCCCAGAACATGCGTGTGCGCTACGAGAACTGGGTGTCTGGGCTCAACGGTGACTGGTTGATCTCCCGGCAGCGCTTCTTCGGTGTCCCGTTCCCGGTCTGGTACCGCCTCGACGACAGCGGTGAGCCGGTGTACGCCGATCCACTGGTCCCCGACGAGGCGTCCCTGCCGATCGACCCGCAGAGCGACCCCCCACCCGGGTACACCGAGGACCAGCGCGGCGTCCCGGGCGGCTTCATGGGCGATCCGGATGTCATGGACACGTGGGCGACTTCATCGCTGACCCCGCAGATCGCAGGCGGCTGGGCCACTGACCCCGATCTCTGGCAACGGGTCGCACCGATGGATCTGCGGCCGCAGGCCCACGAGATCATCCGAACCTGGCTGTTCGCCACGGTTGTGCGCTCCCACCTCGAAGACGACCGGCTGCCCTGGTCCGACGCTGCCATTTCCGGCTGGATCCTCGACCCGGACCGCAAGAAGATGTCGAAGTCCAAGGGCAACGTGGTCACCCCGATGGCTCTGCTGGACAAGCACGGCTCCGACGCCGTCCGCTACTGGGCCGCCAGCGGCCGTCCCGGCACGGACACGGCTTTTGATGAGGGGCAGATGAAGATCGGGCGCCGGCTGGCGATCAAGATCCTCAACGCCTCCCGGTTCGTCCTGCTCACCGCCGGGGAGCATGTCCCCGAACAGCCCTCCGAGCCGTTGGACCTGTCCATGCTGGCGGGGCTGCGGCAGGTCGTCGCGGCCGCGACCGAGGCGCTGGACGGCTACAACTACACGCGGGCGCTTGAGCTCACCGAGACGTTCTTCTGGAGTTTCTGCGACGACTACCTGGAGTTGGTCAAGCAGCGCGCCGCCGACGACGACGATCCGGTGGGCCGCGATTCGGCCCGGTCCGCGCTGCGGCAGGCCCTGTCCGTGCTCCTGCGCCTCTTCGCCCCATTCCTGCCCTTCGTGACCGAAGATGTGTGGTCGTGGTGGCGCCAGGGATCGGTGCACCAGCACCGCTGGCCCACTCCGGACGAGTTGGCTCCCGGCGGCCAGACGGATGTGTTGTCCGACGTGGGCGTTGTCCTCAGCGGAATCCGCAAGGCCAAGAGCGAGGCCAAAGTGGGGATGCGCACCCCGGTCTCGGTCGCCGAGGTCGCCGGACCGGCGGCAGCCCTGGAAAGGGTCGGTTCCGCGCAACGGGACTTGTGCGCCGCCGGCAGGCTCGCGGATCTGCGGCTCGTGGACTCGTCAGCCGCCCTGGAGGTGCGCTCAGTGGACCTGATTGTCGACAACTCCGGATGAATGGTTGACACCTCCGGGTGACTCAGCGCCGCTCCTTGCCGAAAACCACCACGAACCGTGTAGAGCCGGTGGCAGGATGTCACCACCGGAGGTTCGGGAGTCAAGATGGTTATTCGTCGGGCCGTGCGCCGCAGGCGACGAGCCACGACCGCGCCCGAAACCGCCGCGGGCACCGCGCCAGCCCCCGGCGGACTGAGCAGCGTCGGGGTTGCCATCATGCCGGGGGTCCCGCTGCCCGAGTGGGTGGATCAGCGCAGCCTCCTCGATTCCCTCGTCCCGGGGCCGGGCGGCCCACCGCCGCCCACGACCATGGGGCCAGAGTTCGTGGACCTTGCTTCGGCGAGAAGACCGGTACTCCTGGCCAGCGCGCCGCCGCCCGATCCGCAACAGCGCTCGGAGCAGCCCGCGGGACCAGTGGTGTGGGGTCCCGCCCCGGCGTCGGCGCCACCGGCCGCCGGTGTGCCGCTGCCGAGCCTCCCGATGCAGTCACGTCCGCCGGACGTCGAGGCGCCCGCGTCCGCGCGCATGTCACCCGGTCCGACACCTTCGGCCCCGGCTGCCCGGTGGTTCGCCGACGAGGCGACCGCACAGCCGCAGGCAACCGGGACCGCGCCGTCGGCCGCCGGCCAATACGGCTGGTTGTTCGCACCTGACACCGAGGAGTCCGAAGAAGCGCCCGGCGCCTTGGCGCGGGTTCCAGAACAGGCCCCACCCGGTCCAGCCGAGCCGACGCCCGCGAGCGTTCCCGTTGTCGGCCCCACGGCCATGCCGACGCCGCCGGTCGGCTACTACGTGCCCGGCCTGCCCGGCACCCCGGTGCCGGTGACACCACCGCCCATCGGCTACTACATCCCAGACGACTCAGAGCCCATGCCCGAAGGCTCCGATCCCGCTCGGACCGCCAGCCCCGGGCCGGATGAACCGACGACCATCCCGCCCCCTCCCAGCGGCTACTACATCCCCGACGAGCCGGTGCACCCTGATGCTGTCCCGCCGCCACCCCTGGGCTTCTTCCTGCCCGACGAGCCGGCCGAGTCCGATGACGCGGCTGCATCCCGCGACGCCGACGCCTCCGAGGCAACCGCCCCGGCATCCGAACCCGCCGATACCGACGCGACCGCCGGGACGGTGGAAGCCGCGGAGTCGCAGCAGGATTCCGGGCCCGAGGACGCCGCCGAGCCGCAGACCACCCCCGCGGCCCTGGATGGGGAACAGGTCGAGCCGGACAACTCGCCGGATGAGGGCCATCAGGACGAGGACGGGTCGGTTCCGGCTACGGAGACGCTCGCCGCCGATGCGGCCCAAGCCGAGGCCGACTCGTCGGCGACAACAAACTCGGCAGCGACAACAAAGCGGCGGCGCCGCAGTCGGGCGCCGTGGCTGGTGGCTGTCGCGGCGCTGGCCGGAGTCGCCGCGACCGTTCTGTTCTGGCAACCGGGGCTGCTCACCGGGAGCGGCGACGAGACGGTGCCCGGGACACTTGCCGCCCCGGCGACAGCGGCCGGGCTGGACCGGCAACCTGCCCCGCTGCAGCCGGCGGGGGACATCTTCGCCCGCTGGGCCAAGAAAGCCGACAAGACCGGCACCGTCACCAGCTACGTCGGCGACGGGGTATCCGCAACCGTGTGGACGTCGACGGTCCCAGGCATCAACGCGGAGCAGGAGTTCCGGCGCTACCGGGCGGCAGGGGGCCCCAAGACCGGCCGGCAGACACGCTACCCGCCGGGCCCCCGGGGCGGCACCATCTACTGTGCGGCGGTCGACTCCGAGCGAAGCATCTGCTTCTGGGGCACCGATTGGATGCAGGGGGGCGCCGATGTGACGGGCCTCGGCAGAACGGGCACCGCCCGCCTCCTGGCGGACATGCGCATCGACCTGGAGCAGCCGCCGAGCTGATTGTGGCCCGGCGCCGGTTCAGGCGGTGGCGCTGCTCTCGGGGTTCGAGCCGCGGCGGCGGCGGGGGTGGATCTCCCGCGGCACAACAGTCGGCTCGCCCTTGTCCAGCACCGTGTCCTCGGTGATGATCACCTTTGCGATGTCCTTGCGGCTGGGCACGTCGTACATGACGTGCAGCAGGATCGCCTCCAGGATCGATCGCAGCCCGCGCGCCCCGGTGCCGCGCTCGATGGCCAGATCGGCAATGGCGATGAGAGCCTCGGGAGCGAATTCGAGCTCAACCCCGTCGAGTTCGAAGAGTCGTTCGTACTGTTTGCCCAGAGCGTTGCGCGGCTCGGTGAGGACCTTGATCAGCGCCTCTTGGTCCAGAGCGCTCACCGAGGTGACCACCGGCAGCCGGCCGATGAATTCCGGGATCAACCCGAACTTCAACAGATCTTCGGGCATGACTTGGCTGAAGACGTCGGCGTCGCCGTCTTTCTCGACGCCATCGCCGGTGAGGTGATGGGTGAACCCGATGGGCTGGGTGCCGATTCGCGCCTCGATCACCTTGTCCAGCCCGGCGAACGCACCTCCGACGATGAACAACACGTTTGTGGTGTCGATCTGGATGAACTCCTGGTGCGGGTGTTTTCGACCGCCCTGCGGCGGCACGGAAGCCTGCGTTCCTTCCATGATCTTCAGCAACGCCTGCTGGACGCCCTCGCCGGACACATCGCGGGTGATCGACGGGTTCTCGCTCTTGCGGGCGATCTTGTCGATCTCGTCGATGTAGATGATCCCGGTCTCGGCCTTCTTGACGTCGTAGTCGGCCGCTTGGATCAGTTTCAGCAAGATGTTCTCGACGTCCTCGCCGACGTATCCCGCCTCTGTCAGCGCTGTGGCGTCGGCGATGGCGAAGGGGACGTTGAGCCGCCGCGCCAGGGTCTGGGCGAGGAGGGTCTTGCCGGACCCGGTGGGACCGAGCAGCAGCACATTCGACTTGGCCAGCTCGACCTGTTCGTCGCGGGTACGGTCACGGCCGCCCCACTGGAGGCGCTTGTAGTGGTTGTAGACGGCGACGGACAGTGTCTTCTTGGCGTTGTCCTGGCCGATGACGTACTGGTCGAGGAACTCGTAGAGGTCGCGCGGTTTGGGGAGCTCATCAATCGTGGTGCTGGTGCCCTCGGTCAGCTCTTCTTCGATGATCTCGTTGCACAGGTCGATGCACTCATCGCAGATGTATACGCCGGGACCGGCTATCAGCTTCTTGACCTGCTTCTGGCTCTTCCCGCAGAAGGAGCACTTGAGCAGATCCCCACCATCGCCCACACGAGCCACGGATGCACCCCTCTCGGTTCCCTACCCCAACGGCCCCCGGGACTGGGGGCCAATAGTTATCGACGGTACTCCCACCCTGCGATGTTGGCGCGATGCCACCCCGCCGTGATGGGAACGTGACTAGGCTGGCGCACCCGCCGGGGTCACCTTTCGCGAGGAGATCACCTGATCGATGAGCCCGTAGCCCTTCGCGTCGGCCGCTGTGAGGATCTTGTCCCGCTCGATGTCGCTGCGGATCTCATCGATCGACCTGCCCGTGTGATGGGCCAGGATGCCTTCCATCTCGGTGCGCATCCGCAGGATCTCGTTGGCCTGGATCTCGATGTCGGATCCTTGGCCCTGCCCCTCCGAGTACGGCTGATGGATCAGGATGCGGGCGTGCGGCAGGGCGAAACGCTTGCCGGGGGTGCCGGCGCCGAGCAGCACCGCGGCCGCCGAAGCAGCCTGTCCCAGGCAAACCGTTTGGATCTGCGGCTTGACGAACTGCATCGTGTCGTAGATGGCGGTCATCGCGGTGTAGGAGCCCCCGGGAGAGTTGATGTAGACCGAGATGTCGCGATCTCCGTCCATCTGCTCCAGGCACAGCAGCTGGGCCATCACATCGTCGGCCGAGGCATCGTCGATCTGAACGCCCAAGAAGATGATGCGTTCCTCGAACAGTTTGGTGTAGGGGTTGTGCTGGCGTTCGATGCCGCCGGAACCGCGTTCGCGGAACTCCGGAAGGATGTAGCGCCCAGTCGGATTGCTCATGCTGTCCCACCATCCCCGGTGACGTCGCTGGCACTTGTCACGACCTGATCCACGAACCCGTAGTCCTGCGCTTCGTCGGCGGTGAACCAGCGGTCCCGGTCAGAGTCGTGTTCGATGGTCGGCAGCGGCTGACCGGTGTGCTTGGCGATCAACTCGGCCATCTTCTTCTTCGTGTACAACATCTGCTCCGCCTGGATCTTGATGTCCGACGCGGTACCGCCGATTCCGCCCGAGGGCTGGTGCATCATGATCCTCGCGTGGGGCAGCGCGTAGCGCTTGCCCGCCGCGCCGGCGCACAACAGGAACTGGCCCATGGAAGCCGCAAGGCCCATCGCCACGGTTGCCACGTCGTTCTTGACGTATTGCATGGTGTCGTAGATGGCCATACCGGCCGACACCGAACCCCCCGGCGAGTTGATGTACAGGAAGATGTCCCGCTCGGAGTCCTCTGCGGCAAGCAGCAGGATCTGCGCGGCGATGGTGTTGGCCATCTGATCCTCCACGACAGAGCCGAGGAAGATGATCCGCTCCTTCAGCAGCCGCTGGTAGATGGTCTCGTCTACTCCGACTCCGCCGGGTTCCCTGCCCCGGTCATGCGGCAGCAACAGCCCACCCGCGTCCTTGCCTGTCACGCCGGCCTCCGATTCGTTGGCGTTGTGGTCTGTATGACCCTAACGCTCCGCCCCGGCGATCGTTGCCGGGTGGTCGGCCGTTTCGCGCTAGGCACAATCCGGCCGGCCCGGCGCGGCATCACTGCTCGGTGGGAGCCGTCTGCGCCGGTTCGGCGGCTTCATCCTCGGGCTCGGCGGCCACAGGTGCCGCCGGTTCGCGGTCGAGCTCGGTGATGTCCACCTTCGTGCCGTTGCTGTCCACGATCTCCGCCGATTCCAGCACGACTGCCATGGCCTTGCTCCGCCGCACCTCGGCCACCGCCATCGGCACCTGGCCGTTCTCGACGAGCGCCTGGGCGAACTGATCGGGCGACATCCCGTAGCGGGGCGCTTGCATCATCAGCCACTGGCTCAACTCCGCCTCGCCGACGGCGATGTCTTCCGCTTCGGCGATCGCGTCCATGAGGAACTGGGTCTTCAGCGCCTCGCGTGCTCCCGCCTCGACCTCCGCCCGGTGATCGTCGTCACTGGCCTCGTGGTCTTCGAAATGGGACTGCACCTGTTCGGCGATCAGGCCGGCGGGCAGCGGCACGTCGAAGGACTCCAGCAGTTGCTCCTGGAGGCGGGCGCGCGCTGCGGCACCCCGGTCCATCAGCCGGGAACGCTCCAACTGGCCGCGCACGTCGGCACGCAGCTCGTCGAGGGTGTCGAACTCGCTGGCCAGCATCGCCAGGTCGTCGTCCAGCGGTGGCAGAACCTTCTCGCGGACGGCCTTGACCGCCACAGTGACGGCCAGCGACTTTCCTTCGTACTCGCCGAACTCCGGGGTGAAGACGAACTCGCCGGTCTCCCCCGCCGACTTGCCGGTCACGGCCTCATCCAAGCCGGGCAACACCCCGTCGCCGCCGATCTCATAGGACATCGCCTGCGAGGAAAGGTCCTCGATCTCCTCGCCCTCGTACTCCCCGGCGATGTCGATGAGGAGGACATCTCCCTCTTGGGCGGACCGATCCACCTCGTTGAACGACCCGAAACGAGACCGCAGGTTGTCCAACTCCTCGGCCACATCGCTGTCGCCGACCGCCAACGGATCCACCTCGACGTGCAAGCCCTTGTACTGGGGCAGCTCGAAGTCGGGACGGATGTCCACCTCGGCGGTGAAGCTGATGTGCTCGCCATCAAGGATCTCGGTGACTTCCAGATCTGGCTGGCCGAGTGGAATCACGTCTGCCTCGCGAAGGGCATCCTCGTACGCCTGCGGAACAGTCTTGTTCACCACCTCTTCCAGCACGGCACCGCGGCCCACGCGCTGGTCGATGATCTGCCGGGGCACTTTGCCCTTGCGGAACCCGGGGATCTGCACCTGGCCGGCGATGCTCTTGTATGCGGTGTCCACCGCCTCCGCCAGGTCATCGAAAGGCAGCTCGACAACGAACTTGACGCGGGTCTCCGAGAGTTTCTCGACGTCGCTCTTCACAGGTCTCCTCACTCAAAGGCCGGATTCAACCGACGGTGGTCGGGGCGGGGAGACTCGAACTCCCGATCTCCTGCACCCAAAGCAGGCGCGCTAGCCACTACGCTACGCCCCGGCGGACACCCAGTGTACGGGCCACGGGCTGCAGCTCCGAAAGGGTCGAACGGCTACACTGCGAAACGCCGCGCGGGTGTAGCTCAATGGTAGAGCCTCAGCCTTCCAAGCTGATAGTGCGGGTTCGATCCCCGTCACCCGCTCAAGAGATGTGGCCCCCCGGTGTTCCCGGGGGGCCACATCTCTTGACTGAGAGCACGTCGGGGATCGGGAGGCCGATCGCCGGAGGTGATTGGCCGGCCCCCGTCACCCGCTCAAGAGATGAGGCCCCCCGGTGTTCCCGGGGGGCCTCATCTCTTCACTGAGAGCACGTCGGGGATCGGGAGGCGCCTCGCCAACGGCGAGGCAACGGACCCCGTCACCCGCTCAAGATGAGTGGCCCTCCGGTGTTCCCGGGGGCCACCAGAAACCCTCACCCGCTATGCCCCGGCCACGGCCCCGTCCGACGGCGCAACGTTGCGGGTCGGTGACCGCCAGGCCCAGTAGATCAGCGGAATCTGCAGCGGGAGCCGCGCCCAACCGCCGATCCGCCACGACGCGGGTGTCTCCGGGTTGCGCTGCAGCCGCAACGCCATCTCCGCGTTCCCGACCCAGATGACGGTGAGGGTCGCGGCCGTCGCGGCCGGGGCCCAGCGCTGCCTGGTGATGAGGCCACCGGCGCAGACGAGTTCGGCGATACCGCTGGTGATGACCCACGGCGTCGGTGCGCCGAGCCGTCGGGGGATCAACCCGGCGAACACTGGCGGTTTCGCAAGGTGCAGTGTTCCCGACAGCAGGAACGCCCCCGCGACGATCCTGGTGCCCCAGGGCAGATCCGCCGGGGCGGCCCCGGGCTCAACGGTTGATCCGACGGGTGTCACCGACGACTCCTCTGCGGTCGGGGCGGCTGCTCGCTCACCGCCGTTGCTGGACCAGCCAACCACATGCCGCCGCTAGTGGACCTCCGACAGCGGGATCTGCGGGTGTCCGCCGCGGCGGCCGCCACCTACAACGGGCTGGGCACAAACGGCAGCGCGCGGCGCACCCAGTCGAATCGCTGGTCCAGCCACCCCAACAGGCTGAGGGTGTTGGATATCGCGGCGGGTGGGCTGCCGATGAGGGTGTCGGCCGCCAGGATCCGGTCCCAATCCACCGTGATGGGGCTGGGGCGGGGGGTGCCGTCGCGGTGGGCGAACTGCACTCCAGCCAGTTCCATGACCCTGATCACCTCTTGGGCGACGAGGCCGTAGGAGATGGTCGTGGGGTGGACGCCGTCCAGGGAGAACAGGCCGCCGTCGGTGCGCCCGTCCGGCCCCGACCGGAAGAACCGGGTGTTCGGGACCGGGTCGAGCGCCTTCAGCTGCGGCGGCAGCTCGTAGGGCTGCCACCACCCGGGCCGCGCCCACGGACTCTCGATGTAGCGGCGCACGGCCAGCCGGTCCAGCTGCGCGCCGAGGTCGAACAGGTACCAGTCCAATCCATCGGCGCGCGCCGCCGCAACGGAGTCGATGATCGTGCGGTTGAAGGCATCGATCGCGGAATCCACCGCCCGCGCCTCGGCACCGGTCATGTGCGGGTCTCGCCCCGGGTCGAAGTCGTCGTCGTCGATCCACGGCCGGGTGTAGTAGGGGAAATAGCGCGAGCCGGGTGTCTCCTTCCCACCCACCCCGCGGGCGATGGGTGCGATGGTGACGGAAGGAACCGTCGCCACGATGACATGACCCGCCTTCACCCGCCGGAGCCTGTCCACCAGCAGTTCCCAGTCGGCGGCGAAGGCCGCGGGCCGCCACACGTTGAAGCCCTCCTTGGCGCGCAACCGCTGCGCCGGGCTCAGGTCGGCGTAGTCGGCGGGGCTCCAGCACGGCTGCAGCGACACCACCGAGCCGAGGGCGTTGTTGGCGCCCACCATGACGATGAGGGTTTCGATCCCTTCCTTGCGCGCCATTGCCGCGGCGGCGTCTACGACGGTCCGGGAGCCGCGCTTCCCCTTGGCCCGCTGCAGGACCACCAAGCCGGCTCTGGCCTGGTTGTCCTGAACCAACTGCGACACAGGGTCGTCCTTGGCCTTGCCGATCTGCCCGGACACGATCGTCGCGTTGAGGGCGACGGTGTCCAGCACATCCCAGCCGTAGACGGCCATGTTGTGGAACAGGTCCCCGGTCGGCGGCGGCTGTGATCCCGCCCCCCGTTCCCAATAGTCTTCGATGTCGTCGAGGTACGACTGGACCCACAGTCCGGCGCCGACGACCTCCCAGAAGTCCAACTTGGGCCCGTAGCGCTGTTCGAAGGCCCGCGCCAGCCGCTCGAGGTCCAGCGGCAACCCGCCCGGCCCCGTGGGCCATTCGTAGCTGGGGAAACGGAAGCCGTCGGCTGGCACGCCGAGTTCGTACGCCACCAACGCCGGCCAGGACAGGTCGGTGCGGAACACCGCCGCGCTCATGAACCCGTGGGTGAGGGAATCCCCGATGGTCACCAGTCGGTTGGCGGGCTGGGGCCCATCCGCCGGGGCCACCGGTATCCCAAGCGTGGGGTCGGTCACCGGTTCCCGCGGTCCGGTGCTGATCGGCAATTCCGAAGGGGTCTTCCGCCCACAAGTCTGATCGGCCACGATCGCCTCCACCGCGGCGGAACAGAAACGCTGTCCGCACCGCTCTTCCATCGTCCCGCCGCCCAACGGCACATGCAACGGACGACCGCCTACCGCCCCCGATGGCACCCAAGCGCTACCGTCGGCATGTGAACGGACCAGCAGCGGGCGCGGACGAAACCTCGCAGGGCGCTGTCGCGGTTGTGCTGACCGGAGCGGCCGCCCGCGGCGCTTTCCAGGCGGGCGCGCCGGCGACCCTGCTGCCAGCATTGGCGGAGCAGGGCATCCGCCCCTCGATCTACCTGGGCACCAGCGCCGGCGCGATCAACGCCGCACTCGCCGGGTCGCTGGCCCACCTGCCCCCCGCGCGCGCGGCGGAGTTGTTGTTG
>JAQAZZ010000128.1:0-2955 GCA_032127075.1 Micrococcales bacterium | reverse complement strand
GTCCCGGCCAGGAAGCCCGTGGACGCCTAGGATGGCCCTGCACACGACCCGCGTAGTGAGCGAACGGAGTCCCGTGAAATTCCGATTCCTACTGGTTCCGGCCCTGGTCGCGACCATGCTGCTCGCCTCCTGCTCCAGCTCCGGATCGTCGAACGCAGACGGATCGGGGCCCTCCGAGGCACAGATCCTGGACCGTGGACCGGTCACGAACGACTCCGCGCGCGAGGACCTCGTCAAAGCGGAGATCGCGATCGCCTGCTCGAGCGACGACTTCGTCAAATGCCAAAGCGCGACCGGCAGCGGAACCTTCGCGGTCATGGTCATGTCCCAGGACGAACTCGACGCCACGTTCGCACGCATCTGCGCCTCGCTCGTCACCTCGGCGGAGTCCCTGGATCCCGCCGTGAACCAGATGAGGGTCGTCACTGATCGCCGGTCATTCCTTGTCGTCGGCGACACGGGTCTCCAGTTCCCCGACGACGTCAATCCGGAGAAGATCAGGGACGTGCTCGGCGGCCAGGTGGTCTCGTTCGCGACTATCTGCGCACCCCAGAACTAGCCAGCACGCCGACCCTTGGCCTCGATGGGCCAAAGGGTAAGAAAATGGCAAAGATCACGTTAAATGTGGGACTTTAGTCCCTTGCCGGCGCAACTCCCGAGCGCAAGGGTGGAGATACCCGGGGGGGTTTGTAGAGGTTCCGGCTCAGGCAGGCCGTCTTGGGCGCAGGTGAGAACCGCGTGACCGCTGGAGCCAATTCGGCTGTTGGCGGCGGAACTGAGGGCTCGGGGTTTGCCATGAAGAAGATGTTCATCGTCGCCGTGTCAACCGCGGCTCTGGTCGGATTCACCTTCCTCCCGGCGGCCTCCGCCATGGTCACGACCAGTGACGGGGTCGGAACGGGGATCGACGCCGCCGGGGAAACGGGCGTTGCGCCACCGAATCTGCAGGGCGCACCACTGCCCGATCTGGCGTCCCGCCTGGTGAAGTCCAAGAAAGACAATGCCAACAAACTGGACGTGAACGAACTTTTCGCCGCCGCCGAGCGATCCGGGGTCGAGGCCCTTGACATCTCCAAGTCCGCTATCGACGAGTTCAACCGCACCCAAGATGCCCTGCAGGGCAAGACGCGCAGCAGCGACCGCGCACTCGTCGGCACGGGCTCCCCGCACTACTTCGGTCCCTATGGAAACTTCGCCTACAGCCCTCAGCGCCTCCCAACTGCGCTCGTGACGTTCAGTCCCCCGCCCGGTGCGGGGCGCGCCGCCGAGGGTACGGCCGTCGTCAGCAGCACTGGCGTCGTCACCGGCGTCACCGTCACTGACCCGGGGGCGGGCTACAGCAAGGCCCCCTCGGTGAAGTTCACCAACACGATGGGCGCCGGCGGCACCGGCGCAGCCGCCAAGGCAAGCCTGAGCCTGACATTGGATTCGGTCACCATCACGAATCCTGGGTCGGGATACAACGACCCGGTCACCGTCACCTTCGAGGGTGGCGGAGTGCCTGACGCCTCAGACAAGAGCTCGTCGAACGCGTCACACCAAGCACAGGCAGATGCCGTCCTTGGCAGCGACGGGTCCATCGTTGCCCTGAACATCACCGACTTCGGGGCGGGCTACACGTCAGCGCCCGTCGTCACGATCAAGGACAAGGTCGGCGACTACCGCCCGGCCAAGGTGACGGCCACCGTGAGCATGGCCGTTGGCAGCGTGGACGTCACGCGCGGCGGCCGGGGCTACATCCTCCCCGGGCTGCGCAAGTTCGTCGACACCCTGGCCGGGATGGGCGCTGCGGGTGAGAACAACCTCGGCCAGTACATCCCCGTCGGCAAGCCGGACACGACCACCTACCCGGAATCGGACTACTACGAGATCGCGGTCGTGCAGTACCGCGAGCGGATGCACTCCGACCTGCCGGCCGCGGGAACCCTCTTGCGCGGCTATGTCCAGGTGTCCACATCCGTCGTTCCCGGGAAGCGCGTTCCCCTATGCAACGCCTCCAAGTCCCCTGGTGCACCCTGCACCCCGGCTGTTGACGCGAACGGCGCCCAGGTCTACGGCGTCGACAAGCCGCACTACCTCGGGCCGACCATCCTGGCGGAGAAGGATCGCCCGGTGCGCGTGAAGTTCATGAACCTGCTGCCCACCGGCGTGGCCGGCGACCTGTTCCTGCCCGTGGACACCACGGTCATGGGTTCGGGCCAGGGCCCCAACATGACTCCCACGGAAGCCAACAGATGGGGCATGGGCGAGAACCCCCAGAACCCCGATTGTGGTCGGACTCCCAAGCCCGACACGTGCTACACCGAGAACCGCACGGTCGCGCACCTGCACGGCGGGGCCACTCCGTGGATCAGCGACGGCACCCCGCATCAGTGGAGCACCCCCGCGGGTGAGAAGACCGCCTACCCCGAGGGCGTCAGCCTCAAGAACGTGCCCGACATGCCCGACCCGGGTCCCGGCGCGGTGACGTTCTACTACACCAACCAGCAGTCCTCGCGGCTGATGTTCTACCACGACCACGCGTGGGGCACGACGCGCCTGAACGTGTACGCCGGCCTCGCCGCTCCGTACATCATCAGCGATGACATGGAGAAGGCCCTGATTGCGAACGCAACGATCCCGGGCCCGGCCGACACGATCCCGCTCGTCGTCCAGGACAAGACCTTCGTCCCGAGCAGCGCGGAACTCGCGATCTTCGACCCGACCTGGGACGAGTCTGCATGGGGCACCCGCGGCAACCTGTGGCTGCCGCACGTGTACATGACGGCCCAGAACCCGTATGACGCAAGCGGCGTGAACCAGTTCGGCCGCTGGGCGTACGGACCGTGGTTCTGGCCCCCGACGATGAACCTGGACTTCATGCCGATTCCCAACCCGTACCGGGGCACCCCTGGTCCGTGCGACACGGCGGCCGGCGCGGTCTGCGATCCGCCGACCTACACCACGATCCCGGCA
>JAQAZZ010000127.1:0-4713 GCA_032127075.1 Micrococcales bacterium | reverse complement strand
ACCGACTCCCCGTCGGCCAACAGCCGCTGCGCCAGCGGGCGGCCGGCACCGTTGCTGCCCTCGACCGCCCACACCCGATCCGGGTAGGACGACACGTGCCTACGCATCGCGGCGTACCCCGCCTTGTCCGTGGTGAACCGCCCGGTTGCCAGCACCGTCTCCCGGTCGTCGACCACCTCGATCGTGGCCGACAGCTTGTGGGGATCAACCCCGATGAACACCCTGCCCATGAGCTTCGCCCTTCCCGTCGTCGTCGGTTGAGAACGCCGGGCGGGCACTGCTACTGAGAGCGGGGCAGTCCCCTCTGGAGCCACGCACCGGCAACGGTGCCCGACGGGACCGCAGACCGCTATAGAGCCACACCGATCACGCTGGTGGGCAGCCGCGAAGAGAGCCTCCCGCCGAGCACCTGGACCGAGTCTGGCCAGACACCGGCCCTACCCACAATCATCAAGTAGCCGCGAAACGGGCGCGTTGGGGCAACCATCACCGCGCCCCCGGGGGACCTGATCAGCCGGCCGCTCCCACGGTGACCATGACCAGGACCACGGGGATCGTCGCTCCCGTTGCCAGTAGAACGCCCTGCCTGCGGCGATCACGCGGCAGCATCAGGAACGGCAGTGTGAGTCCGATGAGCAGGAGCAGGGCCATCGTGGTGGTAGCGAAGCTGCGGTCACCGATGATCTGCCATCCGATCGCCTCGCTCATCACGACGGCGGCCAGGACTCCAACGGCCAGCGTTCCCCCGGCGCTGCCACGTGATCGCCCCCAGGCGGAGCCGCCGATGCCGAATGCAACACCGACGAGGACACCAATCACTGTCCAGGTCTGGGCGAATTGGTCGGCAAGCGGATTGAGGACCCCGTAGTAGATGGCATTGGCCAGGGTGAGGCAACCGACTGCCGCCAGGGCCGCCGCGGTGGCCGTTGCCTGTGCGGTCCACGCCCGGGTCTGGCGACCGACGAGGGCACCCACGGCGAACGCGGCGGCGACCCAGGGGGTTCCCGTTCGTACGAGGTTCCCCTGGTCCTCTTGCCGGGAGAGGACCCCGACCACAGTGCCGAGGAGCACAGCCGCGACGGCGGCGGTAGCGGCCACCGTGGGCCAGGGGACACGAGCAGCAGGCGTGGACACGGACAGGTCCTTGGTCGCGTTCCCTCCCATCAGCCGATGTTAAGTGCTCGGCGGATCCCGGCCGGCCTGACGGCGGCGAGCAAGTCCAGGTGGGATCGGCCCATCCCGACCAGGGCGACCGCCGAGACACCTGCGGCCTTCCGCAGCCAGTCGGGTGCCGGCGGCCGAGCGGACCTGGATGGGGGCTACGCAGGGATATCTCAGGAGATCGCTGGTGGCCAGCGATGCCTGCGCCAATCGTGCCAGGTCGCGAATCCTGTCGGCGGGCCGTCGATCGGCTCACTGCCGTCGAGCTCCCCGGGCGTCGGGATGCTCATGATGGCGGCCCACTCGGCGAGCTCGGAATCAGACATGTGCCAGGTCGTGTGCGGTTCTTCGGCGTGGCGCTGGTCAAGTCGTTTCCGCTGCTCGGCTGGCGTGAGGTCGAAGTAGCGCAGCTGCACCTCGGCACCGAGATCGGCCGCCGCTTGCCGGAGGGCGGAGCGCTCGTCCCTGCCCCAGAGGCCAAAGTCGACGACCACGTTGACGCCCAGTTGGAGAGCGCGCAGTGCGATGTCGATGAGCCGTCCTTCGATGACGTCGGAGGCGGATGACGGGTTCCCGAGACCGTAGAGGGCCTTCATCCACTCGTCCTTTGTGAGGCGAAGGGCATGCCGTTCGACCTCTATCCGCCGTGCCTCCGTGGTCTTGCCCGTACCGGGCAGGCCTATCGTCAGGAACAGTATGGGTCGCGCCACCGGTACCTCCCTTCCAAGCGGTCGCATCATCATCGCGCAGGGTCAGATGTCCGCCCGATCCGCGCCCCAAGGACTTGCCCCATTCCGCCGCCAGCGGACGCGGTTGCGCCGGGCAGGGTGGGGTCCAAGGGGGCTGCTGTTGGGGGCCTGGCCGTGTCGGCCGCGGGCGGTGTCTGAGCTAGTTGCGATCCGGCGCGTGTGGTGACGCCATGTTCCCGGGTCATACGCTGACTGGATGCTCGACTTGGACATGATCGATGTTGAGGAGATCGCTACCGCACTGGCGGACCAGACCGACTACGACCATCGATGGCTGATCGACCCGAGGACGGGCGAGGTGGTCTTCTGGACCAGCGACACGGGCATCGACGGTCAGAACCCGGTCGACCTCGACGAGCTCGACCTGATCCCCATCGACCCTCTGCCGTCCTACGTCTGGTATCAGGACATGGCCGACTTCGCAGACGGCATCAGCGACCGCGCCGCCGGCGAGGTCCTGCACCGCGCTCTGCAGGGCAAGGGCGCGTTCCGGCGTTTCAAGAACGAGCTCTACCAGCACCAGCCCGACCTGATCTCCCTTTGGCACGGCTTCAGGGATGCCCGGGCAAGGGGCCGAGCCGTGCGCTGGCTTGCTGGGGAAGGGCTGATCGACGAGAGCGCTGTCCAGGAGTTCCAGCGAGCGCACCCAGACCCTGAGCTGCCGTGACGACATCCAAAGGCCGCCCGGCCGCGCCTTCGGTCGGGCAGCCGCGTCACACCGCCGCCAGTCGGGCTACCCAGGGCGAGAAGGACGCAATGACTGCTTGGTCGACGGGTGCGCTGAGGATCGTTGGCGGACCACTCGTTCATTCCCCGGTGCTGCCTTCTGCCGGTGGCGGGCGACCGGGAAGCGGGTGGGTTGCCGTGCTGCGGTTTCGATCGCGCCTTGACTGACCCGGTTGCCGTTGCCCTAGGGTCGCGCCATGCGGGTACTGGTCACTGGGGCGTCGGGGTTCCTTGGGTGTCACACGGTGGGGCAGCTGCTCGCGGCGGGGCATCAGGTGCAGGTCCTGGTTCGCGATCCTGACCGGTTGGCTGCAGCGGCTGACCAGGTGGGGTTCGCAAGCACGGATGTGTCGGTGGTCACCGGGGACATGACCGATCCGGAGGCGGTGGCGGCGGCAGTTTCGGGTTGTGATGCGGTCGTGCATGCGGCAGCCGTGTACAGCATCGATTCCCGCAAGCAGGAGGTCATGCGTGCCACGAATGCGCTCGGCACCCGGCTGGTGCTCGAGTCCGCCGCTGAGACCGGTGCCAAGCGGATCGTCCACGTCTCCAGCTACCTCGCGCTGGTCCAGCCGAACCAGACCATCCGTCCCGACGGACCCCTCGCGTCGTTCAGCACGCCCTACCTTCTCAGCAAGGTCGAGTCCGAGCAGATCGCGCGAGGGCTTCGGGCACGGGGCGCACCGGTGACGGTGATCAATCCCCCGGGGCTGATCGGCCCGCACGACCCCTACTGCGGCGACACCAACACCATCGTGCTCGACATGCTGAAGAACCGGTATCCGATGCTTCCGAAAGGGCGCATCGTGTGGGGCGATGTCCGCGACATAGCGGCCACGATCGTCGCCGTGATCGGTGCGACGCCCCCGTCAAGCGCCTACTTCGGCCCCAGCACGACCCTGCCGGACCTGGCGGTGCGCGATTCACTGCAGCGGGTCACCGGCCGCAGGTTGCCAGCCATGCTGCTGCCGGCATCGGTCGCGCTGTCCGTGGCCCGGGCTACATCGCCGGTGCTCGGCAGGTTGCCAGCACGCTGGCGACTGCCGATCTCCGCGGAGGGCACACAGCTGATGTGTGCCAATCCGACGGTCGACGACTCCCGGACAGCGTTAGACCTCGGCGTGCCCGGCCGGCCCATCGACGACGCACTTCGCGACACAGTGATCTGGCTGCACCAAACCGGACGCATCTCAGCCCGACAGGCGGGCACCGCCCACACCTAACGCGCAACGACCCCGGCGGTACCAGTAGAGATGGACGGCCTTGCCACCTACTGGATGGTCCCAACCCCGACAATAGGCTCTCGGAGCCGGTACCGAAATGCTCGAACTGAGTGGGGACGCCAAGACGGGGCCACACATGAGAGCGTTGCTGCGACTGGCGATCCGGTCGCAGATAAGGATTCCGAGGAGCCCAAGGCATCACCCACGCGCCCACTCGCCCGGTCCCGGATCCCGGAACGACCCGACCGAGAACGCCCCAGCCGACCCGCGTCCTCCACCGAAGGGCGCACCACCACAGCCTGATCGAACGCGCGCAACTGCCGCGATGCGTGCGGCTTCGCGTGACCCCTCATGCCGCATCTATTGGTGAGTTTCGGTTCTGCCGATCGTGGGGCGGCAGGCATGAGGACGGCAGAGCCATCACCGACGCTGGCCGTGCGAGGTAGATGCAGTTGATATCGGTTGCCCACGTACTTGGACCATGGGTTCATGCCTGAACCACAGATGTCCGACCGTGGACCGCAGTGCCTGGGTCCGAGCCCAATGAGTCCGAACGCACAGCAGGCTCACGGAACAGGGTTGCCAGCGGCTTCGCAATCAGCTTCCGACAGCGGGTTCGGCGGGTAGACGGCCGTCACACTGACCTTGCCGGACGGCGTCACCGTTAGCCTCGACGTCTCGGCGTACAGAAACTCGCCCGTCTTTTCCAGCAAGTAGTCCGAATACCAGATGCACTGCCCCGCCTTGTCGACCAACGCACGCTCCGGTGGTGTGCCCGGGAAGTCAACGAATGGCTCAGTTAGCTGGCAGTGATAGTTCTCCACAGCAGACCCGTCCGGCTTCTCGGCGCGCTG
>JAQAZZ010000126.1:0-2859 GCA_032127075.1 Micrococcales bacterium | reverse complement strand
GACGATTCGGTCCAGCCCCCTGCCGCGCAGCGAGGAGGCGAAGGCCCGCAGCTGCTGGTGGGTGAAGCCGAAGGCGGTCAGGGTCTGGTCCTGCCGGCGGATGTGGGGGGCGAGGGTTTCGAGGTCGGGTATGGCCCATTGATAGAAGAGCCCGGCGCCGCAGAACTCGCCCCGGGCGGGGGGGAAGGTGTCGGTGTCGAGGACAACCTCGGTGTTGTCGTACCAGTGGTAGCCGGTGATGTGGCCGTCGATCATGCTGCGGTAGGACTGACCGAGCTTGCCGATGGCAGCGGCGGTATCCACGGTGTAGCCCTTGGCACGGGCCACGGCGCGCACTCGGCTGTGGAAGTCGGCTGCCGGTTGGCGTACATCGGCGTCGCCGACCCACACGATGAGCCGGGCCGACGAGCAGCCCAGTTGGTCGAACCAGTAGGTGTCGTTGACGAAGCGCTCGGCCAGCCCGTCGCGGTCATCGGCGGGCAGGGCCGTGTAGGCGGTGGTGTTCACCGCGGCCAGCGAGAACCGGTCGGCGAAGGCCAGCTCCGTTGTGTGGGGCGGTAGCGGGAACCGGCGGAACGAGGCGATGGTGGCGTCGCCGCCCCAGATCACCCGTACGTCGCAGGCGTCGGTCAGTGCCGCGGACAGGGCGTCGTCGTGGCCGTAGGTGATGATCCGCAGCGTGTCGGCCACGCCGGGGTGCTGTTGGGCGGTGTCGCGTAGGGCGTCCAAGATCGGTCCGGCCGCAGCCAGGGAACGGCTCGAAAGTCGCACGATGTTGCGGTTCCCGGTGAGCAGCGACAGCGCGAGTGAGTAGACGAATATGGTGTCCACGTTCGCCGGCGGGATGTGAAACACGGTCCCGCGGGGCATGAGGAGGGTCTGTTCGTCGCCGAGGGATTCGAACTGCAGCCGCAGCCGGTTCAATTCCGCGGGGCGCATCCAGAACGCCAGGGCCTCGATCTCCGGGATTCCCCGTCCTCGGCGGCGCAGCGCCCGGGATACATCAGCCATGAAGGCCACCCGTTCCTCGGCGAACGGTTCGGCGGTCGGACGTCCTTGCATGTGGGCGATCAGCCCGGCGACGCTCGTGCGGTCGGGTGCCGGCACCAGTACCTCCACATCGGAGGTCTCCACGTGCGGCGGCGATCCGGCCGGCCCGGCCGCGGCGGCCGCCTCGCGGGTGGTGGCCGTCATGCGGCGCTCCGGCCGTAGGCGTGGGTGTCGCTGCAGCCGCGCAACTCCGCGCGCGGTACCCGGCCGATGATCTCCAGCTGCTTGCCCGACCAGCCCGATGCCGGTTCGCCGACGCCGTGGACGACGCCGAGGTCCCCGGTCAGCAGGACGTGGCCGGGGTAGGACTGCGGCAGCGCCGACAGCACCTCCACGACCCCGACCTGGCCGTGGTCGGCTTCGGCCCAGGTCACGGGGTCGCGGATGATCACGTCGGAGAAATTCGACGGGTACAGGTAGCCGTCGTCGCCCTCCAGGTACACCGAGCCGGTCTGCTCGACCATCCCGTAGAAGTTGTGGATCTTGGCCAGGCCGCACGACTGGCGCAGCGCAGCCTTGAACTCCTGGTTGCCGACGGCCTCGTCCGCGAGCTTCTTCCAGCCGCCGGAGTGGATGAGGGTGGCTTGCGTCAGATCGATGTCGGCGCCCAAGGCGAGCACCGCCTGGTGGAGGTATTTCCACACCATGAATGTGAACCCGAACATCACCAGCGGCTGTCCCGAGTGGCGGTCGAGGAAGTCCCGCAGGCCGTCGATGTCGAGGTTCATGTCGTCGTCGAGGGCGTAGAAGTGGCGTCGGCCGAAGGGGAGCATGCCGAGCACTCCAGCGCCTCGGGCTGAGAACCGGGTGCGGTCCCGCACCACGTTCGGGGTGTCGATGATGATCATCGGCCGCCGAAGCGGCCCCAGCGCCCGGGACATGATCGCTGTCAGCGCCTTGGTCTGCAGGTCGGCTGTGGCGCGGTCGAGCACGATCTGCGACACCGCCTGGCCGGTGGTGCCCGACGAGGTCATGGTCTTGAACACTTGGCCCTCGGGCACGCTGGCCAGCCGGTGCGTCTTGAACAGTGACACGGGCAGCGCGGGGATGTCCGCCAGCGACCCGGCGTCGCTGTGGCCCAGCGCGTCGGTGATGCGCCTGTAGGGCGGGCAGGCCGCCCGGTGGGACCGTGTCAGGGCGTTCAGCCGCGTCAGCAGCAACGTCTCCTTGTCCGCCTGCGGGATGCTGAACTGTTCCCGGGCGAACATCTGCTCCAACTCAAGATCCATCGCCGTCCCCCATCCGCGTCAGGCGTGCGTAGTCGACCTTTCCGTTGGGCAGCACCGGCAGTTCGGCGAGGACCCGGAAGTCCAGCAGTTTCACCGCCGCAGCGAGGTCGCGGGCCAGCTGGCGGCGCACCTTGGCCAGCAGTTCCGCATCGGGGCAGGTGGTGAAGACCACCACCCCGTCATCCGGGGCTGCCACGACCGCCGCAGGAGCCACAGCGCCGAGCATCGCCTCAACCTCGTCTAGCGACACGCGAACGCCGGAGATTTTGGCGATGCGCTTGGTGCGGCCGGTGATGTACAGGAAACCCTCGTCGTCGAGGTAGCCGAGATCCCCGGTGCGCAGCACCCCGCCAGCCTCGTCGCCGCGCGCGAGGTCCTCGCGGGACTGGGCGTAGCCCATCATGACGTTCGGGCCGCTGTAGACGATCTCCCCGCGCCCGCCCGGAGGCGCCTCGTCGCCGGACTCGTGCCGGATGGCGAAACGCCCGCCGGGAAGTGCCACACCCGCGGACCCGATCTTGTCCGCCAGCCGGTTCGGCGGCAGGCAGGCCATCCTCGGCGCCGCCTCGGTCTGGCCGTA
>JAQAZZ010000125.1:0-11064 GCA_032127075.1 Micrococcales bacterium | reverse complement strand
TTTTGCGCCGAGGGCCGTGCCTTGGCTCGGGGATCAGTGTGCCACGGGCAGGTGGGGCTGGCCGAGTGGTGCGGGGAGGCGGTTCGGCGGTCGGATTGGGCTGGTCCGGGCCGGATGCGGGGAGTGATGGACGGATTCTGGGTCCCTCTGGTGGTGGTCATCCACGTCGGCTGCCCGCATGAGGCTCATCCGGGCGTGGCAGGCCCACTTGTTCTCGCTGTGTCTGCCGTCGCGGCCGTCCATGCGGCGGTGCGGGATGGTGAGGATGGCAGCTTTGCCGCGTTGTCCTGCCTGACCGCCCATCGGTCCGGAGTGGAGCGCCTCGCCTTCACCGGAAGTGGCGCGTCCGCTATGGCCGTTGCCCCTGACCCAGGAGAGGTCGCATCTTCCCCTCGCGGCCCGGGACCGCAATCTCGAAGCCAACCTCGACGCGGATTTCGGTGAGCCCGGCCGCGGCCAAGGCGCTGCGAATGTCGTCCCGGGCCAAACCGTGGGCATCATCGGGGTCGTTGCGCTCCCAGTCCCATTGCACGAACAAACCACCGCGTCGCAGCCCCCCGACGAGCTGATTGACGACGGCCGGATAGTCGTCGAGGAACGCACACACCGAAGAGCACACGATCAGGTCGTACGGATTCGCCGACGATCCCGCTGGGAGTTCCGAGGCCGCTCGAACGTCGGACCACCCGCGCGTCTCGATCTTGGCGCGAAGGACATCGAGCATCCCGGGCGAGGTGTCGACCGCGTCAACAGCGGCGCCGCCAGCTACAAGGTGCTCCGTCAGGAGCCCGGTGCCGCACCCGAAATCGCAGACTCGACCACCCGGCAGCGCCATCCCATGCGCCGCCAACACTGGCTCCAGGGAGGCAAAGGCCGCCGCCGCATAGGCCCGCACGCTCTCGTCGTCATCCCAGGAAGCCGAGATCTGATCCCATTCATTCATCGGAACCTCACGAGTTGCAGTAGCACCAGCCGAGTTGCGGTCCAAGAGGCCGACGTCGGTCCCCCCGGGAACGACTGGAACCGACCGACCGGATGCGCTTGCCGCGGCGGCTGACCCGCCAAGAGTAGCGTCGGCCCGGCTTCACCAACGGCACCATTCGACGAGGTTCTGCCGTGAGCACCCCCTCAGTGATTGTTGACGTCAGCCTCGCCGGACGATGGAACTCATTCCAGGGCAAGGGCGCCAGACCGGGATCGGCCCAAACGGGACTGCCATGGGGGCGCTGACGATCGCGCGACGTTGATCGTGAATGATGGTCCCTAGCGGTTGGGGGGAAGTGCCTGGCCGCTCGGGCCGGGCATAACCGGACAAGCAGCCCAGCGGGTGGGCAGCATTCTGTGCGAAACCGCCCGCCGTGGGATCTTGGAACGGCTACGTTCAGGCTTGGACCCTTAAGAATCAGACATGGGGGAATGTCAATGCGCGCCTGGACTCGTCGAATCGCCGCACCCACCGTCGCGGCGATGCTGGCCTCGTCGGTCGCCGCTGGCGCATTCGCCACTGCAGCGGAAGCTGCTGTCAGTGCACCGGAGGTGGCGCCCGCTCCGAATGCTCTGGTGGCTGATCCGGCGATCGCGCCGCAGGCCGAAGCGCCTGCGGTTGTGAGTGCGCCCGCTGCGAGGTGGGCCCCGAAACCGGTCCCAGGAGACAACCCTGAGGTCCCAGAGGAGTGCGGGCTGAACGTCACCCTGGTTCTTGACGCCTCAGGATCGATCGGCAACTCCAACGACGAAGTCCGCAACGCGGCACGAGCATTCTTGGACGCGTTGAAGGACACAGGATCTAGCGGACGGGTGGTTGACTTTGCCACGAAAGCGCGCCAGACGGCACCCATGACCCTGATCACTTCCGCGTCTCTGGGACAGGGTGGGGCGCACGACAGCGCTCTGCGCAGCTACTACGAGTTCGGCAGTTCCGGCGGTTCTGGCAGCTCGGGCTCCTACCGCACCTACCGTGGCGGTGACAGAGACCCCACTAGGGACAACTCCTACGGTGAGACACGCTCTGGCAACCCCCAGTACACCAACTGGCAGCAGGCGCTGGAGGAGTCGGAGGGGCAGGGCACTCAGCTGGTGATCTTCATCACCGACGGCGATCCCACGGCGGTGACCAGCAACGGCCAAAGCAGCGGCTCCATGAACGAGCCCTTCCGGAACTCTGGAGTGAACCTGATTTCGACGAGCGGCACCTTCCAGGAGTACGCGCTCTACAAGGGCATCAATGCTGCCAACACAGTGAAGACCTCGGGCGAGAAACCGCGAATGCTCGTCGTAGGTGTGGGCTCAGCGCTGAACAACGCCGGCAGTCGGAGCCGACTGCAGGACATCGCCGGTCCGAACAAGGGTGAAAGCAGGGCCCAGGTCTGGAACGGCACGGGGGCGTTCGAGATCAACAGGTACGGCGTTACCACAGTCACGGACTTCGATCGGCTCGCCGAAGCGCTGCGCAAGGTGGCCACTGACCTGTGCTCCCCGTCCCTGACGATCACCAAACTGGCGCAGACCGCCGAAAACGCCCAGCACGTGCCAGTGCCCGACTGGGACATGACCGTCGCGCCCACGGTCCCGAACGGCAGTTACACCTGGACCCAGCCGGACCGGGGCGACACTGATCCGAGCAAGACAGTTGCGACGAACAGCAACGGCCAGGCCCAGTTCCAGTGGAAACCGGTGCGCAGCGGGGGCGCCGTCAAGGCGGATTCCGTGGGTACGGTCACCGAGGACGTGAAGAACGGATTCACGTTCGACCGGGCTGATTGCCGCCGACTGGACGATGGCATCGAATCCAACCAGGACGGTTTCGTCAACGGAACCAAGACTTTCAACTCCAACAACTTCGACGTGGACCTCGGACCGCAGTCGATCGTGACCTGCTCGCTCTACAACGACTTCGACTACCGGCCTGACTTCGAGGTCAGGAAGGTGGCTGTCGATGACCCGGTCCGCGGTGACGGCCCTGGGTGGGATGAGAGGTACAACTTCGAGGTTGAGAACACCGGGAACACACCGCTCGCGATCAACCTCAGCGACCCGAAGTGCCGACCGGGCACGCTCAGCGGACCCAGTGGCGATGCCGACGGGGACCAGTTGCTCGACATCGACGAGACGTGGGCGTACACGTGCCAGTCGAGCATCGTCGCCGCGGTGTCGGCGAACCCGATCACCGAGCCGAACACCGTCAGCGTCACAGGGACGCCGCCGGACCCGCAAACACCCCCGGTCACCAAGACCACCACGACCAACGTGAAGGTCAAGACCCCGGCGATGGAGATGGAGAAGACCGCCCGCCGCACGGTGGACGGAGCGAACGGACCTGAGATCGGGCCCGGCGACAAGGTGCCGGCGGGAACCGAGGTCACCTACTACTACACGCTGCGCAACACCGGCAACGACGACATCAAGGATGTAGGACTGCCGAGGGATGACAAGTGCGGCCCGTTGACCCGCACCTCCGGGTCGGGGACGACCCTGAACGTCGGCGCGACCTGGACCTACACGTGCACCCAGCGACTGTTGCCCAGCAGCACCGAGTCCCAGGTCACCAATGAGGTGACGGTCACGGGCAAGTGGTCGGGGGCATGTCCGGACACCCAGCAGCCGCCGTGCCAGAACAACGGCACGATCACGACCAAGAAGAAGAAGACGATCAACGTCTCGCACACTGCGACGATCAACGTGGTCAAGTCCATCGATCCTGCCCCGGCGCCGGATCAGGCCTTCGCGTTCACGGCCAGCGGCCGGCGTGCCGACGTCACGGGCTTCTCGTTGAACCCGGGCGCGGCAACTCCGTCACCGTCCCAGGTGATCCGCTTCGAGCCGATCCCAGGCGATGACACGGCGGTGATCACCGAGGCCGGTCCGCCGGCCGGTTTCGCGCTGACCGGCATCACCTGCGTCGATCAGAACCAGAACACGGTGGGATCGTTCGACCTGGCGGCAGGCACTGCCACCGTCCCCGGAATCGCGGTGGGCGACAACATCACGTGCACCTACACCAACCGGCCGTTGCCGAAGCTCACCGTCGTGAAGGCGACTTCACCCGGTGGAGCCTCCCAGCAGTTCGGCTTCGCAGTGAGCCGGCCCGCGCCCGCTTTGCAGCCGACGCCAGCCACATTCAACCTGCGTGACACCGGGTCGCAGGCGTACACCGAGATTCCGATCTCCGGCCCCGCGAATGATCCGGGGCGTGAGTTCACGGTCTCTGAGACGTCCATCCCCGCAGGCTGGCAGTTGAACCAGATCGACTGCGGCGGCAAACAGATCACCCAAACCGGGGACGCCGCCACGTTGTCCTTGGACTACGGCGACGACATCACCTGCACATTCACGAACGCCCAGACTCCGCCGGCGACGATCACGGTGGCCAAGTCCGGCCCCGGCGGTTCCACCGCGGACTTCCCCTTCGAGATCAGCGGAACGGGCCTGCTGAACCCGGGACAGCCGGGGACGGGCACCTTCGACCTGTCCGTCGGCGAGTCGCAGGACTTCAGGGTGCGCCCCGGCATCGGCGGCGACGACTACACGATCACCGAGGCGCCGCTGCCCACCGTCCCGGCGGGGCAGAGCGGCTGGGCCCGCACTTCCATCGAATGCGTCAAGGACAGCGATCCCAGCAACCCCATCAGCGGCAACCTGGCCAATGGAGCGGTGACGGTCCCCGGGCTGCTGCCGGGGGGCCACGTGACGTGCACCTACGTCAACGAGCGGCTGCCGCGACTGCGGATCAGCAAGCAGGTACAGGTCGCCACCGGCCAGTCCGGCGCGGACCAGACGTTCGGCTTCACCCAGACCGGGCTGCCCGGTCCGGCCGCGTTCGGGCCGCTGGGCAACAACGACACCGAGGCGTTCGTGGATCTCACGCCAGGCCAGGCGTTCACCGTGACCGAGGGCGACGAGCCTGATTGGCGTCTGACCGGGCTGCAGTGCAGTGGACCCGGTTCGAGCGCCGTCACTGTGGATCGCACCGCCAAGGAGGTTTCCGGCGCCAACGGCCTGCAGCCAGGTGACGATGTGCGCTGCGAGTACGTCAACACCAAGGCCCCGACTCAGGCGGCGACGCTCACGGTCGTCAAGCAGGTGGATCCGGCCGGCTCGGCACCCGCGTTCGGCTTCGAGTTGAACGGCTTCGGTGTGGAGAGCGCCGACCAGTCGTTCACGCTGCAACCGGACTCCGACGGCGACGACCGCCGCACGATCAACATCGTGCCGGAGGACTCGGGTTCGGTGTACACGTTGAACGAGGCGGACCTCCCCGCGGGGTGGGACTTCAGCGACGTGTCCTGCCGCGTCAACAACACGACCGTCCCGGTGTCCGGCCGCAGCATCCAGATCACGCTGGAGCCGGGTGGGGCGGCTTCCTGCACCTACGTGAACAAGCCGCAGGCACGGTTCACGGTGGTCAAGAACGTGTCCGTCGCCCAGGGGCAGGCGGGCGCCGACACCGAGTTCGCCTTCACCCAGACCGGGCTCAGCAACTTCGGGCCGCTGGGCAACAACGACCGCCAGCGGTTCACCGACCTCACCAACGGCAGCAACATCAGCGTCACCGAAGAGGCCGTGACCGGCTGGAACACCCAGATCACCTGTACCGGGACCGGTTCCGGCAAGTACCAGGTGAATGGCCGCACGGTCTCGCCCACCGGCGGCGTGGCCTCCGGCGACGACGTCACGTGTGTCTACACCAACACGCGCGAGCCGAGCGACAAGGCCGTGCTCACGGTCGTGAAGCAGGTCCAGCCGGCCGCCGCCGGGCCGGAGTTCGACTTCGACCTGGCGAGTTCCCCCAGCGATCCGGTGGCCGGCGGTTTCACGCTGCAGCCCGACGGCACCGGGACAGCGTCGCGGGACTTCACCCTCTCCCCGCGGGACTTCGCCCTCGGCGGCACCGACTACACCATCACGGAGAGCGCCGAGGCCGGGTGGGACCTGACGGATATCGACTGCGTGGTGAGCGGCCAGGGCTCCGCCGCACCGCCGGACGTCGGCAACGGTTCCGTCGTGCTGACGATGAACCCGAGCGACAGGGCCGTGTGCACCTACACGAACAAGCCGAAGGCCCAGTTGACGATTCTGAAGACGGTCTCGGTGGGTGTGGGGCAGTCCGGTGCGGACCGCCGGTTCGACTTCACCCAGACGGGGCTTTCGGACTTCGGGCCGTTGGGCAACAACGACCGCAAGGACTTCACGAACCTGACCGCGGGCACGCAGATCACCGTGGATGAGGCCGCGGTGGCGGGCTGGAGCCAGCAGGTGACGTGTACCGGTCCGGGGTCGGGCAGGTACAACCCGACCGGTGCGAATGTCTTGGTGAGTGCCCGGGTCGAGTCCGGCGACGATGTGACATGTGCCTATGTGAATGTGAAGGAGCCGTTGCGGCCGGCGCTGCTGACTGTCACCAAGACGGCCAATCCCGCCGGCCAGCGCGGGTTCGACTTCACCGCGTCCGGAGTGGGTTTGCAGACGGTGGGCCAGCAGGGCTCGACAACCTTCAGCCTGAACCCGCCGAGCAACGCGACTCAGAACCTGACCGTCCAGCCGGTGGAGGATCCGCCGGGCGGCAACACCTACACCGTTGACGAGGACATCCCCGCCGGCTGGGTGCTGCGCTCCCTGGATTGCACCGTGACCAAGCCGAACGGGACCTCCTCTTCGGTGGGCGGCGACACTGCCACCGGCAGCGTTGACGTCACGTTGGAGCCCGGCGACACCGGCTCCTGCGTCTACGACAACGAGGAACTCGGTTCGTTGACGGTGGTGAAGCAGGCGAACCCGGATGATGGGACCAACTTCCAGTTCACCGCCAACAGCACATCGGGCACCGGCGTCAGCCCGGGCAACTTCCAGCTCGGCAACGGTGATTCCCAAACCTTCTCCCAGCTGGCGGCCGGCACGTCGGTTGACGTGACCGAGACCGTGCCCGTCGATGCACCGAACCGTTGGACCCTGGTCAGCGTCACCTGCACCGGCAACTCGGTGCCGGTGACCCGGACCCCGGCGGATTCGCCGACGGTGGGGGTCACGGTCTCGGCCGGCGAGGACGTCACCTGCACCTACTCCGACGCCAAGGTGCAAGCGGCCACCATCACGGTGAACAAGACTGCGAGCCCGCCGGACGGCACCTCGTTCGACTTCACCGTGTCGGGCGACCAGAACGGTGTGCTGCCCGCAGACCAGTCGTTCTCGCTGGCCCCCAACGGCGCGCCGCAGGCCAAGAGCTTCCAGGTGTACCCGACGGTCGGCGGCGAGCAGTACACCGTCGAGGAGATCCTGGCCGGTCCGCAGGCCCAGGACTGGCAGCTCACCCGGATCACCTGCAACAAGGACGGCGCCGCGGGGGCCACCGCGAACCCGGCGGTGTTCGATCTGCAGCCCGGCGATTCGGTGTCCTGCCAGTACGTCAACCGGAAGAACGCCCAGGTCGAGGTGCTCAAGGCCGCTCCGGACGATCCGTCGATCCAGTTCCCGTTGAACTGGGGCCCCGATCCGCTCAGCGGCGGACCGTTCGACCTCGCCGACGGCGGCAGCCGGTCGCAGTTCCCGCTGCTGGGCGGCAGCTACTTCGTGGAGGAGCTGACCGGAGACCCCAACTTCCCCACCGACTGGTACCTCGCCGGCGGCGCCCCGGTGTGCACCGGCACGGCGACCGATCCGGACTATTCCCGCCCGAGTGGCGCGAACCTCGTGGTCGCGGACGGCGAGAACGTGTCCTGCACGTTCACCAACTTCTACGACTACCGACCCGCCATCCAGGTGGTGAAGGACTCCAACCGTGATGAGGTTCTCAGCGGCGGTGAGGTCATCTACACCTACGCGATGACCAACACCGGCAACATCGACCTCGAGCCCGATGGTGCTCTCGAGGATGTCCTGTTGGATGACAAGTGCGCACCAGTGACGCGCACCGTCGGCAGCGGGACCATCCTCGCCGTCGGCGACACCTGGGAGTTCACCTGCACGTCTACCGGGATCACCGCAGATGTCACCAACACGGCAACCGGGCGGATGAAGGTCCCGCCCACCGGTGTGCCGGTGACCGGCACCGACACGCATACCGTGACGGTGCTGACCCCATCGGCCGCTCTGCGCAAGGTGGCGGACAAGGAGTACGCCTACGCCGGCGACACCGTGGCCTACACCTACGAACTGGAGAACACCGGCCAGACGGCCTTCCAGCTCCAGGGCAAGACCCGCGACGAGTGGCTCACCGACGACAAGTGCAGCCCGGTCACCTATGACGCCGGGGATGCGGACAACAACCAGCTCCTCGACATCGGCGAGACCTGGACGTTCAGCTGCGCGACGCAGCTGCAGACAACCACCACGAACACCGTGACGACATCCCCCACACCGTTCGTGCCGCCGTCTCCCACGACCGGTCCGCCGCAGACATCTCCGCCGGTGCCGCTGACCTCCACCTACACCGTCACGGTGCTCACCCCCGGAGTCGGCCTGACCAAGGACGCCTCCGCCCCCGGCGGCACCGACTTCGAAGGTTCGCTGCTCGTTCCGCAAGGGACAACGGTCACGTTCGACTACGACGTGACCTCGGGCGACGCCGACACCCCGATGGAAGTGATCAGCCTCGTCGACAACAAGTGCTCGCCCGTTGAATACAAGTCCGGCGACACCAACGGGGACGGGCTGCTCGACCCTGACGAGACCTGGAAGTACACGTGCGAGCAGATGTTCGAAGGCAGCGTCGTGATCACCAACACCGCGGTCGTCACCCTGCGCGAGCCGAAGGCCGGAAAGATCGTGACGTCCAAGACTGACCGCAGGGTCCAGTCCTACCAGGCGACGATCTTCGTGGAGAAGACACCCGACAACGCGATCATCCGGTCCGGTGACCCGGTGACCTACACGTTCACAGTTCTGAACACTGGGCTGACCCCGATCGTGTCCATCGATGTGCAAGACGACAAATGTTCACCGGTGGAGTACCAGTCCGGTGACGCCAACAACGACCAGGCCCTCGACCCGACCGAGACCTGGACGTACACGTGTCAGCAGTCGCTGGACGCCTCGACCATCAACCGAGTGACAGTCACCGGGACACCCCCGGGCGGCGGGACGGTGACCACCACTACGACATCTCGAGTCGAGGTCCGCAAGCCGGGGATCAAAGTGGTCAAGACCGGCTCCGCCAAGGAGGTCAAGCCCGGGACCCGGGTCACCTACACCTACGACGTCACAAACACCGGCACCCTGGCGCTGGCCGAGGTCAAACAGCGCATCAGCGACGACAAGTGCTCCCCGGTGAAGTTCGTCCGCGGCGACGGTGATGGCAACGGATTGCTGACCAACGACCGCACCAGGGAGTTCCCGAATGAGACGTGGCGCTTCACCTGCACGACCCGCATCGACCGGACCACCACGAACACGGTCACCGTGGTGGGGGTTCCAGTGAATCAGGGCAAGCAGATCGGACCGCCGGTCAAGGCCACGGACAAGTGGACCGTGGATGTGCCGGGGACCCCGACGCCGTCCCCCACGGAACCCCCCACCACCTCCGGTGGGGGAACGCCCCCGCCGGGGATGACTCCCTCACCGACCGGCGCCAATATCGCATTGGCTCTGTTGGCGGCCATGGCGCTGCTGGCATTGGGCTCGACGATGTACTTCCTCACGCGGGAGGCCCGGATCAACCGGGGCCAGTGACACAGTGAGGCAGTGAGGCACCCCGACCGGTGACGGCACCCCCACGGGGGAGGCCGTCACCGGTTCGGATGTCATGGCGGTGCCATGGCAGATGGGGCTAGGCGTTGCGTCACCGGGACGATCCATCCGCGTCGTCAGGGGGCTGGACAGGGCTGTCGGCCAGGGTGTCGAACCCAAGTTCCCGAGGTGGCTGGAGTCACGCCCGACCCCGAGAAACCCGATCGTCCGGGAGCCGCCACTTCCCGTCTCGGACCGGCGTCTCGGGGCGGCTGGAGTCGCATCCGACGGGTCCCCCGGTGCGGTAGTCCTCCCGTCCGCGAGACGGTCCGGCAGGCCGATCACGGTCGCGGTTTCGCGGCAGGGTGTCGAGGGCTGCGCGAATGGATGTGGCAAGTTCAGGGGGACTGCTGCGGTCCGCGGTGCCGGTGCGGAGTAGCCGACATGGAGGCCAGCCGGACCACCGGGATTTGCGTCCATGGACCTCCCGGCCCCGACCTACGAGGGAGTGACCGCTTCGGGTGGGCGCCGAGAAGGCCCGTCAGGGGAGGGGAACTTCGCGGGGGAGGCTGATGTTCTGCCCGCCGCCAGGACCCACCTCGCCGGAATCATTGTCGCCCCAGCAATAGACCTTGCCGTCGACTGAGGCGGCGCAGTTGTGATTCGTCCCGGCGGCCAGGATCTCCACCCCGTCGAGCTGCTTGACCGTCTGGATCCCGGGCGTGCTTGTCGTGGTCCCGATGCCCAACTCGCCGGCGAAGTTGCCGCCCCAGCACCGGACTGAGCCATCGGCAAGCGCGCAACTGTGGAAGCCGCCCGGCCGCAACTCCGCAGCCCCCGAAAGGCCTGTGTCCACGGGCGGCACCTTTGTGGTGTCGGTGGGTGATCCTGGTTCGCCGTTGAGCTGTCCGTCCTGGTTGGTGCCCCAACAGACCGACGCCTCCTGACGGCCCCGACGCACCGATGCACACGCGTGGTCGTCTCCGGCGCTGATGCTGGTGCCTTGACGCCCTCCGAGGTCGACCTGTGTCGCGGAATCGGATTGTGCGGAGCTGGAGTCGCCCAGTTGGCCTATTGTGTTGTCGCCCCAGCACTCGACTCTGTCGTTGCCCAGGCGCGTGCAGGCGAAACTCCCGCCGGCGGTCACTTGGGTCGGCCGCGGTCCGGGAGCGGTGAGTTTCACCGCATGCGGCTCTTCCGGGCCCGCCTGTCCGATACCGATCTGGCCGAGGGTGTTGGCACCCCAACACCACACCGCGGCAGTGCGATCCCCGCCGTTCTGAACGGCGCAGGCATGGTTCTGGCCGACCGCGATGTCCGTGAGATCTCCGAGCGCCCCGCCCTGATCATCGACCACGGCGACAGGTGTTGCCGAGTCGTTCTGGTCGGTCCCGTCACCACCCTTGG